>CAZIEA010000054.1:0-5502 GCA_964538495.1 uncultured bacterium | reverse complement strand
GCCTTCCCGTGGTTCGCGAGGGGAGGGCCGGGATTTTGCGGAGGTTGCCGACATGAGGGGTCAGCGGCGGGAGAAGACCAGGGTGTCGCGGGGGATGCTCTTTTCCCCGAGCTGATCGCCGGTGACGAAGCGTCCGTTGGGAAAGAGGTAGACGGTGGCGGGAAGATTCCAGTCCAGCCCGGAAATCTCGAAGGCCCTTTTTTGCGGGGTGACCTTTCCGGCCAGGGAATAGCCGACCAGGACCCGGGTGCCTTCCGGGAGGCCGCGGAAATCCTTCTCTGTCATCCGGTTCCCCGGTTTGTATTTGCCGCCCGGGAAAATGTAGATGGTGGTATCGGCGGCGAATTCCTGCCCGGCCAGTTCCCGGGCCGACTTTCCGTCCCGCCCCAGTTCCCGGATCCCCTCGGGAGGGTTATCCCGCTGATCCCCGGAGAGAACCACCTTGGTTCCGGGAGGAATGGAGTTCCAATTGGCGATCTTGTCTCCGGGGACGGTTTTCCCGTCCGGGAAGATGTAACTTGTCCCCGGGGAGTTGTACTGGTCGCGGGCCACGTCCCAGGCGGTGCGGCCCTTGCCGATCACGGAAACTTTATCTCCGGAGAACATGGCCAAAGCCTTGTCCCGTTCGCCGGGGCTGCCGAAGAGCACCCCCGCCAGGTAGGGATCGCCGACCACGAGCCGCCCGGCCGCCACGTCCGGGTCCCGGGCGGGGCCGGGCCCGAGCCCCGCCTTGCGGCGGATGTCCGGCCGGGCAAAGAGCATCCCGCAGCGCTTGCGCCCTCGGTGGGACCGGCTCTGCCAGCGGTTGGGGGATCCGTAAGCCACCATGGCGTGGGGGATGACCCGCTCGTCGGGGATGGAATAGATGGCCTGGAGTTGGCGCAGGAGTTCCTTGAGCGCCGCGTACTGGGCCGCGCTCACCTCCCGGTTATGGAAACCGGCCAGCTCGATCCCGATGGAGAAGTCGTCGAGGTTGCTCCGTCCGTCCCACATGCTCCGCCCCGCGTGCAGGGCGATCCGGTCCTTCTGGATGATCCGGAAAACCTTGCCGGAGGGATCGATGAAGTAATGCGCCTCCCCGTTGCGGTGGAGCTTGCGCAGGGAGCCGAGCGAGGCGCCCTCGGTGGTATGGACGATGATGTAATTGGTGCGGGGGCGTTTTTCCCGGTGGCGGTTTTCGGGGCTGTAGTAATTGACGATGGTGAGCGGCGCCCCGGAGCAGGGAGGGGGAATCACGAGCTTCCCCGCCGCCAGCGCCGCCAGCAGCAGCCCGGCCCCGAACGGTTTCCGCCCCGCCCGCCGGAGCGGATTTTCCAGCGGCGACCGACCCCCGGCCCCCGGCCGGGATTTTCCGCCCGCGCCCGCCGTATTCACTTGGCGGGATAATTGCGGTCCAGCACCTGGTTCCATTGGGCCACTTGTTCCGCCAAGGCCTTCAGTAGGGCGTCGGCATCGCCGGAGACGGAGACGCTCACGATGACGTCGCCCTGCCGGACGGCGTCCACGACGGCTTGGTCTTCCGGGCCCAGGACCTTACCGAATACCGTGTGCTTCCCGTCCAGCCAGGGGGTGGCCTTGTGGGTGATGAAGAATTGGGAGCCGTTGGAGTTAGGTCCGGCATTGGCCATGGAAAGAACTCCCGGACCGTCGTGCTTGAGGTTGGGGGAGAACTCGTCCCGGAAACAATAGCCGGGTCCGCCGCTTCCGGTTCCCTTGGGATCCCCACCCTGGATCATGAAGTCCTTGATCACCCGGTGGAACTTGAGTCCGTCGTAATAGCCCCGGCGGGAAAGGTTGACGAAGTTGGCCGCGGCATAGGGGGCCTGGAGGGGGAAGAGTTCCAGCCGAATGTCTCCCCGGCTGGTCGCGATCACGACGTTGACGGGTCCGATTCCGGCCATCTCGATCTCCTTGGGTTCACTGGCGGTTTTGCCTCCACACCCGGACAGGAGCGCCCCGATCAGGAGCGCCCCGGCCGTCCGTCCCGCGTATATTTTCATTTCATCCTCCTTAGATGTTGGTCTTGTTCAATTCAGGATACAGGAGGCAGGGGAACCAACGTAATCCGTGATCAGTAATCCGTAATCCGTCCCAAACCAGGATACAGGAGTCAGGAGTCAGGAGAACCAACGTAATCCGTGATCAGTAATCCGTAATCCGTCCCAAACCAGGATACAGGAAACAGGAGTCAGAGAAGCAACGTAATCCGTGATCAGTAATCCGCAATCCGTCGAAAACCAGGATACAGGAGACAGGAGTCAGGAGAACCAACGTAATCCGTGATCAGTAATCCGTTCACTGGCGCAATCGGAATCCAGAATTCAGAATCCAGAATGCGCAAAAAAATGAATCTGTTTAATCTGTGAAATCTGTGGACATTTCAGCATAGAGCATAGGGCATAGAGCATAGAGCTAATAAAACAAACCCCAATTTTGCGTCTTGGCGTCTCTGCGTCTTTGCGTGATAAAGGCGGTAGTTCCATCAGCCTGCAGCCTGCTTTTTCTCACCATGAAGGCCATGAAGAGCATGAAGAAAAAATCCGTGAAAATCGGTGGAAAAGCAGGAATTAGAGCCGGTTCCAGAGTTCGAGGAAAAGCCGGCGGCTTTCCAGGAGTTCGGCCCGGTCCTGGGAAAAGACCTCCAGGGTAAAAGTCTCGTTGTAATTTTCCCGGCGCAGGGCGCGGAGGATTTTTTCCAGGGGGAGGCTGCCCTGCCCGAGGGCGAGGTGTTCGTCTTCCTCGCCCCAGTTGTCGGAAAGATGGACGTGCCGTAGGCGGGGGGCGAAACGGCGGATCAGGTTTTCCCCGCTGTCGGGTTCGGTGATATGGGCGTGGCCGAGATCTAGGTGGAGCCCCAGCCCATCCACTCCTTCCATGAGCAGCGCCAGGTTCTCGAAAGTGTCGTAACGGTTCCCCACCGGCTCAAGCATGATTCCGATATTTCTTTTCCTTCCCGCCTCCACCAGCCGGCGCAGGAAAACCAGATGGTTATCGAGCACCAGATCCAGGAGCTTCCCGGAATAGGACAGGTTGGTGTGAAGGTTGAGCAGGCCGGCGCCGCATTCCCGGGCCAGGTCGAGGCAGCCTTCCAGGTAGGGGAAACAGGCTTCCCGAATCCGGGGGAGGGGGTTGGCGTAGGGGATATACCAGCTGTTGTGCACCACGGGGACGGGGAGCCCCGTTTTCGCGGACAGGGCCCGGATTTTTCCGGCCTCGAGGTCCTCCAGGGCGGAACAGGGAGGCTCGATGGTGAGTTCCAGAAAATCGAAGCCTTCCCGGGCGGCGTAGGCAAACTCGTCCGGGAGGGGGAAGAAAGGGGAGTTCATGTGCCCGATTTTCATCTGCCTGGAAACCTCCCGATTCGATCCTGCAGAAAAATTAAAATGAATCGTCTCAAATAACGGATAAAATAACCACCGCTATTCCAGGCTGAAGGCTGAAGGGAAACCGCGAATCTCGCGAATCCGCGCTAACGTAAACTAAGATTACGCAGATTACCGCAGATTATTTCTTTTGCACAGATTACACAGATTATCGTACTCGAACTCGTACTCGGTGTGAGGTGTGGGGTATGAGGTTTAGCGCTGAAAGACAGGCTGAAGGCTGAAGGAACCGCCGCCTTCATCACGCAAAGACGCCGAGACGCAAAATCAAATACGAAACAAGCAGAGCCCCCGCAGGGGGCGAAGCCCAGGGATTGAACTACGAATTCCGCGAATTACACGAATTCAGGTGACTGCTTACTGCTCACTACCCACTACTTACTGGTTTTCGCAACTCCTGACTCCTGTTTCCTGTATCCTGGTTTTCGACGGATTACGGATCACTGATCACGGATTACGTGGTTTTTCTGAACCCTGAACCCTAAATTCTGAATTGAACTTCCTGGCAAACATCGGCCTCCGGGTCCGGGAGAGGTTAAGGAATTTTCAATACCTGGCCGGGACGGTCTGCGCCCTGGTCCGGCTCAGCTTCACCCCGGTGGTGCGGCGCCGGACCATCCGCGACGTTCTGGCCCGGCAGATTCTCTTCACCGGGGTGGAGGCCTCCCGCTTCATTGTCCTGATCTCGCTGTTGATCGGGGTTTCGGTGGTGGTCCAGGCCCGGCTCTGGCTGGTCAAGTTCGGGCAGTCGGCTCTGCTCGGTCCCATCCTGGTGACGGTCATTATCGGGGAGTTGGGGCCGCTCCTGGTGAATTTCATCGTGATCGGGCGCAGCGGCACCGCGATCGCCACCGAGATGGGCTCGATGCAGGTTTCCGGGGAGGTTGGGCTCCTCGACTCTCAGGGGCTCGATCCCCTGGTCTATCTGGCCTGGCCCCGGGTGATCGCGGTGATGGCGTCGGTTTTCACCCTGAGCGTGATTTTTGTGATGTTCTCCTTTTTCAGCGGTTACTTGAGCGGGACTTTCTTTTCCGATTCGGCCGAGCCGCCCGGGGTTTTCATCCGGTCGGTCTTCGAGGCCGTTACTCCCAGGGATGTGGCCAACTTCCTGGCTAAGTCCACCATCCCCGGTCTCTTGACCGGAACGATCTGCTGCCTGGAAGGGTTGGGCGCCACGGCCCGCCACGAGATCCCCATGGCGGCGACCAGGGCGGTGGTGAAGTCGGTGACCGCCCTGTTTCTCGTCTTGGCCCTGATCTCGGTCCTGACCTACGCTTGAAAAATCATTCGTCCACAGATTTCACAGATTATCGTACTCGAACTCGTACTCGGTGTGAGGTGTGGGGTATGAGGTTTAGCGCTGAAAGGCAGGCTGAAGACTGAAGGCTGAAGGAACTGCCGCCACATTCACATGTAGGCATGTAGGACATGTAGAAAACCAAATGCCGTCCACAGATTTCACAGATTAAACAGATTCGTTCACGTTCACGTTCTCGTTCACGGCGTGATTCGTGCGGTATGGGGCTTGGCGCCGGGGTTCGGAAGCGAATCGGGGTCGGTATCGGAATCGGTATCGGGATCGAGCGAAATCAGGCTGAAGACTGAAGGCTGAAGGAACTGCCGCCACATTCACATGTAGGCATGTAGGACATGTAGAAAATCTGCTTTTATCACGCCAAGACGCAAAGGCGCCGATAACCGAGTGGGAAAATGGAAGTCAGCAGAGGAAGCAATTTTGTTCAGGCACGGAATTCCGCGATGAAAGAGACGGTTCTCGAATTTCGGGGGGTCGGTCTGCCCGCCCCGCCCGAGGCCCGGGTCAAGCTGGAAAATATCGGCTTCTCCTGTCCGGCCGGGGGGCTCGTGGCGATCTTGACCGGACGCGGTCTCAACCTGGATCGGTTGCTCCTGGCCGCCGCCGCCCAGGGACTGGAAAAACCCCGGGCCGGGAAGGTCCTTTTCCGGGGAAAGGACTGGGCCTTGATGGGCCCGGCCGAGGCGGCGGAGGAACGGGGGGCGATCGGGAGGGTGTTTTCTCGTCCGGCCTGGGTCAGCAACCTCAACGTGGATGAAAACATCACCCTTTCCCAGCGTCATCACACCCTCCGGGCTCCGGAGG
>CAZIEA010000053.1:0-13594 GCA_964538495.1 uncultured bacterium | reverse complement strand
GGATCACCGGCTCGGGCAAGACCGAGATCTACCTCCAGGCCGTGGAGAAGGTAATCGCTTCCGGCCGGCAGGCCATCGTGCTCGTTCCCGAGATTTCCCTCACCCCCCAGACCTCGGAGCGGTTCCGGGCCCGGTTCGGGGAAAGGGTGGCGGTGATCCACAGCGCCCTGGCCGAGGGGGAAAGGAGCGAGGCCTGGCGCCGGATCCGCGCCGGGGCGGCCGCCATCGTCCTCGGTCCCCGCTCGGCGGTCTTCGCCCCGCTTCAGGCCCCCGGGATTATCGTGGTGGACGAGGAGCACGAGACCTCCTACAAGCAGGGCGAGAACTCGCCTTACTACCACGCCCGGGACGTGGCCATTCTCCGGGCCAAGCTGGAGGGAATCCCGGTCATCCTGGGCTCGGCCACTCCCTCCCTGGAGAGCTACCACAACGCCCGGCACGGGCGAGGGGAACTGCTGGTCCTGCGCGCCCGCCCCCAGGAAGCCGAACTGGCCCGGGTCCGGATCGTGGACATGCGCCGGGAGGCCGAGTTCGCCGGCCGCCCGGTCAGTTTTTCCCGGGAACTCATGAGCGCCATGGGCCGGTGCCTGGAGGCGGGGGGGCAGTGCATCCTCCGGCGGGGGTTCAACCCCGCCGCGGTCTGCCGCCAGTGCGCCCACGTCCTGCGCTGCCGGCACTGCAGCGTGGCCCTCACCCATCACCGGACCCGGGGCCGGCTGGTCTGCCATTTCTGCGGGCATTCCGAGCCGGTGCCCCGCTTCTGCCCGCTCTGCCGTTCCCCCGAGATCGACCTCAAGGGGATGGGGACCGAGCGGGTCGAGGACCAGATCCGGCGCTGCTTCCCTGGGATCCCGGTGGAGCGGATGGACACCGACACGGTGGGCGGGAGGGGTTCCCACGAGAAGGTCCTCAACCGCTTCCGCCGGGGCGGGACCCGGATCCTGGTCGGGACCCAGATGATCGCCAAGGGGCTGGACATTCCCGGGGTGACCCTGGTGGGGGTGGTTTTCGCCGACACCGCCCTCAACCTGGCCGACTTTCGCAGCGCCGAGTACACCTTCCAGATCCTGACCCAGGTGGCGGGCCGCTCCGGGCGGGGGGAAGCGGAAGGGGAGGTGGTGATCCAGACCTACACCCCGTCCCATCCCGCCCTCAAGGCCGCCGCCCGCCAGGACTACGAGGCCTTCTACGCCAGCGAGATCCGCACCCGCGCCGAGCTGAGCTTCCCGCCCCTGGTGCACCTGATCGGGCTCACCGTCTCCTCCCGAGTGGAGGCCAAGAGCCAGGCCGCGGCCGAATACCTCTCCGGCCGGATCGGGCCGCTGCTGCCGGCGGGGGCGGAGCTGCTGGGACCCGCCATCCCCCCGGTGGAACGGGTGCGCGGCCATTTCCGGCGCCAGATTCTGATCCGCAACCGGGAGGTCCTCCCGGTCAACCGGGCGCTGGCGGCGGCATTAGCCGATTTCCCCGCCCGCCAGGGGGTCAAGGTCGAGGTGGACGTCGACCCCGTCTCCATGCTCTAAACGAAGCATAGAGCATAGGGCATAGAGCATAGAGTCAGGAGACAGGAAACAGGAGACAGGAGAACCAACGTAATCCGTGATCAGTGATCCGTAATCCGTCAAAACCCTGAACCCTGAACCCTGAACCCTTCTACATGCCCTACATGTTCTACATGGTTGAAAAGGCGGCAGTTCCTTCCGCCTTCAGCCTTCAGCCTTCAGCCTGATTTCGCCCGATACCGATTCCGATCCCGATACCGACCCCGATTCGCCCCTGAACCCTGAACCCTGAACCCTTCTACATGCCCTACATGTCTACATGTGAATGCGGCGGCAGTTCCTTCAGTCTTCAGCCTTCAGCCTGTTTTTCTCACCATGAAGGACATGAAGAGCATGAAGGCCCGTAATCCGTGATCAGTGATCCGTAATCCGTCACCTTGATTCGTGGGGATTGGCGAGATTAGCGGTTAATCCGTAGGCGAATCGGTTTTCTTGGCGGCTTTGCGTGATAATTACGTTAATCTGTGGATAATAAGATAAGAGGAGAGGGAACCATGGAAATCGACGAACGGATCATCAGTCGGGCGATCGTGGAGAGATATTTCCAGCGCCTCCAGGACCATCTTGAGGTGGACGTGGCCGTTGTGGGCGGCGGACCGGCGGGCCTGGTGGCGGGCTGCCGCCTGGCCCGCGCGGGCCGGAAAGTCGCCCTCTACGAGCGCAAGCTCAGCGTTGGCGGCGGGATGTGGGGCGGGGGGATGATGTTCAACGAGATCGTAGTCCAGGAAAGCGCCCTGGAGATCCTGGACGAATTCGGAATCGGGCATCGCCCGTATGGGGAAGGCTATCACACGGCCGGTTCGGTGGAGGCCGTTTCCGCCCTGATCTCGGCTTCAGCCCGGGCCGGGGTGGCGTTTTTCAACTGCATCAGCGTCGAGGACGTGCTCATGCGCCCCGACCGGGTGGTCGGGGTGGTGTTGAACTGGTCGCCGGTGCAGATGGCGGGCCTGCACGTGGACCCCCTGGCGGTCCGGGCCCGGTGCGTGCTCGACGCCTCCGGCCACGCCACCGAGGTGGTGAAAGTGGTGCAGGCCAAGGTTCCCGGCCGCCTGGCCACCCCCAGCGGGAAAATCGAGGGGGAAAAGTCCATGTGGGCGGAAAAGGCCGAGACCCTGACCCTGGAAAACACCCGGGAGGTCTTCCCGGGCCTGTACGTGGCCGGGATGGCGGCCAACGCCGTTTTCGGCGGGCCGCGCATGGGGGCGATCTTCGGGGGGATGCTCCTCTCCGGCGGCAAGGCCGCCGACCTGATCCTGGCCGCCCTGAATGAATATAATTCAACACCTTCATGACAAGGAGGCTGCGGAATGCATAGCGTAATCCGGGACATTGTCCAACTTTGCCGCGACAACCCCTCCTTGCTCTTGTTTGCCGCCCTGGCCGCCGGCTATGCGCTGGGCAATCTCAAATTCGGCGGGTTTTCCCTGGGTTCCACCACCAGCGTGCTCCTGGTGGCGATCGTGTTGGGGGCGGCGACTCTCCGGCATACTCATTTCGACCTGGGCATCATCAAGACAGTGTCCTTCGGGCTTTTCATCTTCGCTATCGGCTACAAGGTGGGGCCCGATTTTGTCGGCGGGATCAGGCGCGGCGGCGCCAAGTACATCACCATCGCGGTCTTTTTCTGTTTCGTGGCCTTGATCGCCGCGGTCGGCCTGGCCAAGGCATTCGGATTCAACAAAGGCTACAGCGCTGGCTTGCTCGGCGGCGCCCTGACCCAATCCACCGTGATCGGCACCGCCGACGGCGCGCTCAAGCACTTGGCGGGCGAGAAAGTCACCTCCGACCTCAGCCTCGATTCCGACGTGGCCGTAGCCTACGCCGTTACCTATGTCTTCGGCACCGCCGGGGTCATTATCCTGGTCAAGTTGCTTTATGGCATTTGGGGGATCAACCTGCCGCAGGCCGCCAAGCAGGCTGAGGCCGAAATGGGTTCCGGCCAGGAAAACGAAACCGTAGAGGCTTTCTCTTGGGAGAACCTGGTCATGCCGCGGGCCTACCTGGTCGCCAATGAAAATGCCATCGGCGCGACCGTGGCAGCGCTGACGGCGAAGTTCCCCGCCCGGGTCTCGATCGACCGGGTCAAAAAGGGAGACCTGGTCATCAAGGATGTCGCCGGCGGCCTCAAGCTGGAAAGGGGGGACACCGTGCTCCTGACCGGGTACCAATCCGGGATTTTCAAAGGCGCCGAGATCATCGGTCCGGAAGTGGACGCCAAGACCATCGGCCGGATGATCGGGGAAATTCTCGGCATCTGCGTGACCAACAAGGCCCTGGACGGCCGGAGCCTGGCGGAGATTCTGCTCCCGCGCGGCCGCGGCTGCTTTGTCCGCGGCGTCACCCGGCAGGGACACGCCCTGCCTCTGACCCCTAATCTCAAGGTGCGCCGGGGGGATGTCATCAACGTGATCGGAGAGCGGGACAACGTGGAAGGGCTGGCCAAGGCCCTGGGCTATCCCGAACGCGCTTCGGACGTCGCCGACCTGGTTACGGTCGGTTTGGGAATTATCGTCGGCACCCTGCTCGGGTTGGTCGCCATCAGCATCGGAGGAATTCCCATCACCCTGGGCATCGGGGGCGGAGTGCTGGTGTCAGGCATCTTTTTCGGCTGGCTGCGCTCGACCCGGCCGACCTGGGGCTACATCCCCACGCCGACCGTTTGGCTGTTCACCAGTTTGGGCCTCAACCTTTTTATCGCCTGTGTCGGCATCTCGGCCGGGCCCAAGGCGCTGGCGGCCATCCGGCAGGCGGGCGGGGCCATCTTCCTGGCCGGCGTCTGCCTGACCTGCATCCCCCACGTTCTCACTTGGTTGTTCGGGCTTTACGTGATCAAGCTCAACCCCGTGTTGCTGCTGGGAGCGATGACCGGAGCGGGCACCTGCACCGCGGCCCTGAACGTGGTCAAGGACGACTCGAAAAGCGCGGTTTGCGTGATCGGCTACACCGTCCCTTACGCCATTGGCAACGTCCTTTTGACCGTCTGGGGCGCCCTTATCGTCAATATCGTGTAAGGCGCCGCCGGCGTCGGCCCGCTACGATGATCCGCAACCCGGGAACGCGGCCGCGGGTGGTGGTGCGCGACTCCGAGGTGGGCAGGTGGCTGGAGTTCTCCTCCCCCCGCCTGGTCCTGAGCGCCGCCCGGATCGAGGAAGTGCTGCCGCTGCTGCGCCGGATCGAGCAAGAGGTGGAAGGCCACAGCCGGCACGCGGCCGGGTTCATTTCCTACGAAGCCGCCCCCGCCTTCGACCCGGCCCTGCCCGCCCAGAGCGACGGGGAGTTCCCCCTGGCCTGGTTCGGCATCTTCTCCGCGCCCGCGGAGATCGCGTTGCTCCCCGGCGGGAACCAACCCGGGGCCGACATTTCCTGGCAACCGTCCGTGACGCCGGAGCAGTACCGGCGCTGCGTCCGCCGGATCAAGGAGCACATTCGCGCCGGGGACACCTACCAGGTCAACTTTACTTACCGGCTGCGGGCGCAAACGGACGCCGATCCCTGGCGCCTCTTCCTGGAGCTTGCCGGGGACGGTCGGGCCCCTTTCGCGGCCTTCGTGGACACGGGGGAGTGGGCCGTCTGCAGCGCTTCCCCGGAGCTTTTCCTGCGCCTGGACGGGGAAGAGATCGAGTCGCGCCCCATGAAGGGGACGGCCCCCCGGGGCTTGTGGCCCGAGCAGGACCGGGAAAGGCGCTCAAGCCTCGTCCGCTCCGAGAAGGAGAGGGCGGAGAACGTGATGATCGTGGACATGGTCCGCAACGACCTTGGGCGCGCGGCCTTTGGCGGCAGCGTCCGGGTCCCGGAATTGTTCGAGGCCGAAAGGTACCCGGCGGCCTGGCAGATGACCTCCACGGTGAGCGCCCGCACCCACGAGCCCCTAAGCCGGATCCTGCAGGCCGCCTTCCCCCCCGCCTCCATCACCGGGGCCCCCAAGCGCCGGACTATGGAGATCATCGCGGAGCTGGAATGCTCCCCCCGGCGGGTCTACACCGGCGCGATCGGCTTCGTTTCCCCCGGCCGCCGGGCCCGGTTCAACGTCGCCATCCGCACCGTCCTCCTGCATAAGCCGACCGGCCGGGCGGAATTCGGCCTCGGCGGCGGCATCCTCTGGGATTCCCGGCCGGAGAGCGAGTACGCCGAGTGCCTGACCAAGGCCGGCACGCTCGCCCCGCTGCCGCGCGATTTCGATCTTCTGGAAACCCTGCTCTGGACCCCCGGGGGCGGCTACGCCTTGCTGGAGTACCACCTGCGCCGGCTGGAGGAGTCGGCGGATTACTTCGACATCCCGGCGGAATTGGAAAAAATCCGCCAGGAGCTGGAGCGGATCGCCTCCGGCCTGCCGGCGGAGCCGCACCGGGTCCGCTTGCTCGTCTCGGGTGCGGGCTTCGTTCGCGGCCGGGCGGCGCCCCTGGATCCGGCGGCGGGCTTCGGGCGCGTGGCGCTGGCCGCGGGGCCGGTGGACGCCAAAGACGTTTTCCTCTACCACAAGACCACCCGCCGAGGCGTCTACGAGGAAGCCCTCCGCCAGCGCCCGGGGAGCGACGAGGTCCTGCTCTACAACGCGGACGGAGAGATCACCGAGTCCGTCACGGCCAACGTGGCCGTCGAGCTCGCAGGTTCTCTCTGGACGCCGCCGCTGCGGTGCGGGCTACTGCCCGGCACGCAGCGGGCCTTCCTGCTGGAGCGGGGCCGGCTCCGGGAGAGGGTCATCAGCGTCGAGGCGGCCCTGGCCGCCCCGAAGATCTATCTGTTCAATTCCGTCCGGGGGATGCGGGAAATCCGCCTTTCCGGTTGAGGGGAGGGCGTGGAACTCGACCAGGTCGGAGACGATCCCGGGGGAGCCCAGGGAACCTTCCAGACCCAGGTACTTGACCCAGGAATGCGGGGGCTCCTCCCGGAACCAGAGATAGAGGTCGGGGGCGACCAGCTTGCCCAGGAAGGTCGCGATCCCCAGGTCCGGGATCAAGCGGACCTTGTGGCAGGAGAAAGTCCCGGCCGGGGTTTCCACCGTTTCCAGGCCTTCGTAAACGGCCAGGATGGAGGTGGTCTCGAGCTCGCGGTCGAGCATGGTGAAGGGGAGTTCGCCCCCGGGGCGGAAAGGGAATCCGCGCAGGTAGGAGACGATCTCCTTTTCCGAGACCACCTTGCCCTCGATGGGGATGAGGACCCGGCGGGGCTCGGGTTTCCCGGCCTCCGAGATCAGGCAGCGAATCTCGGCCTTTTCGTAGTCGAATTCCTGGACGATCCGGCGCAGCGGGTTTCCGGCCCGGTCCCTGGTCTCTTCCTCGGCCCGGAGCATTTTCATCCGGCCGTCCTCGAGCCGGAAGTCGGCCTCGACGATCCGCTCTTCCCACCGGTTGTCGTGGCCGAAAAGCCCCCGGGCCTCGTCCCGGACGTGGTAGATCTCGGGCGGCCCGATCTGCCGGCGTTCCAGAACCCACTCGGCTTGCCAGCGCCCAACGCCTTCTTCCTGGGAGCGGGCGGCGTATTTTCCCCACTCTTTGGGGGCGAAGGCCGCCTTCAGGTAGTTTTCCTGCCCGGGGGCGGAAAACGCCCCCAGGAGCAGGATGGCCGCCAGAGTGAATATCCCGGTTTTCATGAGGCGGCAGTATACTTCCTCCGATCCCGGGGCCTTACATATTTCTGAGGAGCCATGGAGAAAGGGCAACTGCCGGTAGTCCTGATTTTTTTGCTTTCCTGCCTGGCCATCGCCGCGTTCATCCTGCGCCGGCCCTATCTGCGGGTCCGGCTGCGCCGGCGGCGGCTGCGGGTGGAGACCTACTTCATCGGGGCGCTCCTGGGCCCTTTGCTCCTGCTGGGGCTGGGTTTCCTGCCTTTCCCGGAGATTCTCGAGAGCCTCTCCGGAGACGGGCGAATCCAGCCGGCCGGGATCCTCGCGCTTTTTTTCTCCATGGTTTTCATCAGCGTTTTTCTCGACATCACCGGGGTTTTCGAATACTGCGCCCGGCGCGCCCTGAACTGGGCCGGGGGGGACGGGAGGAAGCTTTTTTTCTCCCTTTATGCCACCGTCTCGGTTCTCACCATCTTCACCTCCAACGACATTATCATCCTCACCTTCACCCCCCTGATCTGCTATTTCGCCCGCCACGCCCGGGTCGATCCCGTTCCTTACCTGCTGGCGGAGTTTTTCGCCGCCAACACCTGGAGCATGCTGCTGTACGTGGGCAATCCCACCAACATCATCCTGGCCGGGGCCTTCGGGCTGGAGTTCGTGGAATACGCGCGCTGGATGCTCCTGCCCACCCTCTTGGCGGGCGCGGTCAATCTCCTCGGGCTCTACCTGCTTTTCCGGAAGGAAATCTCCCGGCCTCTGGAAAGGACCCGTCGCTACGACGCGGCCAAGGCCGTCACCGACCGCCCCGGGGCTCTGCTGGGGCTTGTCCTGCTCATGCTGGTCATCCTGGGTCTGGCCCTGGCCCCGAAGCTGGGATTGCAGATGTGGCCGATTGCGCTGGCGGCCGCGGGGGGGTTGCTCGCGATCCTGATCGGACGCCGCTCCTGGGCCCGGCTCCTGGGGCGGGACCTGAAGAAGAGCGGGGGCCCGGGACTGCGCCGGACCCTGGGCCGGCTGCCCTGGGCCATCGTGCCGTTTGCCCTCTCGATGTTCGTCACCGTGGGCGCCCTCAACCGCTCCGGGATTACCCGGACCCTGGGGGAGGCGCTTGCCTCGGGCTGCGGGGATTCCCCGGCGGTGGCGGTGGCGGTCTGCGGGGCCGGTTCGGCGTTTGCGGCCAACCTGCTCAACAACATTCCCATGACCCTGGCCTTTGCCGCCCTGATCTCCTCCCTGCGCGGAACCGTCCTTTTCGCCGCCGCCCTGGCGGTGGCGGCCGGGTCCAACCTGGGGGCCAACCTCACCCCCCTGGGCGCCCTGGCCGGAATCATGTGGATGAGCATCCTGAAACAGAAGGGGGTGAGGATGAGTTTCGGGCGCTTCGTCAAGACCGGGCTGCTCATCACCCCGGCCAGTTTGCTCGCCGCCCTCGGAATCCTCGCCCTCCAGACCCTTTTCTAGCCCGAAAAGGAACCGCCGCCCTACTCACATGTAGACATGTAGGGCATGTAGAAGGGTTCAGGGGTCAGGGTTCAGGGTTTTGACGGATTACGGATCACTGATTACGGATTACGGGCCTTCATGCTCTTCATGTTCTTCATGGTGAGAAAAAGCAGGCTGAAGGCTGAAGGAACCGCCGCCTCATTCACATGTAGACATGTAGGGCATGTAGAAGGGTTCAGGGGTCAGGGTTCAGGGTTTTGACGGATTACGGATCACTGATTACGGATTACGGGCCTTCATGCTCTTCATGTTCTTCATGGTGAGAAAAAGCAGGCTGAAGGCTGAAGGAACTGCCGTCTCATTCACATGTAGACATGTAGGGCATGTAGAAGGGCTCAGGGTTCAGGCGCGAATCGGGGTCAGGTCCGGAAAACCCGTAATCCGTGGTCGGTAATCCGTGATCCGGGCGCCGGGAGGAAGCCCCGCAGGGTGGTCGTAGCGCTTTTGCTTCAGCCCTGCCGGGGAAGGGTGAGCAGCCAAGGCGCCCGGCTAAATTCGAATGACGAAACTCGAAATTCGAAACCGCGGGCTGAAGGCCTCCGGCGCACCGGCGGTATCACGCAGAGGCGCCAAGACGCAAAGACGCCAAATTTGGTTTTGTTTCTCTGGCTCTATGCTCTATGCCCAAAAGCCCTCGCGGAGGGGCGGAGCGAGGCTGCCAGGCGAGGCTTGATAATTGCGGCGGGCCATGATATGCATTAAGCGTGAAAGTGCGCGAAGCCATCGGGCTGCTTCTTGCCGACGGCTGGTACCTGGCAGCGACGCGAGGAAGCCATCGTCAGTACAAGCATTCTATCAAGCCCGGACGAGTTACCATCGCCGGAAAGCCAGGCGATGACCTGGCCCCCGGAACGCTCAACAGCATCCTCAAACAGGCAGGGTTGAAATGAGCAGGTACCTTATCGTTGTCGAAGAAACGGCGACGGGTTATTCCGCGTTTTCCCCCGATCTTCCCGGCTGTGTCGCCGCCGGCCAGCACCGGTCCGAGGTCGAGCGGACTATGCGGGAGGCGGTCCGGTTTCATCTTGATGGCCTGAAGGAAGACGGCGATCTCGCGCCCCCGCCGCGGTCCTACTCGACTTACTGCGAAGTCTCGGCCTGAGGCGCCCGGCTTCCCCCCCGCAGGGGGCGAAGCCCGGAGATTGAACTACGAATTACGCGAATTCAAGCGCCGGATTACGGATCACGGGTTACGACCGTGAACGGGAACGGGTACGTGAGCGTGAACGGGGAGCCCCCGCAGGGGGCGCAGTAGCAATAGCCCCGGGCGTGAGCCCGGGAAGAACAAGATCAAGGAAATTTCATTTTTGCGCGAAATGAAGAAATTCCTTTACCCATCGGACCAGGAATGGCTGCTGTTTTGGGATCGCCATTTTCCTGTCGCGTAAAAAATCTCTGTAGCCGTCCAGCACCTTCTGCAGCCTGTCGTCAACTGGAGGCATAATCATTTTCCCGCGTTGGGTGCATGGACAAACCTGACCAAGAGGTGATATTCTGTGCTCGGAGGTGGACGAACATGGCCAATAGCTACACGGCAGTGACGAAGCAGGATGGCGGGTGGTGGATTGGGTGGATTGAGGAAGTGCCCGGTGTGAACTGCCAGGAACGCACTCGGGATGTTCTGCTTGCCAGTCTCCGCGCCACGCTGGCCGAGGCCATCGATTTCAACCGCGAGGAAGCCATCCGCGCCGCCGCCCCCGACTACACCGAGGAACTCGTCACCGTATGAAGCGCGCGGAACTGCTCAGGCATCTGCGTGAGCACGGGTGCGTCTTCATTCGCGAAGGCGGAAGCCATTCATGGTGGGGCAATCCGGTCCAGAACCGCCGGTCCTCCGTTCCCCGTCACACCGAAATCATGGCAACCTCGCCCGCAAGATCTGCAAGGACTTGGGTGTCCCTTTCGCAAGATGATGGCACCGAACCATCCCATGCTGGCGACGCGGTGCCAATGCGCCAGACGGGCGTCCAATTCCCGCAGGTAAAGCGCTTCGGCCTCTTCGAAAGGCATTCCGCGGCACTTTCGGGCATAGCGCAGGAAATCGGCCGCCCAGCGGACCAGATATGGCCGGGTCTTGGCCGTCGCCAACTGCTTGCGGCTTAAAAATGCGTCAAATTCCTTCAGGGTTTGTTCCAATGGTGGGGGCGAGTTCCGTTTCATTGGTTTACCCAGGATAAGGCAAATTTCTATATATGGGTAATAACGATATATTAGGAATATTAAAGACTTTTCTGGGCTTTCCGACACGGAATTTTTCTTGACGAAATCCCCTTTTTCGCATTAATCTACCACCAAAAGGGAAATTTCCCCTAATAACTCGTTAGAAAGCAAGGACATATATTGAGTAAGCTACGATGTAACAACTATTGTAAAATCTTTGGTTCAATGTTTTTGAACGACCATGACAATTATTAGAATTATTATGTTTGGATTGTGCTTGACCAGCTTCAATCTTGCCGCTGAGGAACTTTCTCAAGTTGAAGTTTTGAAAGAAATAGGAAAGAAAGGAGCTGTCGTAAAGAGTTATACTGTGACGGCATATACATTGAATGAGATGCCAATGTTTAAAGCATTACCAGACGAAGAAAAATTGATCCTAGCAAAGATATGGTATAAGGAACCGAACAAATTGAGGATGGAGTATCAGGATAGTGTATGTGAAGGTCTTAGTCAGAAGGTTACACACATCGTCAATGGAAACATAGAATGGCTAATCTACGAGGAAGACGGAAAAACAGATATAACTAAATTCAACTATGAGAAATCTGCTCCCCTCACAAAGGGAAAACGACTCTTCTGTCCGACGGGTACTGATATCGTGCATCCTTTCATAAGGATGCAGCAAGTTAACTTGTTGGGCAAGGTCATTGAAGATAATGAGGGGTACTATCTTTTTAAGGCCATACCATGTTGGTTCCCAGGTGCTGAAATGGCATCACATATAAAACTATGGATTAGGATAAAGGATGGCCTATTGACGAGAATTGGCATGTTTGAATTTGATGGCAAAGAGTTCATGTCGCAAATATACAAGGACCTTAAGATTAACGTCGATGTTCCTGATGATAAGTTTATCTATACTCCCCCTAAAGGAGCCGAAGTGAAAAACTACGACTTCGGGTTTTCTCTTTCTAACTAATCGCTCCAGCCGACCTTGCCCGCAGTGCGGGCAACGCGGCTGAGCTTTTCGTTAGATTTAGGCATGAAATATATTTCCTATATATTTTTAGCTTTCTCGGCAGCTCTCTCTTGTTCTGGCTGTGCCTATTTTTATAATCGTGGGCGAGATGCTGGAGATATTGTCACCGTTTCAGCGGGAGTAGGATATGGCGGAGCTAAAGCGAAGGTTGGCCCATTGCAATTAGCATTATTCCAAAATCAAGACGTTGCAGGGCTTCGATGTGGTCGTTTATTTTTCTTCTCCGAAGATAATAGAATTAAAGAAATTGCATCGCCTTTCGCTGAACTTTATCATGGCGCATACCAAGTTGATGGCTTTACATTGGATTACCCCGAAAAAGACCCTCGCAATAAAGATTATGCTGCATACGGTCCTTTTTTATTCATGATATTTGATCAAAAGAAACCGCAATTGTATTCTCAAGTTTAAGTTGCTGTAGGTCTTGGGGGTACTCTTCGTATTGGATTCAATCCAGGAGAATTATTAGATTTTATTCTTGGTTGGACAACCATTGATATTTATGGCGATGATATTGGAATAATAAAATCTAACGAGTCGCTCCAGCCGACCGAAACCCGCGGTGCGGGTTCCGGCGGCTGAGAGCTACGTTCGACCGACAGAGTAGGATTGCCTTGAGTTCAGGAGGGCAACGTTTGAGGAAGGTCTGCGAGAAGGCGGTGACCTTGCACTACCGGATGGTCACCAGTGCGGACCAGTGGAGCTCTGGTGCGCCCGACTACCTTCGCCGGATTCAGGACCAGCTTCTCCCCGGGGTGAGAGAGAGCGACTTCCTCAGTGACCTCAAGGCTGGAGATGGGGGAGAACTCGCTGACAGGGGACCTCTTCCGCCAAAGTTTCTGGCGCCGTACTCGTCGGCCGCTCTCGTTGTGAATACCTTCGCTCCATTTCGCAGGGTACCAAGTGAGCTACGTATTCTGACCAACGCACCAATAGTCACAAGAATCTCCTTTGAGGTGAAGTGCCGGATGGCCCTGAATCCCTCCGGAAGTTGCCCCAACCTAGATGCAATACTTGAAGCCGACGACCAAGTCCTGGCAATTGAGTCAAAGTTCCTTGAATACCTAGTTCCTAGGCGGCCCAAGTTTGGAGACTCAGACAGGTCGAAGGAGCTCTATCGTGCGCGAGTTGCCCAATTGGCCTTGGACGATCCATGGCGTGAACTCTATGGGGAGCTGGTGTTGCATCGTCCAAGTCTTCAGGCTGATGCAGCACAGCTGGTAAAGCACTGCCTGGGTCTTCGAAATGCCTTTTCGCCATCGATAGAGAAGCCTGTGAAGCTCTTGTACCTATTCTGGGAGCCCTTGAATGCTGACGAGCATTCTGTGTTCGCTCGGCACCGACAGGAGGTTCAGGAAATCTGCCGCCGGACCGTCCACAGCGCCGTTCAAGTGGAAGCCCTGAGCTATCTGGAGCTGTGGCGCTCTTGGTCGCGAGCCTCAGAGGGCGAGCTCACCCGCACCCATGGAGTCAACCTGATGGCTCGGTACGGAATCACCATCTGACTCCGACGGAGAAACTCCGTCTTTCGGGATAGCAGACCTGCTCGATGTTCCGCCGACACGAGGAAAGAACCCAGGCACGTCTGATCGTAGGGCACCCATAGGAGAAGAATGCCAGAGAGTCCTGTCCGACGTGCGGTCGAACAACTCACTGCAGCAGACCGACCGTGTTCGATGTCGCTGCTGTGCGGCTCCATCGAACACTGCCAGGTTGGCATCCGGGCTGCTGGGCAGCCCGGCCGCCAACCTGGCTCGGCTGCTG
>CAZIEA010000052.1:13452-13700 GCA_964538495.1 uncultured bacterium | reverse complement strand
AGCGCTGTCGGCGATCGTGATCGGCGGGGGGGCGGCGGGGTTGGTCCTGGTCGCCGCCGGGGTCCGGTCGCTTCTCCGGCGGAGCCCGGGGAGAATTTACCCGCTGGGCTTTCTCTTTTTTCTGGCGGGCTCGAATTTCTTCACCGTGGTCCTGGCCCGCCTGGCCAACTCCACCCTCGCCCACGTCCTGGTGCAATTCCGTTACCAATACGTTCCTAACGCGCTGCTGTTCCTGGCGGGCGCGGCGG
>CAZIEA010000052.1:12213-13442 GCA_964538495.1 uncultured bacterium | reverse complement strand
CTGCCGCCAGCGGGGAAACTCCGCCGGGTATTGACGCCATGTCTCCTGGCGGTGGTTCTCCTGGCCAATCTTTTTGTCTCTCACCGGACGGTGGCGGAGACCGTCCGGCACCTGGCCCCGCTGAAACGCATCCTCGCCCAGGTGGAGAGCGGGATCGCCTCCGGGGAGATCAGCCCCCGCCAACGGCTCTACATTCAGCCCGGGATCACCGATTACCTGCCCGAACTCTGCTGGCACAAGGGGATCGGGCGAAAGATGAAGGGGACCTACGAGGGTTACTTCCCCGGGGGGGCCAGGGATTGCTTCGCCGCCGACCTGGAGGATGCCGCCTGGATCCTGGACTCCCCCCTAGGCATATATCGGAGAAATGAGAGCTTCGGCGAATAAGCGCGAGAGAAGCGGTTTCGAGTCTCCGGAAACGCTCGCCGTCCGGGGGAACGGTTCCGGCCGTTGGCTGCGCTGGCTCTCCGCCCTGCTGGTTTTTATCGGCGCGACGGAATTTTTCGCCCTCGCCGCCGGGCTGGCCGGAGTGCCGCTGGACCGCCTTCCGGCGTCGGCGGTTATCCTGGCCGGCGTTACCGCCGCCTTGACCTATTCCCGGTGGGCGAAACCGGGGATGCCGCCGGATAAGGGGGGGAATTTAGCCTCCGGCAGGGTCTTTACGCTGGTCTGCCTCGGTGTTGCCGCCTCGGTTTACGGCCTGCTCTGGATCCTCGCCTACGCTGCGGCAGATTTCTCCTTTGACGGCCTCTGGTATCACATCCCGGCGATGCATTTCTGGGCGGTGAAGGGCATCGTGCACTGGATTACGGTTGATCCCACTGCGTTCTGGGACCCGCTGATTGCCAACTGCCTCAACGGCTTCCCCAAGGGGGTCGAGCTGCTGACCTTTGTCCTGGTCCGGGCAACGGGGTGGAACCGGCTGCTGAACTCGGTCAACCTCCCTTTCCTGCCGGTCGGCGTCCTGGCCGTCTCCTGCCTCTCGCGTTTTCTCGGAGCCTCGCCCCGCTTCTCCCTTACAGCGGGGTTGCTCTTTCTCTTTGTCCCCGTGAACATCGGCCAATCCCCCACCTCGTACGTTGACACGGCTACCGCTTCCTGCTACTTCGCCTCCTTCGCCCTTCTCGCCCTCTCCCTGGAGGCGATCGGCCGGTCCGAGGTCCCCTGGAAGCTGGCGCCGCCCCTAGGGGCGGCGCTGGGTCTGTCGATGGCGGCGAAGGTCCCTGGCT
>CAZIEA010000052.1:11046-12147 GCA_964538495.1 uncultured bacterium | reverse complement strand
GGGGGGGAGGGGCGGCCCCCGCCGCGGGGTACATCCTTCTGGTGGTAGCGGTCGCCGCGGCAGTCGGCGGGTACTGGCCCGTCCGGAATTTTCTCCGCACCGGCAACCCGATCAACCCGATCGGGGTGGCGATCGCCGGGAAGACCGTCTTCCCCGATCTGGCCTGGGAAAACCAGTTCCACGCTCCATATCCGCCGGGGACAGAGGATTGGTCTCAGGCCGGAAGGATCGTCTACAGCTGGTTGGGCGGTCCGGAGGACTGGCGGTGGTTACCCGCCACCTACGGTTCGCTGAAGGGAGGGCTCGGTATTCTCTGGCTGCTCGGCTGCCTTCCCTCCCTGGCTTACCTGGCGGTCGTCGCCGCCTTCTGTCGCCGCCGCCGGTTGCCGGCCCGGGCCAAGATCTTCGCCGCCCTGGTTCCGATCGCGATCCTGCTCTTCTTCGCGATGCCCCCCCACCACAATCATCTCGCCCGGTACACGATCTGGCTTTACGGCTTGGGCCTTCCGGCCTTCGCCCTGGCCGGGGAGAAGCTTTGGAAACACCACCGCCGCCCGATTCGCCGGACGGCCCGGGTCTGGATCGTCGCGGTCACCATTCTGTTTTTGATCGAAGCGGGGGCTGCCCTGTGGTACGGGTGGGAACTGACTCGCCGTCGGCGGGGCCAGACGGGCACTTCACCCGGGGTTTTCAGCTTACTTGCCCGGGCGATACGGGAGCCGTACCACACCGAATACCCGGAGGGGAGCCTGATGGAAATTCTCCTGACCGGGGACTTGCCGGTGGCGCTGGGGCCGCTCCCCGGGTTCCGCCGCCTGCTTCTGGGGCGGCTGGGCGAGGGTGAGGCCTTCGGCCGGAGAAGGATCTATTTTCTGGATCCGGCGACGGCGGAAGACCCCGAAGAACTGGAGCGGTTTTTAAAGGGGAGGGACGTCCGGTTCGTGGTCTGGGACGACGAAGTCTCCGTGCCGGAGCCTCTGGCCGCTCTCTCTTTGCTCCGGGAACACGCCGTCGGGGGGTTTTACCTGCTGGCCTGCAATCTCAACCTCCGGTCGGGGGCCGCCGCATCGCCGTGAAGAACGATCCCGAAAGCTGTTCGGC
>CAZIEA010000052.1:4126-11001 GCA_964538495.1 uncultured bacterium | reverse complement strand
GGACACCGGGGGCGTCCCCGGGGAGAGGGGAGGGGGCTCCCCGGCGCCGCTCGACTCCTGATCGCTTCGGCGGCTTTTGTCTACCTCTCGCTGTGTTTGATGGCCTACGTCCTCCCCGATGCCGGCTTCGACGGGCTCTGGTACCACAACCCCACCATCCACTTCTGGGCCTCGAAGGGATACGTCCACTGGATAGACGGCGGGGCCGGCCCCTGGGGGGTCCTGGTCGACCAGCGGTTCAACGGGTGGCCCAAGGGGATGGAACTGTTCGGGTTCCTCCTGGTTCGGGCCACGGGAATGGCCAGGTTGCTTAACGCCTTCAACCTGCCCTTCCTGGCGCTGGGGGTCTTTTCCCTGGTTTGTCTCTCCCGGCTGTTCGGGGCCTCTCCGGGATTTTCCTGGATGGCCGGCTGCCTCTTGCTTTTTGTTCCCGTCAATATTGTCCTCAGCCTGACCAGCCTCATCGACCCGGCGGCGGCCTCCTGCTATATCGCCCTGATGGCGATGACCGCTTTCTCCGTCGGAAGGATCGTCCGCGGGAACGTCTCCCTCTGGCCGGCCCCCGCCCTGGGGGCCGCCCTGGGGCTGGCAGTCGGGGCCAAGGGTCCGGGGATTGTCCTTTTTCCCCTGGTAGTCGTTATTCTGTCGGCTGCTCTGATGGTGGGAAGTTCCCGCCGGCCCGGGAATGGTTCCTGGGCCTTGTTTCGGAGGGGGGGTCTGTTCATCCTGGTCGCGGCCGCGGTTACGGGGGTCTGCGGGAGCTACTGGCACCTGCGGAACCTGGTCATCACCGGCTCCCCGATCTACCCGATCGGACTTCGGGTGGGGGAAATGACCATCTTTCCCGGCATCGCCCTGGACACGATCAATCCGCCGCCCTACGCTTCGGGCACCGCGGGCTGGTCGCAGGCGGGGAGGGTCCTCTTCAGCTGGATGGAGAACCTGGGGGGCTGGAGGGAAGCGGTCACCGGGAAGGATCCCAAGTCGGGGGGGATCGGCGTCATCTGGATACTGGGTTGCCTTCCCGCGATCGTCATTTACGGCGGTCGCCTGGCGGCGGCTCGGCTCCGGAGGCCCCCGCCCGCCCGGGAATCGGGGTTTTCGGCGTCCGCGTCCGCGCCGGCCTTTGTCACGGTGGGAATAATGGCGGCGGTGCTCTTCTTCGCGATGCCCCCCCACCATAACCACAAGGCGCGTTACGTTCTCTGGCTCTACGGCTGGGGGCTTCCCGCCTTTGCGGCGGCGGTGGGGTGGGCGGCGTCCACGCCCCGGAAATTTCTTCGCCGGGTGGGGAAAATCTGGGCCCTGCTCGCTGCGGCCGCGATGATCCTGGAGGGATTTTATGCCTTCGGCCATCAGGTGAAGGCGATGGGCGGATATGCTCCCAAAACCCGGGCGGCCGGCTCCTCCTTTATCCGCCGGCTCTTCGATCTGGCGTCCGGCCGGCTGTCGGCCGGGTACTTCTGGAGTGAATTGGAAGGAACCGCTTTCGAGTGGATTATCGGCGATGCCCGTCCCGCTGCCATCGGCCCCTTGCAGGTTATGTCCCAGCCGATCCTGGGACACCTGACCCAGGGGCGGGATTTCGGCAGGAGGAGGATTTTCTTTCTGGAAGCTTCCCTGGCGGACGACCCGGAGCGGGCGGCGGATTTTATTCGCCGCCGGGCGATCCGATATGTTATATGGGATGCTGCGGCGACCGTCCCCGCCCCCCTGCGCCGGATGTCGGTTCTCAACGAGTCGGCAGGGAAATCTTTCCGGATTCTGGTGATCGATCCGGATCGGGCCGGCCCCTGCCGAAAAGAGCCAATGGAACTATGAAGCGGGATAATCTGCGAATTTTGAGTATCCTTCTGGTCCTGGGCGACCTCGGGAACGCCCGGCGGATCGCCATGCTTCCAGGAGTCCGGTTTCACGGTGGAGGTCGCGGCCTTTGAGCGCGAGCATCACCGGGGCCGGCTGCCATTCCCTGAAAGCAGGCCGGGGCAAGGCACCTCGTCCCCTTGTCACACAGCATAATGATTCCCCTTTACTCCACGGAACCAACGGCGTTAGAAACAACGCGTCTTCTGAAGGCTTGCTTGAGAGAGAAAGAATGACGTACTGATACCGGAGCTTTGGCGGATAATATTTGACTTCCGTTAAGCTGGATTTTCCAATATCATTTTAAGCAAAAATTATAAATGATGAAGAATAGGAACGAAGTCCGCTTGTCGGTGAAAATAGGAAGTTGTAAAGCGCATGATGCAAGACGAGAAAAATCAGAGGAGGGAGTCTATTCATATGCAAGACAGCCTAATAGAATTGGCTAGAAGCAGAACCCAGTTCATGAGTGCCACGCCAATCACCTTTTCCGACCTTGTGTTTGAGGGGAGAGTACAGTTGAAGTGTTTTCATTGTAAACGATACGGCGTTAATTGGACTTGCCCGCCTAAGATTCCGGATATCAATTACAAGAGCGTACTGCAGGAATATGGTTCCCTTTTACTGTTTTGGTGTAAAATGCCTTTTAATGAAGAGACTTATGAATTTATAAGACGCGAATCTACAAACCTGGTACATAGAACATTGCTCGAAGCAGAAAAACTCCTGTTGGAGAATAACAATTCACTAGCTATTTCTTTTATCGGAGGATCCTGCAAATTGTGTGCGCAAGGCTGCGGAACAGATGGATGCCGTCAACCCCAGTTGGCCAGAATCCCACTGGAGGGGATTGGGGTTAATGTAGTAAAATCAGTTAAGAAGTTTGGAATTAACATCACTTTCCCACCGAAGAAACTTATGTATCGGGTGGGTTTATTAGGATGGTGAAAAAATGAGAGTAATAATTTTGGCAGCTGGGATCGGGAAGAGACTGAAACCCTTCACCACAAGTATTCCTAAATGTTTGTTCAAACTAGGGGAGGACGAAACTCTTCTTAGCCGCATGATCAACATTGCGAAAGATAACAGTGTCAACGAAATCTGCGTAGTGACCGGGTTTCAGCATTCTCTAATCGAGGAGGCAATTTCTGGTGTTAAATTTGTGCACAACCCTTTTTACCGTGTTACAAACAGCATCGCTTCCATGTGGTTTGCCCGTGATTACCTCGACGATGATGTGATCTTGATAAATGCAGACATTGTTTTCCAGGATTCATTGTTTAAAAAGGTTCTGGAGTTCGATCGTCCTGCATTCGTAGTAATGGATTCGTCAAAGGTGTCTGAGGCTGACTACAAGGTAGCTGTTTTAAACCATAAAGTTGTGATGATGGGAAAAGATTTATCCAATGCCTCAGGCGAATATGCCGGTATTACGAGGTTGTCGAAAAAGTCTGCGTCTGAACTTCGCAATAAGATCGAATCAATGATTTTGTCGGATCAGATTGGAGATTGGTACGAGACGGCATTGGTCAGTATGATTCTGGAAGACAGCTTTAGTTTATATTTCTTGGATGTTCCTCAGTGCGCTTGGACGGAGATCGATACTGCCGACGACTTGCTCGAGGCAAAAAAAATTTATGAATTGAGCAAATCGCAAAAATGAATAAAGTTGCCGTCATTACAGGCGCGGCAGGCGGCATTGGGCTTGCTGTCGGTGAAAGCTTATTTTCTATGCAATATTGCCTTGGGTTAATTGATCTAAAAATCTCTTGCGAAGAGAGCAGTTTTATCTTGCCGTTAAAATGTGACGTAACTAAGCCTGGGGAAGTACGCGAGGCTGTGTCCAGATGTGTTGAGAAATTTGGAAGGATTGATGTGCTGTTTAACTCAGCCGGGCGCAGTCATCTTGGGCTAGTGGAGCAGCTTTCCATTGAAGACTTGAAGGCGGTGTATGAAGTTAATGTGCTAGGCATGTTCAATGCCGTGCAGGCCGTATTGCCTGTTATGAAAAGTCAGGGATCGGGCCATATTTTCAACATGGGATCCATGAGAGGCATTCAGTGTTCTCCAGGCAAGTCAGCTTACAGCATGAGCAAGTTTGCCGTCAGAGGATTTTCAAAAACCCTTTCTTTGGAGTCTCGAAAGTATGGGATTAAAGTTACCTGCATTAATCCCGGTTTTGTTGAAACGGATCTGATATGGAGGAGGATTAAAGAGGAGCACCTGCAATCTTCAGATCTCACCCAACCGCAGGATATTGCCAGAACGATAACCTGGGCGTTAAGTCTTTCCACTGGGGCGGACGTGGAAGAGGTAACGTTGGGTAGACTTTGGTAATCCTATCGTCCTGATATTTCAGACAAGCATCATTTTAGTACAGTGTTTAATTGCCTGGATAATAAGGCTTGGTTTAATGCGGTTACAAATACTTCATAAAACAGTCACTTTATTAAAACTGATTATATCCAGTCTATTCGGCTGGATTATTTTGGTCCCGCTTGCTCTGGTCATTCCAAAGAAAAAACAGATTGTGTTCTTGGAGCAGAGTGCGGGCAAATTTTATGATAATGTCAAATATTTCTATCTTTATCTCTGTCGCCATCCACTTGACGATATTAAATGTGTCTATCTGACAAGAAGCAAGGGATTATACAATGAGCTGAATATTCGCGGTTTTCCGGTTGCTATGGAGAGTTCCCTAAGGGGCAAATGGCTTATGTTGCGCACGAAAATCGCTATTGAGGACGGATTGGGAATTTCAACACATCTTAAGTACTTTTTTCTTTTTTCCGCCTGGAAGGTTCAACTTTGGCATGGGACTGCGATCAAGAAAGTCGAGCTACAGATGTATGCAAAATACGGTATTATAAAAGGGACGCTGCTGAGGCTTTTCTGGACATACGCCGGGCGCCACTCGTTCTATCACTTGTTTATTTCCAGTTCAGCGGCTTCCACCCGGAATTATTCAAGCGCTTTTAAATATGGCGAATCCATCGAGGCTGGTTATCCGCGGAACGATCAATTTTTTCTGGAACCAGATGAATTATTTATGTTGGGAGTTGATGTAATTGCGCGCGATAAAATTAAACTCTTGAAACAAAAAGGATATAAAATTATTCTCTACATGCCTACCTTTAGAGACTCGCGTGCGGATGCTATCGGCGATGGTGCTCTGGACATTCGCCGTTTAGCTATGTTCGGGGACAAAAACCGGATCGCATTTATCCTGAAATTCCACGTTAACAATATACGAACAGATACAGCCGGTTTGTTCTCTGCGGAAAATTTTATTTGCTATGATAATCTGAAGGACGTTTACCCCATTCTTCCCCTTGTAGACCTCTTGGTAACGGATTATTCCTCGGTGTTTTTCGACTTTCTTCTTTTGGATAAACCTATTGTGTTTTTTCCATATGACTATGAGAAATACATGGAAAGGGACAGAGGAATGGTTCTTGATTACGATAAGGTTATTCCAGGGGCAAAGTGTAAAAACCAGGGTGAATTGGAAAGAGAGATAAAGGCGACCCTTTGCGCTGGTGTTGATTTTTATGCTGAAAAGCGAAATGAAATCCGTAACTTATTCTGGGAATACGCTGATGGTAAAGCGTCGGAAAGAATACGAGATCGGCTCAAAATGGTGTTCCTAACCTAAGTTTCTCCGTTCGGTTTTGGGTCGGGAGCGACGGCCCTGGTCCTTTTTCCCTTCATGCCGACGGGGCATAACCACAAGGCCCGGTACGTGATCTGGTTATACGGGACCCCCTGCAGGTTATGTCCCAGCCGATCTTGGGACACCTGACCCAGGGGCGGGATTTCGGCAGGAGGAGGATTTTCTTTCTGGAAGCCTCCCTGGCGGACGACCCGGAGCGGGCGGAGAATTTTATTCGCCGCCGGGCGATCCGATATGTTATATGGGATGCTGCTGCGGCGGTCCCCGCCCCCTGTGGCGGATGTCGGTCCTCAACGAGTCGGCGGGGAAATCTTTCCGGATTCTGGTGATCGATCCGGATCGGGCCGGCCCCTGCCGGGAAGTGCCAATGGAGCTATGAAGCGGGATAATCTGCGAATTTTGAGCATCCTTCCGGTCCTGGGCGACCCCGGGGACGCCCGGCGGATTGCTATGCTTCAGGAGTCCGGTTTTACGGTGGAGGTCGCGGCCTTTGAGCGCGAGCATCATCGGGGCCGGTTGCCGGACTGTCGGATCGAGAATCTGGGGAGGATAGACCACGGCCGCTACCTCCGGAGGATTTTGAAACTGCTGGCGGCCCTCCCCGCCCTGCGGCGTGCCATCCGGCGTCATCATCTGGTTTACGCCGAGGGTCCGGATATGGCCTATATCGCTATTATCGCCGGGCTGGGACTGGGCCGGCCAGTGGTGCTGGAGGTCGGCGACATCCGCGAGGTGCAGACGGCCGCCGGGTTCCGGGGCCGTCTGGTCCGGGCGATTGACGGGTTCTTCATCAACCGGTGTTTCCTCCTGGTGACCACGAGTCAGAACTTCATCGATGGCTATTATCGCCGCTGTCTGCACTCTCCCATTACGGCGATGGTCATCGAGAACAAACTGGAACCGGCCCCGGCCGGAGGGGTGGAACTTGCGGGGAGCGATGAAACCCCGCCGGGGAAGCCGCTGGTTGACCGGCCCCTCCGGATCGGATACTTCGGGGTCCTGAGGTGCGCGTGGTCCTGGAATGTCCTGGAACGGCTGGCCCGGGCCCGTCCCCGGGATGTGGAGATCGTGCTGGCGGGTTACCCGTTGAATATACCCGATCTTCCCGCGCGGGCCGCCGCCTTGCTCAACGTCGAGTTTCTGGGGGAGTTCAAATCCCCGGATGACTTGCCCTCCCTTTACGGTCGGATCGATCTGGCCTGGGGGTGCTACCCCCGGCCCGCCCCGGGGGATTGGAACTGGCGCTGGGCCCGGACCTACCGGTTTTACGAAAGCTGTTTCTTCCGGCGGCCGATCATCGCCCTGGCCGGAAGCGGCGACGCCCCGGAAGTGGAGCTGT
>CAZIEA010000052.1:0-4116 GCA_964538495.1 uncultured bacterium | reverse complement strand
CGTCTCGGGATCGGTCTCACCGTTCCCGGCGTCGAGGAGCAGGCGGTGGACAGGATTTTGGCGATCACGCCGGAAGACCTCTCCCGGTGGCGGTTAAACCTGGCCCGGCTGGACCGGGGGGTGTACGAGTACACCACGGAAACCGAAGAACTGAAGGGCGCCATCACCCGGTGCCTGGGCGGGAAAATCCGCCCCGGTGCAGTCATGCCGGCGCGGGACCAGGAGCGGGAACGGAGATGAACCGGAGACAGCACCAGATCTGCGCCAACTGCGTGATGGACACCACCGACGCGCGGATAAGCTTCGATGAACGTGGCTTCTGCGACCACTGCACCGGTTTCTACCGGGACATCCTGCCGAACTGGCATACCGACGAAAGGGGACGTCAGGCGCTGGAGAGGATAGTCAAAAAGATCAAGAAGGAAGGCGAGGGCAAGGACTTTGACTGCATCATCGGCGTGAGCGGGGGGGTAGACAGTTCCTACCTCACGTACATAGCGAAGGAACAGTGTGGCTTGCGCCCGTTGGTGTTTCACGTCGACGCCGGTTGGAATTCCCAGATTGCGGTCAACAACATCGAGAAGCTCATAGACGGTCTTGGCCTCGATTTGTACACCGAGGTGATCGACTGGGAGGAGATGAAGGACCTGCAGCTTGCCTATCTCAAGTCCGGTGTTCCCCACATTGACGCGCCTCAAGACCACGCCTTTTTCGCCACTATGTATAATTTCGCGGCGCGCTACGGGATAAAGTACATCCTGACGGGCGCGAACTATTCCACGGAATGCGTGAGAAACCCCGTGGAATGGATGTATTACCAGTCGGACTCGACCCAGCTCAGAGACATCCATAGGAAATTCGGGCGGCGGCCCCTGCGGAATTTTCCCCTGACCAGCATCCTTCGGCACAAGGTGTATTTGCGCTATGTGCGGGGGATCACCGTCGTGACGCCGCTCAACTATGTGCCGTACGTGAAAGAAGAGGCCATGCGGCTGCTCGTCGACCGCTTCGGCTGGCAGCGGTACCCGCAAAAACACTTCGAGTCCCGGTTCACCAGGTTTTATGAATCGTATTGGCTGCCGAAGAAGTTCGGCTACGACACCAGGAGGGTCCAGTATTCCAGCCTCATCCTGACCGGGCAAATGACCCGGGAAGATGCCTTGGAAAAACTTTCGCATCCGGCTTATGACGAGGGGACGATAGCGCACGAGTTCGAATACGTGGCGGCCAAACTCGGGATATCGGTCGGCGAATTGCGGGGATACATGGATTCCCCGAACAAATCGCACAGGGATTACAAGTCGCAGGAAATGATCTATTCCCTGGGCGCGAAGGCGATGCGATGGCTGGGGTTGGAAAGAGGCGGCAAGAGATGATGGGAATCGTAGATTACGGCCTGGGCAACATTCACGCCTTTGCCGACATCTACAAGCGGCTTAACATCCCGGCCGAGATCGTTTCTGCACCCCGGGAACTGCGCCGGGCGGAAAAGATCATTTTGCCCGGCGTCGGGGCCTTCGACTGGGCGATGACCAGGTTGAACCAATCCGGATTGAGAGAGGCACTCGAGGAGATGGTGGTCGGCCGGGGCCGGCCCGTTTTGGGGATTTGCGTGGGCATGCAGATAATGGCCGACAGAAGCGATGAGGGCGTGCTGGGCGGGCTGGGTTGGATCGCCGCCGAGGTGAAAAAGTTCGCCCGTGACAGGTTTGCGCAAAAGACTCATCTGCCCCATATGGGCTGGAATGATGCGCAGCCCCGCGTCAAGGAAGGCCTGTTTGCAAACTTCGGTTCGGAGGCCAGGTTCTATTTTCTGCATTCCTATTATTTCGCCCCGCGCGACCCGGAACACGTGCTCGCGGTCACGGACTATGGCGGCCCTTTCGCCTCGGGCGTATGCCGCGGGAACATCTTCGGCGTGCAGTTTCATCCGGAGAAAAGCCATCAGTACGGCATTCGGCTGCTGGAAAATTTTGCCCGGCTCTGACCGGCTTGCCGTCTCCCGGCTTTTGCCGTGCGGCACACGATACCGGCATCGCATCACGGTGTGAACGCGCTTCCGGGCAAACCAGGTTTCTCGGAAAGGGAATAGATGTCATGTTGAGGCCTCGGATCATACCCTGTCTGCTGGTGAAAGACGGCGGACTGGTTAAAACGCGGAAATTCGCCGATCCCAAGTATGTCGGCGATCCGCTCAACGCGGTGAAAATATTCAATGAAAAGGAGGTGGACGAGCTGGCCGTATTCGACATTTCCGCCACGGTCAAAAATGAAGGGCCGGATTATGCCATGATAAGAAACCTGGCCCGAGAGTGCCGGATGCCGTTCTGCTACGGCGGCGGCGTCAAGAGCGTGGAAGACGCCAACAGGATAATCAACCTGGGCGTGGAAAAGGTGGCGCTCAGTTCCGCGGCTGTCGAAAATTCCCCGTTGGTTTCGGCCATAGCGGAACAATTGGGCAGCCAGAGCGTAGTCGCGGTCCTGGACGTCAGGAAGAACGGCGGCTATGAAGTGTGGACGCACAACGGGACGAGATCTACGGGGAAGTGCCCCGTCGAATTTTCGCGGCAGCTTGAGCAGTGCGGAGTCGGCGAGATCGTCGTCAATTCCATCGATAACGACGGGCAGATGAAAGGATATGACTTGGAACTGGCCGGTGCGATCCGCGATTCCGTCAGCGTCCCGTTGACTATTCTCGGCGGAGCCGGGTCGCTGGAGGACATAAGACGCCTGGTTCACGCTTTCGGCGTCATCGGCGCCGCCGCAGGCAGTCTCTTCGTCTTTAAGGGAGTTTACCGGGCGGTGTTGATCAGCTACCCTTCTCCCCGGGAAAAAGACGCTTTAATCCGGTCTGCGGGGTCGCCGGGTTTGAGCTGACGGCCCCAAGGCCGGGAGATTATCAATATGAGTGTGGCCGTGAAACTGGCAAAACTGCTGATGAAGGCGTTCGCCGATTATCCCGAGCCCGACGACCGGTACACCATCTACACCATGGAAGGCATCCATTTGGGCCGGACCCCGGAAGAGCAGGAGAGTTTTGCCTTCAGGTCGGCCGAAGCGAGACACCGGTACGAGGCGGAGAACTGTTTCATCGAGCGCTACTTCCCGTGGTACGACACCGGCTTGTTCAGAGGGAAATCCCTTCTGGAGATCGGATCGTTCACCGGAGGGGCGCTGGTTTACTGGATGGAGAAGTACGGGTTCCGATCCGGAAATGGCATCGACGTTCTCCCGGTTTACGCCCGGGCCGGCAAGAGCTTCGCCCGCTATCGGAATGTTCCCGCCGAATTCACTCACGGGGGCGCCGAGAACCTTCCCTACGAACCGGGTACCTTCGACTATGTCTTCACTCACGACGTGATGGAACACGTCCGGGACGTGAAGCAGGTTATGGGGGAGTGCCTCCGGGTCTTGAAACCGGGGGGAAGGCTTTTCTGCGTCTTTCCCCAGTACCGCCAACCCCTGGATACCCACCTGAACCGGGCGACCAGGCTGCCTGCCTTGCACTGGTTCTTTTCCGGCAGGACGCTCGGCCGCGCCTATTACGAGGTACTCAAGGAACGCGGCCCGGCGGCCGAATGGTACGCGCGGCGGAGTCCCGACCTGGAGCCGTGGGAAAGATCGCCGACCCTGAACGGGATCACGATTCGGAAATTCCGCCGTATCATCGCCGGCGAACGGCGGTGGATCGTCCGCTATCGGGGCCGGTCCCCGATACTGTCGGAGGGAAGGCGGGCCCGGCTGCCGGTATTCAGGATGCTGAGAGGTATTTTCATTCTTCCGGCCCGCTTGCCTTTGCTGAACGAACTCTTCCAGGGGCGGATCGTCTACATCCTGGAGAAGGCCGCCTGAACGTCGGCTAAAGCCGGCGGGCGTGGTTTTCCCGGTTGCTTTGTGACCGGGCGGATACCATAATTCCGGAGGTTTAACCCGGCCGGGCTGGAGGTGGAGACAACGCCTGCCGGCTCCGACGGTCGAATCGACGTGAAACAGGTGCTGCAACATCTGAAGAGCGGCCAGGTTGAGGTGGCCGAACTCCCCTGTCCCCGGCCGGGGCGGGGAGAGGTTTTGATCCGGACCGAGGCATCCCTGATCTCGGCCGGGACCGAGCGGATG
>CAZIEA010000051.1:12745-13828 GCA_964538495.1 uncultured bacterium | reverse complement strand
CTCCTGCTCCTGGCCGCCCTCGGCCTGGGCTTAGGCTTTTACCGGATCGACCAAAATCCCCGCTTCGACGAGTTCGAGGCCACCAACGCCCTGGTGGCCGTGCAGTTGCTGGAAGGCAGCCCGCCCACGGAGGAGATGATCTGGAGCTATTTTCCGCGTTCCTACGGGGCCGATTCCGCCAGCTCCGCCCTCTTCACCATCCCGGCTTCCTGGCTGCTGCGGTTGGGGGGGGTGAACCTGGTCGCCTTCCGGGCCACCTCGATCTTCTGGGGGATCTTGAGCGCGTTCCTGATCTACCTGCTGGGGAGAAGCCTGATCGGGCCGGGAGCGGGGATGATCGCGGCGGTACTGATCACCTTCTCGCCCTGGCACCTGACCATCTACCGGGCGGGGATGTTCGGGGGAATGAGCATCGCCTTCACGCTGCTGACGCTGCTCATGTTGCTGGCGGCCGTGCGCAGCGGCCGGCTCGTCCTCTACCTCCTGCTGGGGTTGCTGCTCAGCTTCTACGGGTTCTGCTACCTCCCGGTTAAATTCCTGCTCCCCCTGGCCGCGGCGGTTCTCCTGCACCGGAGCGTCTTCTACCGGGGATTTTTCCGCCGCGACTGGGCGAAAATCGCGGCCTTCGGGGCGGTTTTTGGAGTCTTCTTCCTTCTCCAGGCCGGCAGCCTTCACCTGGTAGCCGATACCGCTTACACCAGTTCCAAGGGGGGGAGCGTCTACCCCTTCATCGGAAGCCAGTCCCGGGCGGACATGGAAATCCGCTGGGAGCTCGTGCCCGGACAACTCCTGGAGAACCTCGACGCCCTCTACCGGGACCTCTGCCTGAGCCGCAGTCCCGGGAGCTTCACCTACCCACCGGACAAGGGCCTGCTAAACCGCTCCGAGTTCATGCTGGCCCTGCTGGGCCTGGGTTGGAGCCTGGCCAACTGGAAGCGGACCCGGGGGGCCGTGCTCCTGCTCTGGCTGGTTCCCGCCCTGGCTCCATTCCTGGTCCTGGTGCGCCCCATCGGCTCCCCACCCCGCCACCTGCTCCTGGGCATCCCCCTGGCGGCAATGCTGGGGGGGGCCTTTCTGCAGGAA
>CAZIEA010000051.1:0-12735 GCA_964538495.1 uncultured bacterium | reverse complement strand
GCGGCTGACGCTCGAAGTGCTCAAGTCGACGGGCCTGGCGGAAGTCTTCCCCGGGCGAGGACGGATCTGGGCCCGGGGGGCTGGTATCCTGGCGGGGGCGGTCTTGCTGGGAATGGTCGCCGTCTTCGGCGTGAACCGGTTTTTTCAGCGCGAGGAGCCGGACTGGACCGCGATCGGGCGAATGGCCGACGACCTGATCCGCCGGGGCTACCGGCTCTCCATCCACTTTCACCGGGATTTCACCCAACTCACTCCCGGCCGGATCGCGGATTTCCTCTCCTACCCCTCCACCGGGAAGCTCTTCCGCCACCATACCAGCATCCGCCATTACTACGATTACCACGAGGTCGCCCCCGACCCCTGGCGCCGATACCGGGCCGGGCAGGGCGGGATGACGGAATTCCTGGCGGAGGCCCGGGAAGAGGCGTTCCCGGCCGCCGTGATCGGGGACCTTTCCCTCCAGGACGCCGTCTTCGGGGTGGTGAACGAATTCTCGCCCGGAAACAAGCCGGAAGTCCTGACCGGGCTGGACGGGAAGACCGCCGGCTACTACTTCCTCCTCGAACCAGAGGACTAGGAAGGGCTCAGGGTTCAGGAAAAGCCGTAATCAGTGATCCGTAATCCGTTAAAAACCAGGAGACAGGAGACAGAAAACAGGAATCAGGAGCCTGGGGAATTCGTAATCAGTAATCAGTAACCCGTAATCCGTCGCCTTGATTTGTGTGGATTCGCGAGATTCGCGGTTCAATCGGTGCGTCGGTTCCTTCAGCCTTCAGTCTTCAGCCTGCATTTTTCACCATGAAGAACATGAAGAGCATGAAGGTAAAATCTGTGGACAAATCTTTTTCTGCGCCTTTGCGTCTTGGCGCCTTTGCGTGATAATGCGTCGGTTCCTTCAGCCTTCAGTCTTCAGTCTTCAGCCTGCCTTTATGGGGATTGACGGAGGCGGCGGGGGCTTGTAAATTTTTAAGAACACCATGGGAGGAAACATGCCCGGAATTTCCGTAGTCATACCGGCTTACAACGAGAAGAACGGGATCGGCCCGGTCATCGAGCAGGTGCGCTCGGTCCTGGGGGCCAGCGGCTGGGATTTCGAGCTGATCGTGGTGGACGACGCTTCTTCCGACGGGACCGCCGAGGGACTCCAAGATCTGGGGGTAAAGGTCATCGCCCACGAGTTCAACCGGGGCTACGGGGCCTCGCTCAAGGACGGGATCCTCTCCGCCCGCCACGAGTTCGTGCTCATCACCGACGCCGACGGGACCTATCCCCCGGAAGCGATCCCGGCCCTGCTGGAAAAGGCCCCCGAATGCGACATGGCCGTGGGGTCGCGCACCGGGAAAAAAGTGGCCATCCCCGCCCACCGGCGCTTCCCCAAGTGGCTGCTGGGCAAAACCGCCAACTACCTGGCCGGCTTCCGCATCCCCGACCTCAACTCGGGCCTGCGCATCTTCCGGCGGGATAACGCCCTGCGCTTTTTCAACCTCTACCCCGACGGCTTCTCCTTCACCACCACCATCACGCTCGCCTTCTTGAGCAACGGGATGAAAGTCTCCTACCTCCCGATCGATTACCGCCACCGCGAGGGGCGCAGCAAGTTCCGCCCTATCCAGGACACCGCCAACCTCTTCAGCCTGATCCTGCGGACCAGCCTCTACTTCCACCCCCTGAAAATCTTCGTCCCCGCCGGGCTCATCCTGATGGGGGGCGGGCTGGCCCTGCTGGTTCATCGCCTAATCCGGGGCAGCGGGGGCCAGGTCACCACGGTGGTGCTGCTGATGGCCGGGCTCCAGTTGCTCGCCCTGGGCTTGCTCGCCGACCTGGTGGACAAGAGATCGCAGCGATGAAGGTCCTGCTCATCAACCCTCCCCGGGAAAACGAGCTGACCGGGAACAACCCGCCCTTGATCGACGAGGAGCGGGGCTACAACCCCCCTCTGGGCCTGCTCTGCATTGGGACCTACCTGCGGGACCGGGCCGGGCACGAAGTGGAAGTGATCGATTCGCAGGTGGAGGAACTTTCCTACCAGCGCCTGGGCGAGCGCATGGCCGCCTCCGGCGCGGACCTGGTAGGGATAACCGCCATGACCTTCACGTTGCTGGACGTGGTGAAAACCGCCGCCGCGGCCAAGGCGGCCCTGCCCGGGGCCCCGGTGGTGGTCGGGGGGGGGCACGCCTTCATCTACCCGGAGGAGACCGCCCGCCTGCCCAACGTGGACTACGCCCTGGCCGGGGAGGGAGAGCCCGGGTTCGCCGCCCTGGTCGAGGAGCTTTCCGGGGACAAGAAGCTCGATTCGGTCCCCGGCCTGGCCTGGGTGGGGCCGGACGGGACGGTGCGCCGGAACCCGCCCGGGGCCCTGATCGAGGATCTTGATGCCCTCCCCTTCCCGGACCGGACCCTGACCCCCTGGCGGCGCTACAGCTCGGTAATGGCCAAGCGCCAACCCATCACCACCATGTTCACCAGCCGGGGCTGCCCTTTCCGCTGCTCCTTTTGCGGCCGGCCCCACCTGGGCAAGCGCTTCCGGTCCCGGAGCGCCCAAAACGTGGTCGACGAGATGCAGGAATGCCTGAAGCTGGGGATCCACGAGTTTCTCCTTTACGACGACACCTTCACGGTGGACCGGGAGCGGGCGCTCAATGTCTGCCGGGAGATCTCCCGGCGCAAGCTCGACGTGGGCTGGGACATCCGGGCCCGGGTGGACTGCGTGGAGCCGGAACTGCTCCGGGAGCTGGCCGCGGCCGGCTGCGAGCGCATCCACTACGGGGTGGAAGCAGGGACGGAAAAAATCCTCAAAGTCCTGAACAAGGGAATAACCCTTCCCCAGGTCCGCGAGACCTTCGCCCAAACCCGGAAGCTCGGCATCGAGACCCTGGCCTACTTCATGATCGGGGCCCCGACCGAGACCAGGGAGGACATCCTCAAGACCATCGACTTTTCCCTCTCGCTCAAGGCCGACTTCGTCCACGTCACCATCCTCTGCCCCTTCCCCAACACGGAAATCTACCTCCAGGGCCTGCGGGAGGGGGTGTTCAAGGAGGATTACTGGCGCAAATTCGCCGCCAACCCCCACCAGGGTTTCCAACCCCCTTACTGGAACGAGAACTTCAGCGACGCCGAACTCCAGGAGCTGCTGCAGTCGGCTTACAAGCGCTTTTACACCCGCCCGGGCTACGTCCTGAAAAAAATGTTCCAAGTCCGTTCCCCGGGCGAGTTCCTGCGCAAGGCCAAGGCCGGGCTCAAGGTCTTTTCCATGAAGGCGCGGTGATTTAGCATAGGGCATGGAGCATAGCGCATAGAGTTAAAAAAAACAGGCTGAGGGCTGAAGGAACCGACGCACCGATTGAACCGCAAATCTCGCGAATCCACACAAATCAAGGCGACGGATTACGGGTTACTGATTACTGATTACGAATTCCCCAGGCTCCTGTCTCCTGTCTCCTGTATCCTGTATCCTAGTTTCCGGACTCTATGCTCTATGCCCTATGCTCTATGCTGAAAAGCAGAGTTAATCAGGTGCGAAAACAGTCCGTAAAATCCGTGGAAAGATAAGAAGGCGGAGATGGGAAAGAAAAAGAAAACATCAGGAACGGCCTCGGTCCCGGCCGCCGCGCCGACGGCGCCGGCCTCGCCAAGGGAACGGCGGGTCTTCTGGATCCTGCTGCTGGCGGCGTTTGCGCTGGGGGCCTTTCTGCGTTTCTACGACCTGGAGCGCAAGCCGCTACACCACGACGAGGGGGTCAACTCCTTCTTCCTGCTCAATCTGAAAAACGATTTTCCCCAGGGCTGGAAATACGACCCGGAAAACTACCACGGTCCCTTCCTCTTCCTGGTCGAAAGCATCCCCCTGGCTTTCTCCGAATCGCCTTTCGCGATGCGGCTGCTGGTGGCGATCTGCGGCTCGGGAACCATGCTCGCCCTCTGGCCCCTGCGTCGGCGGATCGGCTACGCGGGGACGGCGGCGGCGGCGTTGCTCCTGGCGGTCTCGACTTCCAACATCTTTTTCTCCCGAACCAACATCCACGAGATCTACCTGGTTTTCTTCACCCTGGGGATGGTGGTGGCGGCCGCGCGGCTGCGCGAGAGCCTGAGACCGGTCTATTTGCTCCTGGCGGCGGGCTCCTGGGCCCTGGTAATCGCCAACAAGGAAACCTATGTCATGACCGGGGCGGCCTTCGTGGGGTCGCTCGGGATTGCCTGGTATTTCCTGCGCAAGCCCCGCGCCGGGGAAGTCGCCCCCTCCCGGGTCGCGGCGCAAATGCTGGAATGGATCAACTCCCGCCGGGTCTGGCTCTGGTGGGCGCTGGGGGTCTTCGTTTTCCTGATTGCGCTCTTCTACTCCTCGCTCTTCACTAACCTGAAAGGGACCACCGCGGACCTGATTAACTCCCTGCTGATCTGGAAGAAGACCGGGACCAAGGGGGCCGGGCATGAGAAGGAGTTCGCCTATTTCTTCCAACTCCTCTGGCGCCTGGAGCTGCCAATCTACCTGCTGGGAATCGCCGGGATAGTCTGGGCCTTCATCCGGCGCAACGCCTTCATGATTTTCACCGCCGCCTGGGCCGTCCTGCTCACCCTGATCTACTCCTCCGTGCCCTACAAGACCCCCTGGCTGGCCCTCAACTTCATCCTCCCCCTGGCCCTGCTCGGGGGCTACTTTCTGGAAAACGTCTACCAGGCCGTGAAAAAGAGCCCCGCGGCGCTCTCCGCCGCCGGGGCGGTCTTTGCCGCGGTGCTCATCGGCTGGCTGATCAAGACCTCCTGGCTGGTCAACTTCGAGGAATACGACGATGACCGCCACATGATCGTCTACTCCCAGACCCGGCGCGACTACAAGTACATGGTGGAGGCGATCGAGAAGTACGCCAAGGAGAAGGGACAGGGGATCCAGACCAAGGTCAACGTGATCACCGACGAGTACTGGCCCCTGAACTGGGACCTGCGCAACTACAAGGGCGCCGCCTTCTGGGGCCGGGTCATCCCCGATCCCGACGCCCCCATCATCGTGGGCCGGACCAAAACCCAGGCCGAGCTGGAATCCAAGCTCAAGGACACCTACGAGAGCGAGATGTACAGCCTACGCCCGGGGGTGGACCTCATCCTCTACCTGCGGACCAAGATGGGGTCCGACGCCCGGGAGCAGCTCAAGGGGGACGCGGTGGCGGACCTCGACCCCGCCAAGCTAAGCGAAGGCCTCCTGGCTTCCTATTACAACAAGATCAGCCCGGTGGGCAAACCCGCCCACACCCGGGTGGAAACCCGGGTCTACTTCCAGTGCAACAGCGACGCGGAAAAGATCGCGGTCCTGGGGCTGAAGGCGCCCTTGAGCATTGTCTGGGAAGGGTATCTCGAGGCTTCCGCCGACGGCCTTTACCGCTTCGCCACCGAATCCGACGACGGTTCCTGGGTCTACCTGGACGAGAAGATGGTGGTGGACAACGGGGGCGAACACGGCAACCAGTACGCCTCCGGGGACATCGAGCTGACCAAGGGCTATCACCGTTTCAAGGTCAGGTATTTCGATTCCGCCTGGGGCGCCTGGATGAAGCTCCTCTGGACCCCGCCGGGCGGCGGCGAGATCGAGATCCCCGCGAGCCATCTCCGCCACCTCCCCTGAAGCCCCTCGGGGTTCTGGCGGCAGTCGTAGCGCAGGGCTTCAGCCCTGCCCCCGTGAATCGTAATCCGTAATCAGTGATCCGTAATCCGTTAAAAACCAGGAGACAGGAAACAGGAATCAGGAGTCAGGAGAGCAAAAATTCGAAATTCGAAGTCAGAAATCTTAAAACAAAAACCAAATTCGAATTTCTCAAACCACCTTGCGGTTTCGAATTTCGAGTTTCTGATTTCGAATTTGTCTTTCTACATGCCCTACATGTGAACGCGGCAACGGCAAGCCGCGCCGAAGGCGCGACGATACTGCAAGTTCCGAGGCAAGGCCGAGGAACGATACTACAAGCCGCTCCGATAGGAGCGGCGATACCACAAGTCCTGAGCGGCGCGAGGGACGATACGACAGTCCCTTCAGCCTGAAATCAGCGGTAGCGCCCCCGGAGGGCGTAGAGGCGAATCTTGAGGATATCACGCAACATCCGCAGGGAGTCCCGGACGGGGCTGACGGTCGAGCCCTCGGCATTGAGCCAGCGCACCGGGACCTCGCGGACGCGCAGGCCCAGCTTCCGGGCCAGGTAAAGCATCTCCACGTCGAAGCTGAAGCCGTCCACCCGGCACCGGGGGGAGATGGCCGCCATCGCCTCCCGGGTGAAGCACTTGAAGCCGCACTGGGTGTCGGCGATCCCCCGCACCGCCACGGTCTTGACCAGGAGGTTGAAGACCCGGCCCATCACCCTTCGGTAGAAAGGCTGGCGCACCGCCAGCTCCGAGCCGGTGAGGTTGCGGGAGCCGATCACTACGGCGTAACCCTGCGGGAAAAAGGGCAAAAACTTCTCGATCTCTTCGATCGGGGTGGAGAGGTCGGCGTCGGAAAAGAGGATGAGCTCGCCCAGGGCTTCGGCGGCGCCTTCCCGGACGGTGTAGCCCTTGCCCCGGTTGACCTTGCGGTCGATGACCCGGAGCGGGAACCCGGCCGGGCCGGCGGCGGCGGCCACGGCGGCGGTATCGTCCCGGGAGCCGTCGCTGACCACGATCACCTCGAAGGGGTAGTCCCGAGAGGAAAAGTATTTCCGGACCCGCTCCAGGGTGGGGCCGATGCGGGAGGCCTCGTTGTAGGCGGGGATGACCAGGGAAAGCCGGACGCTCATAGCAGAATATTCTCCCGCTCTAACCGGTGCAGCTTATTGGCGATCAGCTTGCGGGCCAAGAACCCGGCCCGGTCGCAGATCAGGACCCCGTCAAGGTGGTCGTTCTCGTGCTGGACGATCCGGGCCAGGAGGTTTTCCGCCCAGAGCTCCCCCGGCCGCCCTTCCCCGTCCAGGTAGCGGACCCGGACCCGGGCGGCGCGCTCGATGTCGACGTAGATTCCCGGCAGGCTCAGGCAGCCTTCCTCGGACTTGACGCTGCCTTCCTTTTCCAGGATCTCGGGGTTGATGAAGACCCGGAACTCTTCCCGGTCGTGGGCCAGGAAAAGCCGCAGCGGCTCCCCAACCTGGGGCGCGGCCAGGCCCGCCCCCTGGTGGTACTGCAGGGAAGCGGTCATCTCCTCGATCAGGCGCCGGATCCCCTCGTCCACCTTTTCCACCGGAGACGCTTTCTCCCGCAGGGCCGGGGCGCCGTAAGTCAATACCGGCCTGATTTTCATTTTCCTTCCCTCTTTTATTTGGTGCACGCAATGCTTAAGACTTTGCCCGCTATTTCACCACAGAGGCCACAGAGAACTTATTTTTTTCTCACCATGAAGATCATGAAGAACATGAAGGTAAAATCTGTGAAATCTGTGGACGTTTCAGCATAGAGCATAGGGCATAGAGCATAGAGCCAGGAGTCAGAATTCAGAAGACAAGGTTCAGGGTTCAGGCCACCCGTAATCCGTGATCAGTAATCCGTAATCCGTCGCCTTGATTTGTGCGGATTCGCGGGATTCGCGGTTCAATTGGTGCGGCAGTTCCTTCAGCCTTCAGCCTGGTTCTATCAGCCTTCAGCCTGTTTTTTTTTACCATGAAGGGCATGAAGATCATGAAGGAAAAATCTGTGAAATCTGTGGACGAATCGGTTCGTGGCGTCTTTGCGTCTTTGCGCCTTTGCGTGATGATTGCGCGTGCCCGATTCCGATACCGACCCCGATTCGCGCCTGAACCCTGAACCCCGAACCCTGAACCCTTCTACATGCCCTACATGTCTACATGTGAATGCGGCGGAGTCCCTTCAGCCTGGCTTTTAGGGTAGCCCCAGCCCAGGACCGAGGCGCCGCCCCCGGGGCGGATCCGGGCCCGGATGGCATTGGAGACGAACTCCTTGGCCAGGCGCGCCGCCTCCAGGGGGGCCAGGCCCCGGGCCAGCCCGGCGGCCAGGGCCGCGGAAAAGACGCACCCGGTTCCGTGCAGGGGCTCCGCGGCCAGGCGCGGGGACTTTAGCCAAACCTCCCGCTTCCCGTCCCAGAAAAGGTCGTCGGCCCGCTGCGGGCTGTGCCCGCCCTTGACGATGACAAAGCGGGGGCCGAGGGCTCCGATGGCCCGGGCCGCCTCGAGCATCTCGGCGTCGCCGGTCACTGGGAACCCGGCCAGAACGGCGGCCTCTTCCAGGTTGGGAGTGACAACCAGGGCCAGGGGAAGCAGGTGGGCAAGCAGGGCGCACTCGGCTTCCTCCTCGAGCAGGCGGTCGCCGGAGGTGGCGACCATGACCGGGTCCACCACCAGGTTTTTCAGCCCGTGCTCCCGGATGGCCGCCGCCGCCGCGCGGATAATTTCCGCGGAAGCCAGCATCCCGGTCTTGACGGCGTCGGGGGGGATATCCGCGGCCACGGCGGCGATCTGGGCGGCCACCATCTCCGGGGAGACCAGGGCCACCGCATTCACCCCCAGGGTGTTCTGGGCGGTGACGGCGGCGACGGCCGAGGTCCCGTGGACCCCGAGGGCGGCAAAGGTCTTGAGGTCGGCCTGGATCCCGGCCCCGCCGCCGGAATCGGAACCCGCTATGGTCAAAACGCTGAACATGGCCGGAAGCATAGCCCAGCGACAGAGGGTTTTACAGGCCAAATCCGTTCCCGGGTTCCTATCGTGGGCGGGGGATAGGCATAAAGCATAGAGCATAGAGTCCGGAAACTAGGATACAGGAGACAGGAGTCAGGATTCAGGAGCACCCGCAAAAAGTAATCAGTAATCCGTAATCAGTAATCAGTCGCCTTGATTTGCGCGGATTCGCGAGATTCGCGGTTCCCTTCGCCTAACTTCCTTACCACAGAGCTCACAGAGAAAAACCAGAGGGCACAGAGAATTACTTTTCTCACCATGAAGGACATGAAGAGCATGAAGAAAAAATCCGTGTAAATCTGTGTAATCTGTGGACGTTTCAGCATAGAGCAGAGGGCATAGAGCATAGAGTCCGGAAACCAGGATACAGGAGACAGGAGTCAGGAATCAGGAGCACCCGCAAAAAGTAATCAGTAATCCGTAATCAGTAATCAGTCGCCTTGATTTGCGCGGATTCGCGAGATTCGCGGTTCAATCGGTGCGGCAGTTCCTTCAGCCTTCAGTCTTCAGCCTTCAGCCTGTTTTTTTTACCATGAAGCTCATGAAGAAACATGAAGGTAAAATCTGTGAAATCTGTGGACAAATCGTTTCTTGGCGTCTTTGCGTCTTTGCGTGATAAAAGCAGGTTTTCTACATGCCCTACATGTCTACATGTGAATGCGGCGGCAGTTCCTTCAGGGTTCAGCCTATTTCGCCTGAACCCTGGATTCCGGGCCGGAAAAGATTTAAGATAGTGTTCGTGTTGAACAGCCCGGAGGACAGGATATGAAAATCGGCCAACATCCCTTCCTTTCCCGGTTCAGCCCCAAGAGCCGGCTGCGCCTGGAGCAGGAAGCCCAGACGGTGAAAATCCCCGAGGGAAGGGTGCTCTTCCGGGAAGACGATCCCGCCGATTCCCTCTGCCTGGTCCTGGAGGGGACCGTGGAGATATTCAAGACGCTGGGACCGAACCGCGAAGAGACCCTGTCCCGGATCGGGCCAGGCGAGTTTTTCGGGGAGATGGGGGTCCTGGACGGGGTCCCCCGCAGCGCCGGGGCCCGGGCGGCGGAGGAATCCCTCATCGCCCTCATCCCCGCCCACGTCTTCCTTATTGCCTTGAAGGAAGAACCCAGCAGCGTCGCCCTGGAGGTGGTGGGGCGGATGTCACAGCGCCTGCGCGAGGCCAATATCCGTTTCGTCAGGGAACGCGCGCGCCGGCAAGAAGATAGCGCAATTTAGAAGCGGATGCCGGCGAAACCGGAGAGGGTGTCGAGGCGGAAGTCGAAGGCCTTATCAAACTTCTCCCGGAGTTCCTCGATCTCGTCCGGGTCCCGGGAGAGAGCCTTGGACTCGCCTTCGGCCCGGCAGTGGTAGTAAGCCGCCCCCAGGAAGAGATCGAGCCCGTCCGAGACCGGGAACTCCAGGCGGGCGCCCAGCTCCCAGGTGTCGAAGTCGATGTCGAGGTCCTTCTCGTGCCGGGTCTTGACCGGGAGGTGCTTGGTGGAGCCGTTGTAGGAAAAAATCCCATAGCGCCCGCTCAGGACCAGGCGAACGCCGTCGGGCCGGCCCAGGATAATCTCCCCGCCCAGCCCGATCACGGGCAGGCCGATCCCGGCCCAGCCGTCGGTCTCACCCCCGATCACGTATTCCACGGGCGGGTATTCGTAAACCGTGGTGCCCCGGGGTTCCCCGGCATCGAGTTTGTAGCGCCCCAGGACCCCGACCAGGCCCAGGTAGACCCAGGGGACCAGCCCGAGCGACTCGGCGGGCTGGAAGGTGACGGGGGTGAAGGCCAGGTCCAGCTCCATCAGGCCGGAGTGGATGAAGGCGGTAAAGGCATCCCCCTCCGGGATCATCATGTGGTCGTATTCCTTTCCCTGGTACTCGATCTCGCCGTCGATGCCGATATAGTAGTCCCGGACGGCCTCGGCGTCGGCGTCGGTGCGGAAATAAGCGGCCCGGAAGCCCAGGGTGAGGTATTTCCACTGCTTCTCCAGGGAAAGCCCGAACAGGGGGACCCGGTTGTCCAGACCCAGGTCGTCCAGGGTGTAGGTGGAGCCCTCGCTCTCCTGCCCGATCAGTTCGTAGTAGGGACGAACCGTCTCGGTGACCGTCCCTTCCAGCGCGGAGACCAGCCCGGCCGAAAGCCCGACGAGCCAGCCCTTCTCGATGCCCTGGTCCCGCCCCCAGCGCAGAACCCCTTCCCCGGCCCGGGCGGGAAACGCCAGGACGGCCGAAAGCAGCAAGGCCGCGGCGATTTTATTCGCCGTCGGCGGCATAAGGGACACTCCTGTTTTCTCCCGGCAGGTACTCCAGCAATTCGAGCTTCCCCTCCAGGAGGCGGGCGAAAGCGTAGCGGACCACCCAGGTCCCGGTGTTGCAGTAGACCCCCCCGCCCAGGGGAGCGATTTCCGGGCGGTGGGTGTGCCCCAGGACCACGATCTCGTCCCCCTCCTCCAGCCAGGCCCGGGCCCGCGCGCGGTATTCGGCCAGGACCTCCGGCGTGGCCCGGGCCAGCTCCCGGCGGCGGCTCAGGCCCGAGATCATCTCCCCCAGGGGCACCCCCGCCGCCGGGGGGATCAGGCGGTAGACGGCCTGGAGCAGGCGGTTGTTGAGGAGGCTTTGGACCAGGCGGCCGGAGCGGTCGCCGGCCCGGAGCCCGTCCCCGTGCCGGACCCGGAGCTTTTTCCCCTGGAGCACCCCCCTGAATTCCCGAGGATGCACGGTCACCCCGACGGTTTCGGAGATGAAAGGGCCGAGGGCGAAGTCGTGGTTCCCGCGGCAATAGTGAACTTCCACCCCGGCCTCGACCAGGGAGCGCAAACCGTGCAGGACCCGGAAGTAGTCCGGGCGGACGGCGTGGCGGTACTCGATCCAGAAGTCGAAAAGGTCTCCGACGACGAAGAGATGCGACCCGCCCGGGGCCACTTCGGCCAGGAACTTCAAAAGAGCCGCCTCCCGCCCCTCGCCCCCGGGGATGCGCAGCCCCAGGTGCGCGTCGGAGATGAAATAGACCGGCTTCACGATCTCACTTGAGGTAGTACATCCGCTCGCCCTCGGCGATCTTGACGCTAAGCTCGATGTAGGGTTTGATCGAGCTCATGGCGATCTTGCCCATCAGGACTTCCTCGACCTGAAAGATCCCGGTGGCGTCGCGCATGTCGATGGCAATCTCCAGGGGCTTGCTTTTCCCGGGGCGCAGGTCGAGATTGGTCACGCTCAGGGCGGAATAGGCGTGGATGTCCCCCACCGAGGGATCGTGCTTGCGCTTGAGGGCGGCCCGGGCCCGGCCGAACTCCATGTCGCAGCCGTCGGAAACCAGGATCACCCCGGACTCGATCGAGTTGACCTTCATGTGCGCCATGTGCCCCATGATGCACTCGAAGACGTAGGAGCGCAGGATATAGACCCGCCCCTCGTCCTCATAGAGGTGGCGCAATACTCCGAAGATGAAGGGATCCCCGACCCGGGTGGAGTTGAACTCATGGTCCTGGCGCCCGATCGACATCCCCAGATCGTGCAGGAAGGCGGAAACCGCCACCACCACCTCGGCGTCCTGGTACTCGCCGTTCCCCTCCCGGACCACGTTGGGCTCGATCCCGGCCCGGTGAAGAATGCCAATGATCTTGAGGGCGTTGAGGGTGGCGATCTTGGCGTGGACCCGACCGTGATCGTTGAACCCGTAGCGCTCCACCGAGACCACGTTGCAGAATCCCATCAGGCGCTCCAGGGCCTTGTCCGCCATCAGGTAGTCCAGGGCTTCCCGGGCCCGGCCCGAGGATTTTTCCATCAACTCGGCGTCCAGTTTCTTCTCGAACTCGCTTTTGCCGTATTCAGCCATTTCCCGCCTCCTTAAATTTCGTCCTCGCTACTTGACCACTATTTTAGCTGATTATACCGCCGAAAGGGCGCTTTGAAAAGACCCGGGGCGAGGAAAAGGCTTGCGCGGCGGCGGGATCCGGCTATCCTGTTGCGCCCACGAAGACAAGAAAAAACAGAAGGACAAGGAAAAGACGATGCGCGAAATTCCGATTGAACGGGTGAGAAACATCGGGGTCATGGCCCACATCGACGCGGGCAAGACCACCGCCACCGAGAGGATCCTCTTCCTCAC
>CAZIEA010000050.1:0-14014 GCA_964538495.1 uncultured bacterium | reverse complement strand
CTTTCCAGGGTGAGAAGCGTAACAGACTTATTTTCCGGGTCGAGAAGACGGTCGAGCGAAGACCGGCTAGTCTGCATCTCCCGGGCCAATGCGCTCTTGGAAATATTGCGTTCCGCCATTTCCTTCTCAATCTGATACGCAATGACGCGCTTGATGGCAGTCGCCTCGGTTTCAGCAAGGAGACTTTCTTCCCGAAGAAAGTCGTCGAAAGTACTTCCGATATGCTTGTTCTTTTTCATAAAGCCGCCTCCCGATACTGTCTGAGTCTCGATCTGGCTGTGGTGATCTCCTTCAGAGCAATCTTCTTCGTTTTCTTGATGAACCCGTGAAGGAGGATCATCGTGTACCCATCAACGGTAAAGAATACTCGGGCAATTCCGTCGGGAACCTTGGACCTGACTTCCCATAGGTAGGGCTGGAGCTTCTCCACTAACGGCATTCCGAGGGGCCAACCGAACTGCACGGTTTTTATGTCCTCGCCGATCGACTTTTTGTGCGATGCAGGCAGAGACTTCAACCATCGCCGGACCGGCTCAGTTCCCGAGCTTGTCCGGAAGAAAACGACGTTAAGCCTGATATCGCCGATATCCATTCAACTCAATATCAAGTGTACCACTATAGGTACACAAGTCAAACGAGATTTTTGTTATCTGCCGAACGAATTATTAGAGAAAACTTACTCTTACCAAGGTCGAGGCTCCGCGTGGTCAATAAAAAAGGCGGCTTCGGGGAGGAAGCCGCTGGAAGGGACAATAGGGGGCCGGGGGAGCGAGGGGCCGCCTGAGCCGGAATGGAACCTCCATTGCCGCACCTCCCGGAAAAGCCGAAACTTATTGTGCGCAGATTACTCCCCCTGCCCCGCCAAAGTCAGGGAATTTTCCCCAGGAGGCCGGGGCCTTTCGGCCAAAGCGGCCTGGGTCCCGGGCGCCTCAAATCCCGGCAATTCTTCCCACGACTTCCCGGAAAAAAGCCCGCGACCAGACCTCCAGCGCCGCCCGGTCCCGGACAAAGGGGGCGACTTCCGAGCGCGCCTGTTCCACCTCCAGATTGTCCACCGCCTGCCGCAGGAGTTCCTGCAGCCGGCTCCCGGTCAGCGAACCGCTTTCCCGGTAATCTCCCGATTGCCGCATTCTGGCCTCGAGATGACTAAGCCGGACCTGGGGATGCCGGGCGGCATACCAGGCCAGGTCGTACCAGTCCCGTCCCTTCACCCGGGACTTCCATCTCCGGCAGAGCGCCGCGTGAATCTTTCCCGCGAGCAGGTCCGGAAGGGAATAAATCCTGACCGGGAACGGGATGGGCCGAAGCAGGTACCTGTTTTCCGTCCCAAAGCCCGGAGGGGGATCGGTATCGACTTCCAGCTTGATCTTGAGCTTGGCGGCAGGGTGCAGGCCGCCAACCAATCCCTCCGGCGCTTCTATCAGGATCAACTGCCGGCAGGTATCCGCCTTGAGAAACGCCGATTCGATCGCGCCCGTCCTCCCTTCCCCCTCGCGCCGGGGTTCGAACTTCACCTGAAACCCGAAACTGCCGATCTCCCGCCGGAGGGCATCGCCGTACGCTCCCAGCGAAAAAGACGCATCGGGCGCAAGCAGCGAAAAGTCCAGGTCCTCGGAATACCGGTCAAGTCCGTACAAGACCCGCAGAGCCGTGCCGCCGTAAAAAGCGGCGTGCTCGAAAAACTTGCCGCGCCAGAGCCCGAGCAGAGCCACTTCCTGGAGGATTTCCCTCAAGGCGTTGACATAGTCGTCGACACTGCGGCACTTATAGCGTTCCATCATGCTCACAATCGCGTCATGCATCCCTTAAACCCTGCAGACGTTCCCAGCAGCGAACCAAGCCCTCGATCTTGGGCGAACCGCCGTAGGCGCGGGCAACAGCGCTTAAACGAGAGCGGTCGAGAGCGGCGAGGGCGTTTCTTTCCAGGCGGAGATCCTCCAGGAGGTAAACCTCGTAATCCGACGGCCGCCGGGGCCGGAACCGCTTGTCGGCCCAGATCTTGTCCGCCAGCGCCTTCTCGGCGGAAGCAATCAGAAATTTGCCATCCCCGACGGCTTCCAACAGAATTCCCACGGCGTAACTTCGTTCGCTCAGCCCCCGGTAAGAAAAGTCCCCGAAGGGCGTGGAGAATCGGCGGGAACGCCGGGTGGTTACCGAGGTGACCGTTTCCACCCGCTCCGGGATCAGGCCGTAATGGCCCAGAGCGTAGTCGAGGCTGACATAGGAAGGGCCGTAGATCAGGTTCGCCAGATACCCCCGGTGAATGGGCCCCCGTCTCAACACATCCCCGAAGCAGTACAGGCCCTTCTTGACGCGCACGATCTCCCCGCGGGCCAGCAGTCTGCCGATCTTATCCCGGGGCTTGCTGTAGCCCGGAAGAGCATCCCGCAAAGCCTGGTAATCAAAGACATCCCAGGCAATCCGGCGGCGGATTTCAGTAATATCGATCATGGCCCTACCTTATTTATGGCATAGTATGTCCACTTACACTGGACATACTATACATAATCACACAATATATCAACCTCCAATCGTTTCAGGAATTTTCCCTAAAATCCCCCCCAGGAGGGGCGGAGCGGTTGAGCTTAGGGTTGGGCGTCTGTTGGCGCCGGGCTTTCCCGGATGAAAACACCCGGCGGAGAAACTTGACCCACGGCGACCACGGGCAAACCTGGGGAACTGCGCCAAGAGCGGCCTGGGCAAGCGCAAGCGCGTCTTCCAGCAGCGCGTCGTGGAGCGGGCGAAAGACCAGCGGCCAAGACAGCAACGCCATCCCCTGAATTCTCATATCAATGGTATGGCGCAAGATCGCGCCGCCGGCGCCCGTGGGCAGAATTTCAAAGCGGTGGAACCCGTTGAAACCGCGGGGGCCGCAAAAGCGGAACTTCACCATTCGGCCGGGGCTGAACTCTTCTACGGCATAGCGGATCGGGCCGTGGCCTCCGGACGCGCCGACACCAAGCGGGCGATCAAGGCGCATGGGAGGCCACGCGGTCCTCGGCCACAAGGCATCCTGAGCGGAGGCCAGTGAGTTCAGCAAGCCGCCGGCCTCTCCGGCTGAAACCGGCATTTCCCGTTCATGAACGTTGAGAACTTGCATAGCGCGATGACTTCGACACGCTATCGCGTCGGCTCAACGGCACACCTGACCGGCCCTGAAAGGCGCGACCGCGCGCCTTTCAGGGTATGGTCGAGGCGATGGTTCGGCGTCTAACACCCGCCTTTCTTCCCGCCTTTCTTCGCGCCAGCGGGCTTGTTCGGACCTTTGCCTTTCCCGCCGCCGCGGCCATCACGCGGCCCTCTACCTTTGGGCCCTTTCCCATTTTTGTTTGGCATGTTTCTCACCTCCTTTTTCTGTTTGTATTGTGATCGTATCGCCGCAGGTCATGCACGGCTATAAGCCGTCGCGTGGAGCCGGCTTGTTCGAAAGTCTATGCGCTGACAACCTTGGTCCCGGCAATCAGATCGTGTACGCACCGTTTATCTTCCCTGAAAATGAAGATGCAGTCAACTAGAGCAAACACATTCCCGAGTATGGGAATCTGGGCAATCACAAAAATGAGAGCATACCGCAGACCGAAGACATGCCCGAAAGAAAGAAGGCTATCGTCCGCGTGGCTAACGATTCGCGTGCCGACCAATTTCTTCCCGACGGTCTGGCCGTGATGCGCGAGCAGGTACCCATTAATCAGGAGAAAAACGCCCAAACCGAAGAAGAAAAAGAAAACGCGTTGGCCTATGGTCATCTGCTCACCCTGTGGGATGTGCTTGAATACGCCTGCCACCATCACCACAGGAAGCAATATTGCCGTTCCGATAAGGCCGTCAAGTAGCGCGCCACCAAGGCGTTTCCATCGGCTTGCGAGTTGACTTGTTTCATTCGTCACCCTTCTTCTCCTTTCGAAACGCTACGCTTCAGCCTGAGAAAACCCGCCGCGGGGACGTCCGGCCTCCTTGAGCACATAAAGGGCATCGACCGTAACCAAAGGGTTGCCTTTCTTCTTGTGCCGCGGTCCCCAGTCCGCGTAAGTCCCGCGGCTCTCGATCCGGCCGGCCCGCTTGGCGTTGGTCCACTCGACGGGGAATGTGCCGTCAGCAAGTTTCTTGCTTTCAAGCAAATCGAGGGCGGCTTGGCAGCGCCGATCGCGAACCATACCCATCTCCGTCATCACCAAAAGCACACTCAGCACGTCATAGAAGCGGATGGGATAGTGAATCTTGTCAACCGGCCCTCCCCACTCGGGCTCGATGAGCGCGCCGTCTTTCTTGCGCCAGAGGAGACGCCGCCGGAGCAGAAACTCGGCCGCGCGCGTCGCGGCCTTCCGCGCGCGCTCGTCTCCGGTAGCGCGATGCCAGGAAGCCAAACCTCGAAGCGGAAGCAGCGTCTCCTGCACGGAGGATGTGCGCGCTCCCGGCCGCTTGTCGCAGTTCCAGCCGCCATCCGGCCACTGAAAGGCCGCTAGGCGATCCACCAGAAGGGGCACGCGCTCGTCATCGACGATGCCCAGCGCAAGCTGCGACCAGATTGTGTTGCCCTCCATCGAAGCGCAACGGCGGGGTCTCTCGGGTTGGTCGGGATAGATCGCCGTGCTGGGCGGTTTCAAGAAGGCCGGCGAAAACATCCAGTCCAGAACCCGCCGGCGCAGGGGGAACAACCTCTCGTCCCCCGCGGGGAAGCCGATTTCCGCCAGCGAGTACAGCGTCCAGTGCGGTCCCTGCCACTTGCGATAGGGATTGGCGCGCTCCAGACACAGCCCCCGCAGAAGACTCCGCGCCATCTTGGATGCGCCAATGGCCCGGCGCAACTCGCGCATGGCCCGGGACTGCTCCGATTCGCCGGCCAGCAGTCTCCGCGCCCGATAGGCGACAATCGGGTTATCATGGGCACATAGTGAATTAGTCAGTGTCATGCGACAGCCTCAGGGCCCGGCGAGCGTCGCCGGCATCTGCTGGTCAGGCTTCCCGCTGTTTCCGTTTCATGCGCTTGTAGAAAGAAGTGAATATAATGCCGGCGGCAATACAACTCAGGCTGAGGTAGAAATAGAAACGATCTGGCAGGGCGGTGGGACAGAAGAGTCGAAAAGCGCTGAAAGCAGTCGGAACCAAAAGCAAAGTTCCCCAGAAAATGGCGATGAACCGGCAGCCGCGAATCAGGCCTTCGTCATACCATTGTTCTTTCGGCAGGTCGACTCGGGCATATTGCAGCGTGAATGGTTTGCCTATCAGCACCGTGAGCCAGATAACGCCAGCCAAGAAGCCGTTTGCAATAATCCCCATGTGTTGAGCCAGCCAAAGCCACTTGAAGCCATAGAATGATATTGCGCAGGAAATAAAAAATACCACGGTTGCCCACTGCAAAATAAAGCCCTGGCGCAGCATCTTCAATGTGAAAATGACGGAAGCTGCCAAGCATAACAGAACAGCTCTCCGCAATGGATCCCAGCCATCTGTCGGCAGAAATAGAAAGAGAATCCAAGGTAGAAATCCAAGGATGAATTTCGCCATATCCAGTAATTCACCGATCATTGCGGATATCCTTTTTGTTTATCTAAAGCCGAGTATTCAAACTCGGCCGCCGGAAAGCGGAGCTTTACGGTCGGCTGGAGTGCGTTGTTATAGGTTTTTATTCTTCTATTGGCTCCCACACGGCATCTTTTAACAAATACCTATGGCTTGCTTCTCGCAGATCCGTGTCTTTAAGAACAGGAATGCCAGTCTTCTCAGGTTCATCTTCTCTTGGGATAAATACAGGTAAGTCGTGTTTTTCAATGACTACGCCCGTGACTTTGATTCTCTTGCCTTCATCTCCTCCTAAATAAAATCCCTCCGGCCATGCACCTAAATTATCTATCCATATAATAAAATTTTCACCAATCAATTGCGCGCCCAGCTTTGCATTCACTGCTTTACCTTCTAATGTAATAGATTCGCCCAAATAATCCTCAAAATTAATTTTTTTTGTTTGTGCTTGTGTTGCCGCCAGAAACGATATTGAGATAAAGGCTGCGCCCGAAACAGCAAGTATTACTTTCTTCATTTCTATTCTCCTATAACACCCCGTTTCGTTTAACACGTCGAAAAATTCATTGCCCTACCTCGCTGGAATAAAAAAAGGCGGCTTCGGGGAGGAAGCCGCTGGGAGGGACAAGAGGGGGCCGGGGGAGCGAGGGGCCACCGGTCAGTTGTTGGCGCTCAGGCGGGCGAGTATCCGTTTGGCAAGTATCTCGTTGATCTCGCCGTGGCGGGGAACCGGCTCTGAATTCCCCGTATCGGGATTGTGGTATATGTCGTGCCGACCGCCATGCCGCAGCAAGACGCAACCCATCTTCTCCAAGCGCCTGACCAAGTCATGACGCTTCACGCGTACTCCAGTTCCTCAACCTTTCGGATTCCCGGTATTTCCTCCTTAGTGAAGGTCTCAAGGAGGTCGCGCAGGTGTTCCTTCAAGTCGGCAAGGTCATCTCCCTGAGTCCAGTGGTCCGGATAGTCGTTGAGGTACCCGAGGTAGCGGCCATCGGATTCCTTCCAGTATGTGAATCGAGCCTTCATGGTTGATAGTCTCCCATTTCCCGCAACGGTTGGCGAAACCTTTTTTCTGAGGTGAACGACGTATTATTCGATTCTCCCGCCCAATTCCGTCTCCTCGCCTGCGGCCCCGGGACAAGCTTCCCGTAACGCCGCCCCCCTCAAGCTTGCAGGATGATCGCGGCCAGCCCTTCCGGGTCCAGGAGCATGCAATAGTGGTCGGAGTCCATCGAGAAATACTTCCAGTTGTCCCGGCGGGCGCGGCGCTTGACGTAGCTAGGGATGTCTCTGGTCATCTCCAGAAACTGGCTCCGGAGGCAGTGGATGTAGGCCTTGGGGATTTTCTCGAACCGGGAGCGGTCGAAAAAGAGCGGATCGGTGAACGGAGGCCAGGAAGGAACCCCGTATTTGGCCGGGTCGACCCCGGCGTCACGGAAGATGTCAAACAGCGACTTGCCGTTTTCCGGGATGACGGTATCCACGTAAATCAACTCGGCGATCCTTTCCGGGACGGCGGCGGCCGCCCCGGTGATGACCAGGCCGGCGTAGCTGTGCCCGACCAGCCGGACGGCGCGGAGATCGGACCGCCGGATCAGGTCGCAGACCTCGGAAATATGCCGGCTCAGGTCGGAGTGCTCGGGGTCGGATAAGGTGATGGCGGCGGTGAGTTGCCCGCGCGCTGCCAGCGCCGCGCGGACGCCGTCCCAGTCGTCCTGCTTGCGCTTGCCCCCGGGGACAAACAGATAACAGGTCATCCCGCACTCGCCTTTTTTCCGCGTCTTGGCTTGATGAATTCGCGCCATTTCACCACAGAGCGCACAGAGAACTGCTTTGCTTTTCCACAGATCAGTCCTTGGCGTCTTGGCTGATGCCGCCGTGGGCTTCGCCCCCTGCGGGGGCTTCTCCGCATTGCCAGCCGCTTCACAGAAGCGGCGATACGACATTCTCATCCGACCCCGATTACGATTACGACAACGATAACGATAGCGAATTAAACTACATGCCCTACATGTCTACATGTGAATGCGGCGGCGGTTCCTTCAGCCTTGCTCCCGGCCTGAGGCGTGCGGTTTGAGGCTTGGCGCCATGCCTCATGCCCCACACCCCACACCGAGTACGATAATCTGTGAAATCCGTGGACAGCATTTGTTTTCCTACCTGGTGAATAAGCGCGGCTACTCCAGACGGGAGAGATATTTCCGGGCTTCCTCCCCCACGGTCACTTCCCGGGCGCCGGCTTCGGAGCGGTAAATGTCGCCGCCGTGTTCGTCGCGGGCCAAGCGGAAATACTCCCGGGCCCGGTCGAATTCTTCCAGTTGATAAGAGCACTGGCCGGCCCGGACCAGGAGACTGCCCCGGAGCGGGTTGAAACCGGGGCTCTCCAGGGCCTGCCGGTAAATTTCCCGGGCCTGGGCGTATTCCCCCCGCTGCTGCCAGACCGCCCCGAGGGCATTGAGAACGGCGTCGCGGTAATCGGAGTCGGGGAATTCCTCCAGGAACCGCTCGAAATACCGGGCCGCCGCGCTGAAATCGCGCAGGCGGCGGTAGAAGAGCATCCCCAGCCGCAACATGGTCTTTTCCCGGATAACCCGGTCCGGGCGGCCGGCGAGGACCTTTTCATAGGCTTCGGCCGCCCGGTCGTAGAGTCCCAGATTCTCCTCGTAGATGCGGGCCGCTTCCCAGGAGCCGAAGACGTAACCGGGATCGACGCTGACCGCCCGGTTGATATTCTCGACCGCCGCCAGATACTCGCCCCGGTCGTAAAGCTCGGCGCCGCGGGCGTAATAAAGCAGCGCTTCCGAGGTCGCCGGGTAGATCCCGGCGGCAAGATCTTCCCCGGAGCGGAGGCCGGAGAGGCTTTCCCCGACTTCTTCCACCAAATCCCTCACCGTTTCGGCAACCCGGCCTTCCGGGGCGCGGCGGCGGAAAAACCCCGCGATCCGGGTGGAGGGGACTTCGATAACCCGGGCCGCGAGCAAGAATTCGTTTCCGGCGAAGGCGAAATAACCCGAGACCAGGAGATCGGCCGCGGCCGGGCAAAACCCGGGCTTTTCTCCCCCCAGGGCGCCGCCGAGATCGAGCTCCCGGAAAATCTCCTTCAACTTCTCCCGCTCCAGGATTTCGAGGGCGGGGTTCCGTCTCAGGCGCTCCTCGAACAGAAAAACGATCCCCTTCTGAAGCGGATCGTATTCGCTCCGGGAGGAATAGTTGTTGAACCCGATTACCGCCACCTTTTTCCCGCCGATCGGGACTTCCCGGCGGGCGGGTTCCTCCTGCTCCCAGCCGTTCGGACGGACCAGGCCTTCCCGAACCAGCTCTTCCACCGCGGGAATAAGGGTTTCGAGCCGGAAAGAAGAGATTTCCCGGCGGCTGACCGCTTCGAAGCCGGTCTGATTCAACCAGAGCACCGAGAGTTCGACCACCTTCCCTTCCCCCTGCTCGGCGGGGAAAAAGGCGCCGCCGACCACCAAGTCCACCGGCGCGGATGAGCGGGCCGAGGAGAGCATTTCCGGAGAAAGCCGCCGTTCACGGAAGATCAGGTCGGCGCGGCCGCGCTCGTAAAGCTCCAGGCCCCGGCACCGGGAGAGTTCGCCGACGAGCACATGAAAAAAGAGGTCGCCGAGATAATCGAGGCCGGTATCGCCGGTCCGGTTCTCCGCGGGGACCACGGCCGCCCGGACCGGGCCCGAACGCGCCGGAGCGGGCGAAAACAGCGCCGCCACGGCGAGATAAAGAACGAATTTAGCGGACCGAGTGCTCATAGTGGCTGCCGAGGAGCCGGCCCGAAGGCGTGACGGGGGAATTGTCCCGGATATAGCGGACCACCGCGTCGGCGGTAGTCTCGTCAAGGACGCGGAAATTCCGGCAGATCCCGTCGTTGTGGTAACCGGCGTGGTAGAGGTACTCGTTGGTAACGAAGGTGTATTCGCGGTCCGGATCGACCGGTTTGCCCCCGATGGTGACGCGGCGGGGCTGGAGGTCGGCGTCCCGCTCGATCTGGGCCCCGGCCAGATAGATCCAGGGGACGTGGGGGGTGGTATCGGCGAGCAGGGAGAAGATCCGGATCCGCCCGATCTCGCGACCGGAGGCGGAAAAAGTCACCAGGCGGTTGTTGAAGGGGAGGATGTCGTGGATGTCCTTGACCTTGATCGGACCTTTCTGCAAGTAGCGCCGGAGGGCCCCGATATTTTCCAGTCCGACATCCGTCCCGGCAAAAGTTCGGGTGGCCTCGCAGACCAGGGAGCCGAGCGAGGTATTCCATTGCTCGTCCCAATCCTTGGTGAAGTCGCCGGCAGCAACGCCGATCACTTCCTGGAGCTTCTGCCCCACCACCTCGAAATAAATCTCCGCGTACTTGGTCACGAACTTCTCCATCTCGGGGTCGGCGGGGACGGCGGAAAGGTCCAGAAAGTAGCGCTCGAAGCGGCCGGAGACGATCCGCCGGGATGACCGGTCGTAGATCAGGTCGGCCCGGCCCACGGCAAAGGTGCTGTCCACCTCGGGAAAAACGTAAACGCCGCCGAGCACATCCATTTCCTCGAGGTTGAAGTTAAGAGTATAGACCGAGGCCCAATCCGAGGCGCCGTCGATCAGGATGTCGATCCCCCGGACCTGTTTGGCCGTGACCTTGAAGTCGGAGCCGGCGGTGTGGTCGACCGCCACCACCAGGTCCGCCCCCTGGGAGCGCATCTGGTTGACGTATTTTTGCACCAGGGGAATCGGGGGGCGGGCGATCAAGCCCGGAACCTTGGAGGGATCGAGCCAGGTCCTGAGCCGGTGCTGGGCGTAGCCGATGATTCCGATCTTCAGCCCCCGGGCTTCCACCAGCCGGTAGGGTTTCAGATACGGGGGATGATCGCCGCTGCTCCGGAGGAACATGTTGGCGTTAAGGAAATCGAAGTTCGCCTGTTTCGAGAGTTTCTCGACCGTATCCGCCCCCAGGGCCCAATCGAGGTTGGAAACGGTGATGGATTCGTATCCCATCCGATTCATGAAATCGACGCTGACCCCGCCCGAGAAGAAATTCGCCTCCGAGCTGCCGACCAGGGAATTCCCCCCGTCGAGCAGGAGAAAGATCCCGTCTTTCTTCTCGGTTTCTTCTCTGGTCCGGCGGATATAAGCCGCGAGCGCGGCGTACCCGCCGTAGCGATCTCCGGGGCGCAGGGTCAGGTCCCGGTAAACCCGGCTCTCGTGAACTCGGAACGGCAGAAAGTAGCCCTTGTTCCCGGCGGTATAAAGAATGGTAACCGGGACCAGGTCCTCCCCCGGCGAGGGAGCGGGGACGGCGGCGGGGCCGGGCGGGGCGAAGCCGGCCAGCGCTCCCAGGGCGGCGCAGCCGGCGGCCGCGAGCACAAGCATTCGCCGAGCCGCCCCGGCCGGTCCCGGAGGTCCATTCCCCGCCGCCGGGGAAGCGGAAGTTATGGTTTGGCGGGCCAATTCCGGACCATCTCCGGGATCAGGCGGGCGGCGGCGGCTTGGGCCGCCTGCTGGAGAGCGGTCTTGGCCGCAATCGCCTCCGAAAGATCCAGGGCGGTTTCGGTCAGCCGGTCAACGGCGAGGATCATCCCCGTCCCGGCGTCAATGGCCCGGACTTCCAAGCGGCCCTTGGCGGTGACCAGGTCCCCGGTGCGGGCGCCGAACTCGCTGATGGCCTCCCCGACAATCAAAACGTCCACGTCTTCCAGGGAGCGGGGCACCTCGGTGGAGGAGTCCTGGAAATACTTCCGGGCCCAGTCGCTCAAGACTTTCTCCCCCTGATCCACCACCTGGAATCCGCACTGGCGGAGGATGAGGATAAACTCGGTCTCGGCGGCCGGGTCGATGACCGGGCGATTGATATGTTCTTCCTCGATCTTCACCCAGACCCGGGGGAGCTTTTTCCCTTCCAGTTCCGCCCGGAGCCCGGCCGGGAAGTCGGAGGCTTTTTCCGGGGACGGGGCGAGTTCGCCGAGATGACCGCGGATGGTGTCGCCCACCTTGCCGCCCAGTTCCTTGATCACGGGGGACAACGATTCGCTCAAGGCCCCCTGGGCGGTATCGGCGAAAACCCGGGTGGTTTCCGTTCCCACCGTCTTGGCCACGATCACCACCTCGTTGTCCAGGGTAAAGACCCGGCCGAAAATCAGGATCCGGGCTCCGATCACCCGGCCGGCCTGAACCGCCTGGTCCTGGCCGACGATGCCCGTCCGGCTCAGCCCCATTTCCGAAAGCACCTTTTTCAATTCCGCGCGCTCCACCAGGCGCAACTCGGAGATTGCCGGCGGGGGACTCAAAATCGAAAACGGCCACCGGCACGGGAGCGGCCGAAGTTGCCTCCGCCGCCGGAGCGGAGGGGATTCGGAGAAACAACCCCGCCGCCAGAACCGGAATAAGTCTCGTCCTCATCTTCTCGCCTCCTTTTATTCGGCCGGGCCGGGCTGCAGGGCAAAGCCGAGGTTGGTTAAGAATCGGGCGGCAACCGCCCCGACGGTTTCATTCCGGTAAAAACGCTGGAAAGGAAACTGGCAGATCACGACCGCGCCGCGGCCGAGATCAGTTTTCCAGACCAAAGGCGGAGCGACGGGATGAAGGTCTCCCGCCCCGCCGGGAAGAAGCGGCTGGTACAGGCGCAGGCCGGGCGACTCGGAGGCCCGGGTAAAGCACTCCTCCCATTCCGACTGCGAAATCCCCCAGAAAAGGGGGCCCTCCGCCCGGCCCGCGCCGGGGGGGCATTCCCACAACTCCAGGCCGGCCGGCAGGAGCGGCCGCCAGAGCGCGAGGGTTTCCGGTTCCAGCCCGAGCAGGAGAAGCCGGCCGCCGGACGCGACCAGCTCTTCCAGAGCGGGGACCAGCTCGCTCTCGCGGCCGGAGAGATATTCGGCCGTCTCCCGGCCGGCGAAAACCATCGCCCGCCGGCCGGCGCCGGGGGGAAGCAAGCTCCGGGATTCCGGCAGCCCCATTTCCCGGCAGAAATCGGCCTCCTCCCGCCCCGGGCCCGAGACGACGAAAACCGGCTCGGGCTCATCCGCGGGGGAGTAGAGCCAACGGAAGAGTTCGATCAGGATTCGGTCGGCCGCCGGGTCCCGGCCGCAGGCGGAGACCAGGGGCAACTGGCAGAAGATGAACTTCGTCCTCCCGGGGAGACATTCGAGCAGCAGCGAGAAAGCGCCGCCTTTTTCCGGAAAGCGGGGCGAAAAATCCAGCAGCGAGCGGCAGGGACCCCGGGCGGGTTTCAGCAAGGGAAATACTTCCGGAGCGGACGGCCAACAATCCTCCCCTTCCAGGCCGTCCAGAACCGGGTGGCCGGGGGCGACGGAAAAGACTCGGCCATCCCCCAGCAAGATCGGCCGCGCCAGTTTCAGCGGCCAGGGAAGGTCGCCCGGGAGGGCGGACTGTTCCAGGATAACCGCCGCCCGGACGCCGGCGGCGCCGAGGAGGGGAAAAAAATTTTCCCGGGGGCCGGAGATCGCCCCGGGGCCGACGATCAAGGCTTCCCCCCGGAAAGCCTGGAGGCTGATCCGGGTCGGCAGATCGGTGAATTCGATCCCCAGCGAACGGAGCAAGGCGGTCAGCCGGCCCGGGGGATCGTAAACGCCGGGCATCCGGCCGGCCAACCCCGCCCGCAGCCGGTCGGCGAAGTCGCGGGGGTAGATCCGGTAACGGATAACCTCCTCGACCGCCGGGCGGCCGCCGACAAACAACTTGACCGCCCAGACGATATCCGCCGGCTGCCGGACCTCGGGAAAATCGAGGCGGGTTTTGACGAGCGCGGTTTGGTTTTCCCCCCGCGCGCCGGACGCGGCGCCCTCGCCGACGACCGCCGGGCCGAGCAGGACTTTCCAGGCCACGGCGACCTCCCCCGCGGGCGGGAGGCCGGAGATCTCGAGCGTCCGTTCCACGCTCCGGCCGGAGTAGAAACAAAAGCCGTCTTCCCTCACGGAAACCGCAACTTCGGCGCGGAGAAGGCAATCCGGAAAGAAAAGCAGCGCCCAGAGGGCCGAAACCAACGCGAGATATTGTGGTGATAGCCGCCGATGCACGTTCAACCCGGGCATTTCCCCCCGCGGCAGATCATGATTCCGGAAACGCAACCCGAGGCGGCGCCGCGGATTCGCCGAAATCCGTAAAATTAGCTTACTCCTGAAGCCGGGCCGAATTCCCCGGCGGTTCCCTCACTGGGGTTTCTTGCGATTGGCGACGACGTATACCCCGATCACAGCCACCACGGCGATAATCACTAAAGCGATTATTAAGCCCATCTTCGGCTCCTTTTGGTTGCGGAGCGCCCGGCCGCTCCCATGGGTTAGCAGCGGATCTCTTCCACGGCGAAGTTTCTCTTCTTTAGCGCGCAAGAAACCGCTTATGGGGGAATTTTATCTCCGGCCGGGGCGGGAAACAAGCGGGAATCGGGCGCGACATTCACATGTAGACATGTAGAACCGCCGCCTTTTCAACCATGTAGAGCATGTAGGGCATGTAGTATTCGTCAGGGATTGGTCACGGGCCGATC
>CAZIEA010000049.1:0-14050 GCA_964538495.1 uncultured bacterium | reverse complement strand
GCGGGGAACAGAGCAAAAAAAGCGAAAAGGCGGTCCGCCCGCCGCTCATTTTGCTCTTTTCCATCGACACGCTCCGGGCGGACCATTTGAGCTGTTACGGCTACCCTCGTCCGACCACACCATTCATCGACCGGTTCGCCTCCCGGGCGGTCCTTTGCCGGAACGCGGTCAGCCAGGGATCGGTGACCGCCCCGGCCCACATGTCCATCTTCACCTCCCTGACGCCGGTTGTACACCGGGTCCGGAATCCCAGTCCTTTCGACGAGAGCATTATCCCCCTGGCGGAGAGCATTCCCACGTGGCCCGCGCTGTTGCACGAGCGTGGCTGGATGACGTACGGACTTCACGGGGGCGGGCCGGTCTCGGCCCAGTTCGGTTTCGCCCGCGGCTTCGATTCCTACCGCGACGACTTCTTTTACGCCTTCCAGGTCGACTATTACCGACCGGAGAGGGAACTGGCCACGATCAGAGAAATCATCAGGTCCGGCCTGAAACAGGATCGGCCGGTCTTTCTTTTTCTCCATCACTACATTTGCCATGACCCCTACCTCAAGGCGCCGCCCGAGTTTAACCGACGCTTCCTGGAAAAACCCGTGTCGGGTCTGCCCTTGTCGCGGGCGGATTTAAAAACCGCCGAAGACGGGGCTATCGACGAAGAGAGTTTCTGGGACGGATTCGACCTGAACAATCCCGACCACCTCAACCATCTGGTTGCTCTCTATGACGGAAGCATCCTTTATGCCGATTGGATATTTCAGAAGGTTATCGAGATATTGCATGATGAAAATGTCTACGAGAACTCCCTGATTGTCTTGACCTCCGACCACGGCGAGGAGTTCAACGAACACGGCGGCTACCGGCATTGGAAGCTCTTTGCGGAAATCCTCAACGTGCCCTTGATCATCAAGTTTCCGGGCGGCGTTTTTGCCGGGCGGACGGTTTCCGAACACGTGCGGGCGATCGATATTTTCCCCACCGTTTTCGACTACCTGGGCTTCGGAGCCGACCACCCCATCCAGGGCGCGTCCTTTCTCCCGTTGCTGACCGGAAAAGGCGGCTATGACCCGTTGATATACAGCCAGGCCCTGGACCTGAATTCGCCGGAACAGACGGAATCCGTCGAGTCGGTGCGCGTGCTGAAGAACGGCCTCGCCTACTCCAACCAATGGATCGCCGGGGAGAACGAACGGCTCTTCAACCTCGGCGGCGACCCCCGCGAACAGGCAAATATGATGGAAACTTCACCGCGCGAGGCCGGCGTCATGCGCGGCGTGGCCGGGGAGACATTAGGGACGGACCGGTCGCTTCGAGATAATCTCGGCGCCGGCCCCGGAGGAACCGAAGCGCCGGACAAATCTCTCAGCCGTCAATTCAAGGCGCTTGGCTATATCCAGTGATCCCCTGACAACTTTTGAGAATTTCGGCTCAAATCAAATTTTCAACTTTAATTTCACGTTTAGGAGCGGTAAATATCCAGATGCCGGATATGGCGATCGGCCCGCTCCCGTCAACCCAGTTACCGGGCTGGATCGTTATCCGGTAGAAACGCTGCGAGCGGCTATTGGCGAACTCGAAATTAAGCCACTCGCCCCCGGCGGGGCGGCTGGGAACGACTATGGAGGACAGTCGATCCCAAGCGAAGCCGTCCGAACTTCCCGCTATTTCCGCCCGGCGAAAAAATGTTTCACCCCCCCCATCCGGAACCCGGAAAGAAATACTCCGGGGGGGGGCTAGTAATGTCGCGCCAAAATCAAGTTCGATGTGAATAGGCTCCGTCCCGGTTGCTGGAACGATCGTAACTTTGGTCGAGGATTCGCCATCGAGAAGATCCGGGTATTCTTCTCCGGTATGCCAACCCGATGCTTTGCATTCATCCGGCCCGGATTCGCTTCCGCCCGTGATCCTGATTTTCAGGTCTTCTCCGGTTTTGAAAACAAGATTAGGCGCCACTTCGCCTAAGCCCACCTCCAGGTAATGTAAACCCGGGACTCCGGAAACCGGGCCGCGGCGAACCAGGCGGCCGAACTTCTCCTCAGCCCAGGCAACCGTGTCCCGGTTTATCCGCAGCGGAGGATCGGTATAGAGGAGCATCAGATCATCTCCGACCCGAGTCGAATATATAATCAACGTTCTCTTGAAATCCTGGCGTTCCTCCGCGAAGACGTTGGCAACCTGGAAATCGCGTTCCGGCCGGGGAACGAAATAGGGGTTGCCCATGATCGAATCGTCTATTTCCTTGAAATAGCGGATGTGGGGCACATTCTTCCAATTTGACTCGACAAACGCGGCCAGCGCCCGCAAGGCGGCGGGCGGATAATTCAGGCGAGGGCGGGAAACCTGAAAGAAAAATTCGTGGATATCCCATCCGCCCACGAGCAAAAGAGCCGCCACCGACATTGCTCTTGCCGGACTGTTGCGCCTCGGTATCAGACGATAAATAAACCGCATCCCCACGGCGACAAGCAGATAAACCGGGTATATGCCCATAAGAATTCTGCGCGGCTGGATCTCCTTCGAAGCCATCGGCACAATCAGGAATAACATTGCCATTATAAATACCATGAGAACGGCGCGGCGCTTTTCTCGGAATAATCCCGCCAAGCCCAAAAATAGGAAGGGCGTGAACACAATGTTATATATGCGCGACGCGCTGTCCCGGCCCGTGAAGGGCTTTCGGCCGATATTCAACAGATATCCGGCCAGCAAACCGGAATTGCGATTTAAATTGTCGCTAAAATCTCCCCAGATTATTTTGCCTTCTGCTGGGGAAACCGGCCAGAGGCCGGCCTGTTCTTCCGGAAATATGTAGAATTTCCAGAAGCTAAGCGGAGCAAGACCGGAAATCGCTCCGGCCACGACTGCCGCGACCGTAAACACGGTTATGTATATGAGCAAGCTCTTCCAGCAGCGGCGGAGATTAACGGCCAAAAATAAGATCGGAATTACCGCCGCCGTACGCGAGGTCACATACAAGGAGAGGGTTAACGCGCTGAAACATCCCGCCCAAGCGGCGGCGACCGGTTTTTCCAGCGAACGAACTGCAAAGTATATGACCATTATCGCCGCAAGGTGGCTCATCGCCTGATAGCCGAACGCGCGCATGCTTTCAACGTATATCGGCGAAGTCGCCAGTAGAAATATCAGCAGCGACGCCACGGTGGGCGAGAATAGTTTCGCGACGATCCGGGCCAGAAAATACAGCGTCAACGCGGCGCAGAGGACGGAAACGGCCCGCATCGCGGCCAGACGGTGTGGAATCAGATAATGGTAAACGAGGCGCAATAACGCCATGTAAGGGGTGGAATAGTTTTCCAAGCCGGCCCCGCCGGGGGTAATCAGGCACGGCGGCATCACGGGATGGAGAACGGTGAAATTTTTAAATGTCTCGGTATATGTGGCGAAATAGCTTTTGCGGCTCGGCCATTTGATATCGGCCCCGAAAGCCAGGACAACAAATATCCCGATAAAAACATACACGGCCCCCTGGCGGCGAAGCAGCCTGGCAGGGTCGTAAAATTCCCCAAATCCGCGTTGCGGGAAAGGTAAAACTTTGTTCGATTTCTCAGCCATTGAGTAGAGACCCTATATTACAACCATCGCGGGTAGTGCTTTAAAGATCAGGCAATTTCGGGAAACTATTTTCCCTGCTGAAGCTTAGACTGTGACGGCAGAAAACCGCGGAGGCGGAGCAACGGCACGCCGGCCGGGAGAATCCGCTCCCGGCAGGACACCGGAATGAACGCTACCGCGTCCACCGGGACCAGGACCGGACCAATTGCTTCCACTTCCCCGGCGGCAACCACGACGACCTCGACGTGGTCGGCACCCGGCGCCAAATCGACGCTGAACAGGCGCCACGACCACCCATAATCGCATTCAGTATTCTGTTCGCAGGAGGATGGCTCGATCCGAAATCCCGCCGGGCCGTCGTGGCGGATGGCGACAATCGCCGCCAATCGAGGCCCCGCCGAAGGCAGCTGCAAACTTGTCCTCCATTCGCCTTTGCCCAACCGCGCGAACGGAGCCTTACCCAACAGGTCGTCCCTCGGCTCGGCCGGCGCCGGCGCCCGCCCGTCCGAGCGCCATTCCAACTCCGGCATCCCGGGCAACTCGTGTTTCCGGATGCTCTCCAAATCCCAGACCGTGCCGGCGGGCATATCATAAAAAGATTCGGCGGCCGCCCGGGAAGCGTGTTCGTCCTCGGAAACCCAGCGGGCAAACTGGCGGGGATCCGCCCGAAGTTCCCCTTCCTCAAATTGGCGGAGATATAATCGCGGCATAATGCTCCGATAAAGAGACCAGGGGAAACCGCTTTCGAGGGTAAATGTGGCGGCAAATTCCAGCTCGTCGTAAACCCCCCGGGTAACGTCCCGAAACTGGGGATAGGAGACGAAGACCGGCGCTAACAGCTCCCCGGCGTTCAAGCGGTCGTGAAGCTGAAGGATGTTCTCCAGGCCGGGGCGGGTCAGATAGGCTTCCTCCGGGTCGTGCCTGATTGCCGTGGCGTTCGTGGCGAAATTGAGGATACCGGCCGCGGTCAGCAACACCAGCCAGGCCGGGGCGCACCAGGTTTTCCCGTGCCGGAAGATGCTCGCCGTGAACAGACCCAGAATCACCAGCAGCAGGGCGACCAGGGGGCGATTGTAGTAGGTATGTTGGTGAAGAATATCCGTACCCTCAGGGAGAAGCACCCCCCCGACCACAGCCGCGGCGATCAGCCAGAAAAAGAGCATCCTCCCCCACCCTTTCCAGGCCCGGTTGAGAAAAACCAGCAATATCAGGACGATTCCGGCTAAGGAGGCCAGAACCGTCTGGAGCGGAGAATGCGGCGGCGGCCAGCCGAAGGTATAGGTAAAAATATCGCGAGTATTGAGGATTAAATACCCGAAGTTATGGACCGCTTTATCCACCAGGGAGGGCATCGCCCGGACAGCCATCCGGGCCAGCGGGTCTTTCCGGTCCGGTGTTATCAAATCGGGGAGGACAAACCAGAAGAGAAGCATCCCGGCGGCCAGCAACAGGGAAAAGACAGACAGCAAGCGGAAACGAACCGGCTTGAGCCAGGGCCAGGTAAGAAACGCCACCGCGAGGGCGGGGAAGGCAAAAATCAAGTACTCGTCGGTAAAGAGCCCCAGCCACCAGATAAAGCAGGCGGCCAGAAGGCAAAACCGCCTCCGGCCCCGCCCTGCCCCCCGCATCGCCAGCAGAAACGAGATTATCCCCAGAATCTGGAGGGCGGCAAAATCCTTGGCGTAGCGAATGGGGGCATGATGCCCGACCAGAACTTCGGTGGTGAGAAGCCAGAAACTGCCGGCGACAAGCCCGGGAAGCCAATCCCCGCACCACTGGCGAACAACCAGGGCGATCATAAGCCCGATCAAAAATACACAGACCAGGGAAAGGGGAAGCCACATAAACGGCCCGAACCAATAATAGAGATGGGAGTAGAGGCGCGGGGTCAGCACCTCGAAAAACTGGGAAAACTGGCGCTGGCGGTATTCGGTGTCGGAGGCGCGCCAGACAAAAGCCTTGCGCCAGTCAAAATTTCCCAAGGAGGAACTCAAGGCCCCTCCTTCCAAACCGTCCTGGAGCGCGTAATATCTCAGGCGAAAGATCTGGGGAGTCCCAGTCCGCACCGAAATCCCACCCAGGAAAACCGCGAATATCCCAAGCATCAACAGAGTGAAACCGCAGACTTGCAACTTCAAACTTTCTCTCTTCCCACTGTTCATCGGCCTTTTCAGCGCATGTTGGAGCCGGCCGGGAATTCCTTTTGACAACGAGCCCGGCAGGCTGAGGGATCGAATCGTTTGTGGCCTGAATTTGGGCAGCAACCGCCTGCGGAGGCGATGTGCTTGCCTTCGGCCCGATAATCCTCTCGCCTGAAATACGCGCTTTCCTTTTCTTCCGAAATTTCTATAATTTACCGGCTAATGCATCTTAATCAAAAAATGACACTCAATAAACATATTCCGCCCCTGCTGGCCCTAAGCGTAGCGGTATTCTTCCTTTTTCTGCCGTCTCTTCACTATGGCTTTCACCTGGAAGATTACAAATATATCCGTTCATATCCGCTCCCTGAAATCGCCCTGACTTTTCATTCTCACTGGGAACCGACCGGAGTCGAGACCCTGGGCTACCGCCCCCTGCATTCCGTTCACTACGCTTTCTTCCACTGGTTGCTCGGCGTCAACCCAACGGCAAATCATCTTCTCCAGGGCATCCTTTTCCTCTCCGGCATATGGCTGGTTTATATCCTGGCCTGCCGCTGCGCCCGGGATAACTCTTCGGCTTTCTGGATCGCATTAACCTATTCCTGTCTCGGCAGTATGGCCTGGCATTCTTCCCAGTTGACCAACCGCCAGCATCTGTTGCAATTGAACTTTGCCCTGCTCTCCCTTCTCTGCTTCGATAGTTATATCTCCTCGCGCCGGAAAAGCGCCTGGGCCGGCGGCCTGATCTGTTTCCTGGCCGCGCTTTTTATCAAGGAGGAGGTGATTCTCTTCCCGCTGGCCGTCTTCGCCTATGGCGTCATCATCCGGGGAGTCTCCCCGCGCGCCATGTTAAAATCGATTTTGCCTCTATTTGTGCTGGTCGCGATGTTTATAGGAGCGAGGTTTTTTATGCTGCGCGGATTTCACCAGGCGGAACCTTTCCCCCCGCCTTTTCGTCTCACTATCGGCAACCTGATCGGGGAATATGCCCGAAGTTTGAGCGGTACGCTTGTTCAATCCTGGGGTAACCGCGAACCATACAACGATTTCCCGGCGTATTATTCCGGGTTTGTAACCTGGCGCGATTATTCCGGTCTGGCTGCATTGTCCGGATTGATATTGTTCGGGAGATTAATTTTATGCCGACACGGGACGCGGGAACAGAAAAAAACGGTATATTTCGGCCTGGCCCTGCTCTTAACAATGTCTGCGATAACCGCGGCTTGGTATCGTACCCAGAGGATTTATTTGGGCTCCATCGGCACGGCACTGATCGTGGGAATTATGTTTTCTTGCTCGGTGAATTCTCGGGATAAGTTCACGCGCATGCTCTCGCTGGGAACCACAATTTGCTTCCTCATATATCTAATGGTCAACATTGCCGGTTATTACGATCTCCAGTGGGCTCTCCGCCCACACGGCTTTATCTCCTGCACCTGGGATCGCTGGGTCTATGAGGAATACCTCCCCCTCATGGGGAAAGAACAGATCGAACTGTTTCAAGACAAACTGCGAAAAACGGGCCGAGGGGATTGGGCGGAGCAAATCACCCGGGCGGAGGCGGCGGCGAAGCTTCCCGCTTCGAAATGGACATCCCCGCCGGGAGCCGGCAAGTTGGGCGGCGAAAGAGACCGAAAGGCTTCACCGCGATAACAGACGTGGTATCAGCATCCGATGGAACAAGAGATTCATCTCCCAGTGACAGGGAATGGAGCATTTCCGGCAACCGCGGGCTTCCCGACGCCGCTGCTGGTAATCCCGCGAATACCATAACTCCCGAAGCGAAGCCTGCCGGATATTGCCCCACGGCTGGTTCATACCGGAATAGTAAATACAGGGGAACACCTCTCCCCGGGGCCCGATATGCAGGTCGGTGTAGGGGATCAGGCAGGCAACCCCCGGTTCCCGGCCGGACTCCCGCGCGAGCAGCCATTTCAAGTATCCGGCCGAATTGTCCAGGACCCGATCGCCGCTTGCCTTCCTGGCCGCCAAGCGCCGCAGCAACTCCAGGAGACGATCCCTATCCTCGCCGGTGTAACGGTTGGGGATGGTCGCTACTTCCTGGACGGGGATCAAGGTTACCGCGTCGGCCCCCAAAACGGACGCCAGATCCAAAATCTCGGTGATGTCATTCAGATTCCGGTGGGTGACGGCGGTCGAAATGATGATTCCGGGGCCCCGGCCCCGCCGCCGCCGGCATTCCGCCAGGCGGCGGACGCCGGCAGTCACCGTTTCATAAATTCCGGGAACCTTTCGGATGGCGGAAAATACTTCCGGACGAGGAGAATCGATGGATATCGTGACCATATCCACTCCCGACTCAACCAGCGATTCCGAGTTGCGCTCGTCGAGCAGAAGTCCGTTGGTGGCGAGCTGGACCATCAGCCGGCGGCTTTTCGCATGACCCACGATCTCGAACAAGTCGGGGCGCAGAAAAGGTTCGCCCCCGCATAGCGACACCCCCGCCACCCCGAGGCCCGCCAATTCATCAATGATCCTTTCGATCTCGCCGGTGGAAAGCTCGCTCCCGGCGGAACGGCTGGGGTAATCGCACATCTCACAGCGGGCGTTGCACCGCCAGGTCACCATAATCTCAGCGGAAATCGGGCCGGTCAGCGAGCGTCCGCAGACCGGAGAAAGCGCCGCCCCGGCAAGTCGCAGGGGCCAGCGCCAAGCGCGGCCCCTTTTCACTTCCTCCCGCCATAGTTCGAGATATTTTTCCCTCATGCCGGCACCGCTACATTCCGGCCTCAACTCGCGGGACGAGAATCGGGGTCCACCGAGCTTAAATCGCTTCGCAAAGCCGAAAGGCTGGAGAAAATGTGAACAATAACACGGGGAATCCGGGCTGCCGGCATTCCTCGCGACTGTCCCGGCCGGGCAGTGGCGAGTACCGGAACCTCTTTCAATCGCGCGCCCGCCGCCAACATTCTCAAGGTGATCTCGGCGTTGATCAGGTCCCGGAATATGAGCTCCCGGCAAGCGATTGCCTGGGCTAACTTGCAGCGGTAGAGGCGGAATCCGCTGTCGATGTCACGGACCGGAAAGCCGAAGTAACGGGTAACCAGTTTATTAAAAGCCATAGTCATCAGGCGGCGGTAGACCTGATCGCGCCGGGAGACCTTAACCGCCACGATCAAATCGGCTTCAGGGCGATGGGATTCGAGTTTCCAGAAATCCTCCGGATTGAATTTTCCCCCCGTGTCGCTGAAAAGAACCCATTCGCGACGGGGGAGTTTCAGGGCGTCCAGGAGGGCACGCTTGTAGCCTTTGCGTTCTCTGCCCTGGACCAAGCGGATGGGCAACCGCTCGGCCAGGCGGCGCAGGATTTCCGAGGTGCCGTCGGTGCTCCCGTCCTCGGCCACAATCAGCTCGGAACCGGGCAGTTTCTCCACCACCTCGCGATAAAAGCCCTCGACTTCCTTTTCGATCACATCCGCTTCGTTATATGCAATCAGGATAACCGAAACCGGTTCCATCAGAACATCCTTTTAAGGGGTTTGCTTAATATTTAGTAAAGTATTCATTGAAAGGCAATTAAATTCCCTCTGCGGACCCAGAATTACCTCGCTGATTTCCAGGGCAATATTCCTGGCCAGAAGACGATTTCCTGGAAGCTTAAGGTGGCCAAAGTATCCCGCAAACTTATCCGCAAAGTAGGTTTCGTATCCATCCCGACTCACCGCTTCCCGAAAGATCTTTTCGTTATCGACCACGTTGACATTTGAGCGATGGCGGAAAAGACGCCGAAGAGAGTCGGCCTCAATCATTGGGTACTGAACAGCAACGAGTCGAATGTCGTTCTCATCCAACATTGCCTGAATCTTGAGGTAATTATCCGCGGTGAAAGGGGAATGGAACCGGGAATTGAGGACATCAGCCCGGGCCAACAGCTTATTCGCCTCTTCCGTAACACCTCGACGTATAAGGGTTAAGGCGAGGTTTACATACGCCCGGTAATCTTCGGGACAATGTTTCAACCACTCTCGATATACACTTTCCGCTTTCGCCCAATCCTCGCGGGAAAAATAGAGAATACCCCAATCCTGATATATTTCCCACGAACCCGGGTTGATCTCGGCAGCCGCGCGGTACAAACAATCGGCCTCTTCCATTCGCCCGGATTCGCCGCGGTATCGGCCCAATTCGGTGTAAAGCCACCAAATATCCCCCCTCAATTCGATTGCCCTTTCCAGGCCATCTTCCGCCTCTTTAAACCGTTTCCGGTGCCATCGAAATCTGGCCAATTCCGCTTCGAGCCACCAGCCTTTCGGGTTTTTCTCCAGGGCGCGGCGATAGAAGTCCTCTCCTTCATATAGTGTTTTCTCCGCCTCGGCCTCTCTTCCCTCCCGGCGATAGAGTTCGGCCAGTTCGACGCGAGGCGCAAGAATGGGGGGGGCCTCTTGGGCGGAATATAGCAATTGCTCCTCCCTCCCCTCCTGCAAGTCGGCGGCAAGATCCGTTTTCCCTCCTTCTATGTAGGTCTGGAGCAACCCTCCAGATTCGTTAGGGCGGAGGGAAAAAACTATCTCGTAAGCCTCTTGAGCCAAGTTCAATCGCCCCCACTTTCTATAGCAAAATCCGAGGACTGCCCAACTCTCCGGAGCGGAAGGGTCCAGACTCAGCGCCTTCCGAGACATCTTCTCGGCAAGTTCGAACATCCCTTGCCCCACCAATGCCATTCCCCACTCTCGATAGGCCCGGGGTTCCGCTGGCGCGCACCGGATCGCTTCCCGATACCATTTCCCCGCCTCCTCCCACTGTCTCCGGCCTTGGCATACATTTCCCTTTTCGATGTAGCCTTCCGGATCCCGGGGATCGGCCTCAATCGCGGCTGTAAGCAGCCGTTCCGCCGGCTCCCATTGCTCATTTTCCCAATAACAAACACCGAGGCGGGCAAGGGCCGGACAACTGTTCGGAGCAAGTACAAGGGCTTCCGAGTAGAATAAGGCTGCCTCCTTCCAACGGTCCTGAGTCAGATACCAATCCCCCAAGGCAATATAATCCTCCGTTGTATGCGGGTTAATCGGGAAGAGGCGGCGGCGAGGAGGAAGTGGTCCCTGGACACGACGTTCTGACAAAGTCAGCTGCTCGATGACGGTTAACCCGGATATAATTTTTTTTACATACCAGGCCCTGATACTCCAGGCAAAATTTTTCGCGAGTTGGCTGACCTTGGATAACCGAAAAAATGTTTTTATAGGGTGCTCCTTGCCAACCCCATGGATATCCGTAGCCGTGGTATCGTTTACCCCCATCATGATCACCACCAGATCGGGACGATATTCCTCTATTTTCTCTTTTAGCCTACTGGCGATGTCAAACGATGTCGCCCCGGCCATTCCTTGATTCAATACCCGAATGTTTCGACTCGGCAGCCGGTGTCTCAGTTCTTCTTCCAGCAAGGCCGGGTACGCGCCAGGGCCGCCCGCGGTGATCGACTCTCCGAGGCAGATAATGACGGTTTGCTTTCCGGCCGCCGGCGGCGGTGTAACCTTGTCGATCTCAAGCGAGCACCGGAACTCGTCAAGCCGGAAGAACGCCTCCAACAAAAAAATACAGGATAGCGCCCCGAAGATCCCAAACCCGATCTTTCTTTGCAGCGAATGCCGTGTCACGGGAAGAAAGTCGCCTCAAGTCACAAACCGGAACACCTCTCCTGACCCCGATATGGCCGCGGGGAAACTGGAGGAGACAATGGGGAAAAAGCGGATCAGTCGTTCCGAAACCGGGGATGGCGCGGATACTCAAGCCTGCCCGGCGTCGGAGAGGAACATTCGGACCGTTTCCTTGGTGTAGGGGTGTACCGCCAGGGCGCGGAGGATTTCCGGGGTGACCGTGACGATGTGGGCCCCCGCTTCCAGCCATTCCAGGACGTTAAGGACTTCGCGGATCGAACCGGCGATGAGCTTCGTTTCCAATCCGTGATCCTCGATCAGGTCCCGAAGCCGGGAAATCTCATCCACGGAGTTATAGCCCATGTTGTTGATCCGACCCCCAAAGAGGCTGACGTAGGTCGCCCCGGCCAAGGCGGCCAGGAACCCTTGCTGGGCGCTCATGCAGGCGGTGGCGTTCACCCGGATGTTGTCCTTGGACTCGAGCCGGTGAATCACCTCGAGGTTGAACAACTCCCCCTCCGGCCCGTGGATGGGAATCTTGACGTTGATGTTGGGGGCCCAGGAGGCAAACTCCCGGGCCTGAGCGAGCATCTCGGTCTTGCGGTTGCTGGTGACCTCCACCGACAGCGGCAGGGGATCAATCAGGGCGGCGATGGCGGTCTCGCGTTCGCGCAGAGCCTTCTTACCTCCCTTCAGCCCGCCCTTTTTCAGGATGGTGGGGTTGGTAGTAACCCCCCGGACGATTCCCATCCCCAAAAACTCCCTGATTTCCTTGAGATTGCCGGTATCGAGAAATATCGCCATCGTGTTCTCCTTTGATTCCTGTCCACGGATAACTGCTGTCCACAGATTACACAGATTAAACTACAGGCTGAAGGCTGAAGGAACTGCCGCTTTCATCACGCAAAGGCGCCAAGACGCAGGAAACCAATTTGTCCACAGATTTCACAGATTTTCACGGATTTGGTCGCTATCGTAATCGGGACGTAATAATCAGAGGAAACAGAGTTAATCAGGTGCAAAAGATCGCGCCTCCTGAATCCTGACTCCTGTTTCCTGTTTCCTGGTTTGGGCCGGATTACGGATCACTGATTACGGATTACGGTTCTTCATGCTCTTCATGGCCTTCATGGTAAAAAAACACAGCCTGTTTAGGAATAATAACAGTTGAGGGCTTGAGGGGCGAGGGATTCCGCCGGGAGTCAGCGGAGAGCGAGAGCCGAGGAGAGCAGGGCGCGCAGTTCCCGCCAGGAACCCAATCCGCGCAGGCGTCGCCAGGCATAGGCGGGGCGGAAGTAAAAGCGGCGGAAGAACTCCATCTGGAGCTTGTCCAGTTCCTCCGGGCTGAAGGCCGACCCGGTCCCCGGGAGGGAAGCCAGCCCCAAGGGGTCGCCCAGGGTGTATTCCCGCCAGGGGTCCTTCCCGGTCTCCTGCACCAGCTCCCGGTAAACCAGGGAAGGCGGCTGGGGCATCATCTTGTTGACCTGGATGAAGTCGCACTCCAGTTCCAGGGCGAAGCGGATGGTCGCCTCCGCGTCTTCCCTGGTCTCCCCCGGCCAGCCCACGATGAAAAAGCCCAGGGTGAGAATCTTTTCCTCTCGGGCCCAGGCCACGGCAGACCTGACGGCGTCCAGGGGAATGTTCCGGTTGAAGCGAGCAAGGATCTCCTGCCGGCCCGACTCCACCCCGACATTCATCTTGCCCAAACCCGCCCGCTTCATCAGAGCGATCATCTCCCGGTCCAGAAGGTCGGCCCGGGCCCGGATGGACCAGGAGACCTTGATGCCCCGGCGCAGGATCTCCTCGCACAACTTCATCACCCGCTCCCGGCCCAGGGTGAAGGTCTCGTCCTGGAAGAGGATCTCCCGGATATCGAAGCGCCGCACGCACTCTTCGATTTCGTCGGCGCTCCGGAGAGGATCCCGGCTCTGGTAGCGGTCCCGGGGCACGTCGCAGTAAAGGCAGCCAAAGGGACAGCCCCGGGAAGAAAGCATCACGGTGATGGGCCACTCGCGAGTCATCACCGTGGTGTATTTCTCGTTGGGCAGGAGATGGCGGGCGGGAAAGGGGACCTCGTCCAGGCTCCGGGCCGGCTCCGGGTTGGGCGGGGTGAAAATCAGCTCTCCCCTTGCCCGGTAGCAGACTCCGGGAACGTCCGCCGGCTCGACTCCGCCGGCGATGCATTCGACCAGGCGGCAGAGGGTGTCCCAGCCCTCCCCGATCACCCCGTAGTCTATCTCCGGGTGAGTCATCACCTCCCGGGGATAGATGCCCATCTGCACACCCCCCACCGTCACGGGGACGGGGACAAGTTTTTTCAGGGCCTTGATCCAGGCGAGGGTGGGCAGAAAGTTCTGGGTGCAGAGGCTGTAGCAAACCGAAACCGGGGAGAACTCCCGCACCTCAGCCGCGGCCGCCTCCGGGGTCAGCCCCAGGGCGGAGGCATCCAGGATCCGGACCTCAAACCCCTTCGTTTCCAGGTAAGCGGCCAGGTAGGCCAGGGAGGTGTTGGGCAGGACGTAGGCGCTGCGGGAGTACTGCTTGGCCACCCGCTCGGTGTAGATCAGCTCGGTGACGGCCTGGGGCGGGTTAAGGAAAAGAACCCGCGGCCCCCGGGAACTCACCGGGACGACTCCCACTTGGCGGGAGCGGCCTGGAGCCGGGGATGCGAGACCAGCAGGTGCGCAACCACCGAATGGAAGGCCTCGGTATGGGGGG
>CAZIEA010000048.1:6316-14120 GCA_964538495.1 uncultured bacterium | reverse complement strand
GGTCCAGGTAGATGGTCCCCAAGATTCCGCGGTTGACCGGGAGCAGGTGGGGCGCGAACTCGATCAGGGTCTTGCGCCCGGAAGCCTCGGCCAGGATTACCTCCATCTCCGGGGTGTGTTTGTGGGAGCCCAGGCTGTAGGCCCGGAAGTTCCCGTTCACTTCGGGGAAGAGGAAGGCTAGGCTTGCTTTGCGCCCGGCCCCGGTCACGCCGGTCTTGGCGTCCACGATGATCCGCTCCCCGTCGACGAGCCCTTCCTTCAGGGCCGGATAGACCCCCAGGATCGTCCCGGTCGGATAACAACCGGGATTGGCGATCAGCCGGGCCTTGCAATCCGCTCGCGGTAGATCTCGGGCCGTAAACCGCCTCCGCCGCGCCGGCGGGATCGAGGTGGGGAGTTTCGTACCAGCGGCTGAAGACCGCGGCATCCCGGAAACGATAATCGGCCGAGAGATCGACCACCTTTTTCCCCGCCGCCAGAAAGGCGGGGGCGAAGCGCATCGAAACCGTATGCGGGAGCGCGAGGAAAACGAAATCCGCCCGGGAACAGACTTTTTCCACCTGGAGATTGTCCACCTCCAGGTCGATCCGGCCGGCAAGTTCGGGGAACTCGTCTCCCAGGCGGATGGGAGAGTCGACCTTGGCGGTCAGGGAAACGATCTCCACTCCGGGATGGTCGAGCAGGATTTTTACGATCTCGACCCCGGTATAACCGGTTGCTCCCACCACGGCGACTTTCAGCATTTCCGGGCCTCCCGCTTGGCGCTTTCAATTCGAAAATTTAATTTTAAATGAAATTCCTGCCCCAGCATACACCCGAACGCTCCACTTCCAGAAAAAAGGGGCTCCATTTCTGGAGCCCCTGGAAAAAACATCCCTTCTCCCTTTTTCAGCGCTTGGAGAATTGGAACTTTTTCCGCGCTCCCGGGCGGCCGTATTTTTTTCTTTCCTTTTTGCGGGGGTCCCGGGTCAGCATCCCCGCGCCCTTGAGAGGGACGCGCAGGGCGGAATTAGCCGCGACCAGGGCGCGAGCGACCCCGTGGGAAAGCGCCCCGGCCTGACCGGCCTTGCCCCCGCCCGCGACCTCGGCGGTGACGTCGAAACGGCCCAGGTTTTCTGTCACCGTCAAGGGGCCTTGGATGACGTTGACCAGGTTCAGGCGCTGAAAATAATCCGCGGCTTCCAGGCCGTTCACCCTGATTTTGCCCATCCCCGGGCAAATCCAAACTTTGGCGACGGAGGTTTTCCTCCGCCCCGTGGCATAAATCTTGGCCGTGTCGCTCATGACGGGATTTTACCTCTTCTCCAGGACCAGGGGTTCGGGTTTTTGGGCGCCGTGGGGATGCTCCGGTCCGGCATAAACCTTGAGCTTGGTGATGATCTCCCGGCCCAGCCGGTTATGCGGAATCATTCCCCTGACCGCGTGCTCGATTATCCTTTCCGGGTGGGTTTCGAGCATCCGCTTGTAGGGTATTCTCCGCAAGCCGCCCGGATAGCCGCTGTAACGCTGGTATTCTTTCTGTTGGGCCTTGCGCCCGGTCACCACCACTTTTTCCGCGTTGATCACGACGACGAAATCGCCCGCATCCACGTGGGGGGTGAATATCGGCTTGTCCTTGCCCCGAAGAATATCGGCGATCGCGGTGGCCAAGCGCCCCAGCACCTGGCCTTCGGCGTCGATCAGGCGCCATTTTCTTTGCACTTCCTGCGGTTTGGCTGAAAAAGTTTTCATCTCCACTTCCGGTTAAGATTCCTGAAACCTGGGAAAACTAGCAACCCCGGCGGCGTGAGTCAAGCAAGAAACCTAGCAAAAACCCTTTTCCCCCGCAACTAAGATTTCGCGGATTTCGCGAATCCCCGCCCGCCAAAACTAAGATTTCGCGGATTACCGCGGATTTTTATTCACGGATTTAACCGCGAATCTCGCGAATCCTCGCCAACTCAAGCTGAAGAAAGTCCCGACAAATAAACCGTTGTTTTCAAGGCTGCTGCCAAAATCTTCAAGAAAAATCATTCCTGCCTCTGGAGCGCGAATTGCGAGATATCGACCGAGTTGAACGATCCCAGAACCCGTTTGTCCACCAGGAAAAGATCTTCCGCCGTCATTTTCTGAAGCCCCCCGAAAGGCGTTCAGGTCCGGGATTTGTTCCAGGTAAAACTCCCGAAGAGCCACCGGAATTTACGATCTTTTTACAATCGTTTTACGCGGTTATGACACCGCCCTTTCCTTCCCGCCGTATGTTTATGGCAAGGCACAACAGCAGAAGGAGGTGATGCATCATTTCGCCCGTGTTGGTCCGGTCAAACGGTCAGGGAAGCGCCCGCGAGGCGCTCCGAACCAAAAGGAGGAGAAGGGAATGAAGACGATTTTGAGAATAAGGCTGGTGAGCTGGCTGGCAGTCGGAGGGGCTCTGCTTCCCAGTCTCGGGTTCGGTATGAAGCCGGGTCCGGAGATCCAGGCGGCCCTGGACGAAATCACTCTCGGCGCGCCGATCATCTACCGGGACCTGACGCTCTATCCCCTGATCTCCGCCGGGTCCGGAATCGGGGCTGACTATCTCACCCTGGATGACGCGCTGGAGAAAGGACTTCTCAGCGTGGAGGAAAAGAACGGCGGAACGGTCCCCGAGGTTATGGTTTCCAACCTGGCCAGCCTCCCGGTTTTCATCTTCGCCGGAGAGATGGTCGCCGGGGCAAGGCAGGATCGGATCGTGCGCCAGGACACGCTGCTGGCGCCGTGCGGCGGGCGGATGAGTCTTGCCGTTTACTGTGTCGAATCGGGACGCTGGCAGGGAAAGAGCGACCGCTTCGAGGCCAGTTACTGCAACGCGGGGGCCTATCTCCGGAATATCGCCCAGTCCGGGGCCAGCCAGGAGAAGGTTTGGGAAGGAGTAGCGAAAAACAATCGGGCGCTGGGGGTGGCCACGGCCACCGGCACCCTGCGGGCGGTCTATACCAGCAGCGAAACCCGCAAAGTCTTCGATGAATACGCGGAAAGACTCGACCGCATGCCGGAGTTGGTGCGGGGGACGGTCGGGGTCGTGGTCTGTTCCGGGGGAGAAATCGTCTGCGCGGATATCTTCGGCAGTCCCAACCTCTTCCGGGCCGAATGGAAGAAAATTCTCAAGTCCTACATCGCCGACGGGATCGCGGCCTCGAGGTGCGGCCGGATGGTGGAACGGGAAGAGGTCGCATCCTTTCTCTGGCGGCTCCATTCCCCCCAATCGGTAACCAGGGAGCGCGGGGTCTCGCTGGGCGAGAATGTCCGGCTGACCTGGCCGGGCGGCTTCGCGGCCGGTCTCCTCTATCGAGGCTGCCTGGTTCATCTCTCCCTCTTCCCCGAGCGCGAAGCGGCGGGATCCTCAACTCCGGGCGGGGTGACCGGCACCGGGAACCGGGGAATGCTTAACCGCTGATCCCACCCGGGGATTCACTCGGAGGGCAACGGCGACGGGCCCGGGTGCGACGGGCCCGGATCGGGTAAAACTGAATTTCCGGATGACGCCCGGGCCGAACTCCCGGCGTCGGGAGGTAAAAACAATGAGAGCAAAAACAGGGTTAGCGAGCATGTGGGCCGCCGGCCTTCTCTTTTTGGGAGCGGGGGCACAAGGCGCTTCGGCGCCGGATGGCGGCAAGATCCCCACGCCCCGGATCGAGGTCGTCTTTGTGCTGGATACGACCGGGTCGATGAGCGGTTTGATCCGCACGGCTCAGGAAAAGATCTGGGCTATTGCCAGCACCCTCTGCCAAGCGCAGCCGGCGCCCGAGATCGGGATCGGCCTGGTCGGATACCGCGATTTGGGCGACCAATACGTCACCCGGCTGACTCCCCTCTCCCTGGATCTGGATCGGGTCTACGCCGAGCTTATGTCCTTCCGCGCCCAAGGCGGGGGGGACATGCCGGAAAGCGTCAACCAGGCCCTCTATGAAGCGGTCACCAAGATCGACTGGTCCGCCGATAACTCCACCTACCGGGTCATCTTCCTGGTCGGGGACTGCCCGCCGCACATGGACTACCAGAACGATGTCCCCTACCCCGAGACCTGCATGCTGGCGGCCAAGAAGGGGATCATCATTAATGCCATTCAATGCGGTGGTTATACGGAGACCATGCCGTTCTGGACCAGGATCGCCGAACTGGCCGGGGGGGCATTCTTCCGGGTCGCTCAGTCCGGGGGGGCGATCGAAACCTCGACTCCCTATGATGCCGATCTGGCCCGTCTTTCCCAAGAACTAGATGCCACCCGTATTTTCTACGGCGATGCCGCCCTCCGGGCTGCTCAGGAGGAGCGGGTAGCGTTGGCCGGAAAGATCTACCGCGAGGCACCGGGTTCCGCTGTGGCCCGGCGAACGGTTTTTAACGAAAGCGAATCCGGCAAGTGCAACCTGCTGGGGGACCAGGAACTGGTGAACGACGTCGCCGTTGGCCGGGTCGTCCTAACCGAGGTGAAAGAGGAAATGCTGCCGGAAGAGCTGCGGAAGATGCCCGCGGCGGAGCGGGCCGCTTTCATCGACGGGCAGGCCCGGAAACGCGGCGCCATCCAGGCCCAAATCCGGGAGTTGGCGGAGAATCGGCAGCGCTATATCCGGGACGAGGTGGTCGGGAAGGCCGGTTCCAAGGCGGCGCAATCCCTCGATCATCAGCTCTACGCCGCGCTCAGGACGCAGGCCGGCGAAAAGGGGATCGTGTATAAAGACGGGCCGGTTTACTGAACCGGGGCATTCCGGGGGAAGCGCTACCGGGGATCGGAGAGAAAGCGATAGCCGACGCCATGGACGGTAATGATGTGGACGGGCTTTTCGGGCTTGGCCTCGACCTTTTTCCGGAGCTGGGCGATATGTTGGTCCAGTGTCCGGGTGGCTCCTCCGTAACTCATCCCCCAAATCTCGTCCAGGAAATCGAAACGGTGGATGGCTTCGCCCTCCCGGTCCATCATGAAGCGCAGGAGTTCGATCTCCCGCGGCGTTACCGGGAACGTCTTCTGGCCCCGCTTCCCGGTCATGACCCGGGGATCGATCTCGACCCGGCCGAATCCAAACGGGGTCTTATCCTCCCGTTTCGGTTTCGTCCGCGTGTTCGCCCGGCGCAGACCCGCTCGGATCCGGGCCAGGAGTTCGTCGGCCCCGAAGGGCTTGACGATGTAGTCGTCGGCGCCCAGCTCCAACCCCACCACCTTGTCAACCTCCTGGCCCTTGGCGGTCAGGATCAGAATCGGGGTTACCGGATCGCCGGCGCGGATCTCCCGGCAAACGTCGTAGCCGCTCTTCTCCGGAATCATAATGTCCAGGAGAATCAGGGCCGGGGTTTCCGTGCGGTATTTCCGCAAGGCCTCTTCGCCATCGAGAGCCTGGACCGCCCGGTAACCCTCGGCTTCGATCAGGTCGACCAAGCCGGTCAGGATGGGGAGTTCGTCTTCCACCACCAGAATGACCTTCTTTTTCATCTGCTCCACCTGGTTCCTTACGGACAGAGCGGCAAGCGTACGCAGAACCGGCTGCCGCCGCCTTCCCGGGGCTGATAGGCCAGTTTGCCTGCGTGCTCGCGGACGATGGCCTGGGCGATGGTCAGTCCCAGGCCGGTTCCTTTTACCCGGGCGGTAAGGCGCTCATCGACCCGGTAAAATTTCTGGAATATCTTTTTTGCCGCCGCCTTGGGGATCCCGATCCCCCGGTCGCTTACGGTGATCGTAGCCTGGTCGCCCTCGATCGCAAGCTCGACCTTGATCTCCCGTCGCTGCCCCGAGTACTTTTCGGCGTTGGCGAGCAAATTGATCAGAACCTGTTCCAGAGCTTCGGGGTCGCCCAGGACCGGTACCGGCACCATCGGCAGGTTGAGCCGGACGGTGAAACCTTGTTCCTCCAGAGGGATTCTCAGGTTCTCGACCACCCTTCCGGCCACCTCCGCCAAGTCGATTTTTTGTTTCCGGTACGTCTTCTTTCCCTGCTCGATCCGGGAGAAGTCGAGGACGGTGTTGATCAGCCGGGAGAGACGTTTGCTCTCGGATACTATCATCTTCAGATACTTCTGTTGCTTGCCCCGGTCGGGCTGCCGCCCCTGCTCGAGGATTTCGGCAAAGAGCCGGATCGAGGTCAGAGGAGTTTTAAGCTCGTGGGAAACATTGGCGGCAAAGCTGGTTTTCTGCTGGGCCAGGAGGATCTCCTGGTTAAACGACCGGAAGATGAGGAAGCTGCCCCCCAGGATCGCGATCAGCAGGAGGGCAATCAGCACCCCCGTGATCAGGGACTGGAACCGGGCCCGGGAGACCAGGGATGCGGGGTCGGAAAGATAGGCGGCCACCTCCCAGCGGGGAAGGACCGCGCCGATCTCCCGGGAGAAGAACGGCCGCTTCCACTCGCGTCCGGAGCTTTCATCGAGGGGATCGAGAAGGGGTAATCCGTCCTGATCGAGAACGGTCAAAAGCCTGGTGGCGGAGTACGGGACCGGAAGAACCGCCAGTATCCTTTCCGTGAAGGCTTTGAGGTTGACCAGGCAGCCGGCGATCTCCCCCGCCGGCGGAATCTTTTTCCAGAAAAAAATCTCAAGCTTACTGCCTGTCAGGCGGGGAATGAATCCCTGGTCCGCCCCAGCGGTGATCCGGGAGAAGTTAAGCGGTTCCGCGACCAGGATCGATCTCTCCGGAGCGGTTTCGGTTTCCGCTTGCTGTCGAGGGAGAACGCTTCTGGCCAGGACCTTTTTTTGCTCGGTTTCCGCCTGCTGATAGAGCTGGCGCTGGACCTCCGGGGAACGGCGGAATCTGGCTAGGGCGACATTCTCCTTGAGCTGAGCAGGGGCTGACGCTTCCAAGCTGCTTTCTTCCCGCCAGGACCCGAGGCGGGAAACGCCGGTCACGGTCGCGGAGGTGGCGGCTCGGCCGGGAAGAAGAGCGACATTCTGAAACGAGAGAATATCCGCTTCATCGGTGAGGAAACCCTGGTTGTCGGCGAGAAAGACGTCTTCGGCGGAGGCCGCCCCCCCGCCCGAACGCGGCCAGAGAATCTGGTTATCCCGGGAGACCAGGAAAGGAATCTCGACCAAGAGCGAGTTTTCCTTCCATATTCTGAAGACGGCAGCGTGGCCTTCCCGCCCCAGCGGCGGCAATCCCTCCGCGAGCTGATCAGCCAGCGTGACGACCTCTTTCCGGATCAGGTCGACGGTCTGATCTACTTCAACCCGCAGGGTATCCTCCAGCCGTCTTTCCAGATAGGTCTCCTCATACCGGAGCGTTCGGCTGGCGATGATCCCTAGAACGATACCGGGGATCAGTACCGCCGCGGCAAAAACCACAATCAATTTGATTGTCAGGCGATGATAGACCATGGAATTTCCGGTTCTCTTACGTCATGCTTCCCGGATATTTATACGATCAAATGGAACCACGATTGTCAAAAATAAGTAAAACTATCGTAAAAAAATCCCACATTGCCAAGTCAACCCGGGCTGAAGCCTCGCGCTACGGCTCTATGCGCTATGCCGAGTAGAAGACGCGGACCAGGCAAAGGCCTTCGGGGGGAGCGGTGGGACCGGCCAGGGTCCGGTTCCCCGACTCCAGGATCTTGCTGATCTCCGCCGGGGTGAAACGGCCCCGGCCGGCCTCGAAAATGGTGCCGACGATGTTGCGCACCATTCGGTAGAGAAACCCGTCGGCCTCGATCTCGAAGGCCAGCAAGTCATCCCCCAGGGGAAGCAGCTCCAGCCGCCGGACGGTCCGGACCGGGTCGGCCGTTTCCCTTCCGGCGGCCGCGAAGGCGGAAAAGTCGTGGGAACCCAGAAGAAGGCGGCCCGCTTCTTCCATCCTTCCGCGGTC
>CAZIEA010000048.1:0-6306 GCA_964538495.1 uncultured bacterium | reverse complement strand
GTATAGGCAAGATAGCGGTAAAACTTTCCCGTGGCGCCAAATCGGGCGTGAAAGTCCGCCTTCGCCTCGGAGGCTTCCCGGATGGCGATGCTCCCGGGCAACCGCCGGTTTCCTTCGGCCAGGACGGCGGCGGGGGGAAGCTTGGATTCGGTGTCGAAGTGGGCCACCTGACCCAGGGCATGCACCCCGGCGTCGGTCCGCCCCGCCCCGTGCAGCCGCACCTGCTCGCCCAGCACCGACTCCAGGGCTTTTTCCAGGCTTTCCTGGACGGTGGATTGCCCGGGCTGGACCTGCCACCCGGCGAAACCGGTCCCGTCATACTCGATCAGGAGCCGCAGGCGCCGCATTTACCTGAGCCCGTCGGCGATCATCCTCTCGGCAATCTGGATGACGTTGAGCGCGGCGCCCTTGCGGATGTTGTCGGAGACGATCCAAAGATGAAGCCCGTGGGGGGCATAAGGGTCTTGCCGAAGCCTGCCCACGAAGACCGGGTCCCGGCCGTCGGCGTCCAGGCAGGTCGGGTAAACGAGCTTTTCCGGTTCGTCCTTGAGCACGACCCCGGGGGCCCGGGCCAGGAGTTCCCTGGCCTTTTCGACCGCGAGCGGGCGTTCGGTCTCGATATATACCGATTCCGAGTGGACATTGAAGACCGGAACCCGGACGGTGGTGGAGGAAACCCGGATTTCGGAATCGTGCAGGATCTTTTTGGTTTCCCGGTCCATCTTCCACTCTTCCGAGGTAAAGCCGAGTTCGGCGAACCCCCCGATCTGGGGAATGACATTGAAGGCAATCCGGTAGGGATAGGCCCGGCAGGCGAACTCGGTTTTCCCCGCGAGCACCCCGGGCGCCTGTTCCCGGAGCTCCTGGATCGCCTCCCGCCCCGTCCCGGAAACAGCCTGGTAGGTGGAAACTATGATCCGCCGCACCCGGGCCTCCCGGTGCAGGGGCGCCAGGGCCGTCACCATCTGGATGGTCGAGCAGTTGGGGCTGGCGATCAACCCCCGGTGCCGGGCGATGTCCTCGGGGTTGACCTCGGGGACGACCAGGGGGACCGTGGGATCGAGCCGGAAGTCGGCCCCGTTGTCGATGCACACGGCCCCGGCCGCCTGGGCGGCTGGAAAATAGGTGACCGAGGCCCCCTTGGCCCCTTCGGTGCCGGCGAAAAAAACGAAGTCGGCTCCTTTGAACTCCTGGGGATCGGAAGCGGTGACCCGGTAAGTCTTGCCGTTGATTTCCTCTTGGCGGCTGCTCCGGGCCAGGATTTTCAGCTCGGCGACCGGGAAAGAGCGTTCATCCAGAATCTTGAGCATTTCGGCCCCGACCGCTCCGATTCCCACGAGCACCACGTTGTATTTTTTAGCCATGTCGGTTCATTCTCCCTGGTGGATTGGCGGTGGAGGACGGCGAACGCGCTCCGGTCAGCCCTCGGCCACGAAACCGGCGACCAGATCCCCGACCTCGGAAGTCGTGTATCCCATCCGGCCGGCCGAGAGACTCTTGAGTTTTCCGCAGGTCCGGATGATCGCCTGCTCGATCCGGGCGGCGGTCTCGGTTTCCCCGAGGAAGTCGACCATCATCTGAGCGGCCCCGATCGCGGCCAGCGGGTTGATTTTTCCCTGTCCGGTGTATTTGGGGGCCGAACCGCCGATCGGTTCGAACATCGAGGTCCCCCGCGGGTTGATGTTTCCGCCGGCGGCGATTCCCATCCCTCCCTGGATCATCGCGCCCAGGTCGGTGATGATGTCCCCGAACATGTTGTCGGTGACGATGACGTCGAAATACTCGGGATTTTTCACCATCCACATGCAGGTGGCGTCAACATGGGCGTAATCGCGCTTGACCTCGGGGTAGTCGGCCGCGCCGATCTCGTGGAAGGCCCGCTCCCAGAGGTCGAAGGCGAAGGTGAGGACATTGGTTTTGCCGCAGAGGGTGAGCATCCTGCCCTTGGGGTTGTTCCGCCGCCGGCAGTAGTCGAAGGCGTAGCGGAGGCACCGTTCCACCCCGAACCGGGTGTTGATGCTCTCCTGGATCGCCACTTCCTGGGGGGTGCCTTTCTTGAAGAAGCCGCCCGCGCCGAGGTAGAGCCCCTCGTTGTTCTCGCGGACGACGACGAAGTCGATATCCTCGGGCCCCTTGTTCCTGAGCGGGGTCTCAACCCCGGGATAGAGCTTGACCGGGCGGAGGTTGATGTACTGCTCGAGTTCGAAGCGCAGCCCCAGCAGGAGGCCCTTCTCCAGGATCCCCGGCTTGACCTGGGGGTGCCCGATGGCGCCGAGGTAAATCGCCCTGAAGCCCTTGAGTTCCTCAAGCGCCGCCGGGGGCAGGACTTCGCCGGTGGCCAGGTAGCGCTCTCCGCCCAGGTCGAAGGGGGTAAACTCGAACTTGAAACCTCCGCCGGCGGCCGCGGCCTCCAGGACCTTCAAGCCCTCGGCCACCACCTCGGGGCCGGTTCCGTCGCCCCCGATCACCGCGATAGGATAGGTCTTGCTCATGGAAATCTCCCGTTAACTCCTTTGTTTTTTGCCGCGCGCGCGGGTCTTCTTGAGGTAGGCCATCAACCCGCCCGCGGCGATCAATTCCTGCATGAACGGAGGCACCGGCTGGGCCTGGTAGGTTTCCCCCTTGGTCAGGTTGACGATCCGTCCGGTGTCGGCGTCGATCTCGATTTCGTCCCCTTCCCGGCTCGCCGCGGCCGCTTCGGTCGACTCGAATATGGGCAGTCCCATGTTAAAGGCGTTGCGGTAGAAGATGCGGGCGAAGTTGGCGGCCACGACCGCCGTGATCCCCGCCCCCTTGAACGCCAGCGGGGCATGTTCCCGGGAGGACCCGCAGCCGAAGTTTTCCCCGGCCAGGATGATGTCCCCCGGCGAGATCTTGTCCCGGAAACCGGGCCGGATATCCTCCATCAGGTGGCTTCCCAGCTCGTCGGCGTCGGTGGTGAGCAGGTAGCGGGCCGCGATGATGGCATCGGTATCTATGTTGTCTCCGAACTTCCAGGTTTTCCCCTTCAGTTTCATGACGCCTTCCCTCCCAAGGCTCCGGGGTGGATGATCTCGCCCGCCACCGCGCTGGCGGCGGCCACGGCGGGACCGGCGAGATAGACCTCGCTCCCGGGATGCCCCATCCTGCCCACGAAATTCCGGTTGGTGGTCGCCACCGCCCTTTCCCCCTCGGCCAGAATGCCGCCATGGCCGCCCAGGCAAGGGCCGCAGGTGGGGGTCGAAACCGCCGCCCCCGCCTCGATGAAGGTTTCGATCAGTCCTTCCCGCAGCGCATCGAGGTAAATCCGCTGGGTGCCGGGAAAAACGATGGCCCTGACCCAAGGCGCGACTTTCCGGCCCTTGAGGATCCCGGCCGCCACCCGCAGGTCCTCGAGCCGGCCGTTGGTGCAGGAACCGATGACCGACTGATCGATTTTGACTCCGCGCACCTCCCCCACCGGCTTGACGTTAGAGGGCAAATGCGGGAGCGCCACCTGGGGCTCGAGATCGTCCACGGGAATCCGCCGTACTTGCGCGTATTCCGCGCCGGGATCGGAAGCATAAAACGTGTAGGGCCGGCGGGCGCGGTCACGGACGTAAGCCTCGGTCGTCTCGTCGGGGGCCACGATCCCGGCCTTGGCCCCGGCCTCGATCGCCATGTTCGCCATGGTCAACCGGCCCGCCATCGACATCTTCTCGATCGCCTCCCCGGCGAACTCCATCGCCCCGTAGCGCGCCCCGCTCACCCCGATCAGCCCGATCGTATAGAGGATCAGGTCCTTCCCGGAAACCCAGGGGCGCAGGGAGCCGGTGTAATTGAAGAGATAGCTGTCGGGAACGCGGAACCAGGCTTCGCCGCAGATCATGGCGGCGGCCAGGTCGGTCGACCCCACGCCGGTGGCGAAAGCTCCCAGCGCCCCGTAGGTGCAGGTGTGGCTGTCGGCCCCGATCACCAGGTCCCCGGGCAGGACCAGCCCCAGCTCGGGCAGGAGCGCGTGCTCGATCCCCATGGTCCCGACATCGAAGAAGTTGGTGATTTTCCGCGCCCGGGCAAAGTCCCGCACCGTCTTGCACTGTTGGGCGGCCGCGATGTCCTTGTTGGGCGTGAAGTGATCCAGGACCAGGGCGATCTTTTCCCGGTCGAAGACGTTTTCGGCGCCGGCTTCCTGGAATACCTTGATCGCGATGGGCGCGGTGATGTCGTTGCCCAGGGCCAGGTCCACCCGGGCCATCACGATTTCGCCCGGGGAGACCGACTCCCGGCCGCAGTGGGCGGCCAGAATCTTTTGCGCTATGGTCATTGTCATTTTTCACCCCGCGGGAGCATAATTCTCCCGGAAAATTGAAGAGTGAATATAATTCCCCTGCCGCGATGATTCAACCCGTAAATTGCCTTTGGCGCTCCCTGATCTTTCTCCTTCTTTCCGTTTTCCTGGCCTGGTGCCCCTTCCCGGCCGCCGGGGAGGGCGGCGACCCCGGCGCCATGGAGACTCTTTTCGGGACCTACATCTATACCGACCGCAATTTGGAGACCCACGGGGCGACCTTTGCCTTCCGCTACTGGTTCCTGGATCCGGAATCCGGCTTCAGCCTCCCGTATCCTCATCCCCTTTCCTGGGGCCTGGAAGGACGCGGCGGGTTCCTGACCGCCCCCGAGACCGGCTGGGAAGGCGCCGCCCTGCTCAATCTCCGTTACGACCTCGACCTGGGGAGAGATTTCGGGGCTTACGTTTTTTTAGGCGGAGGGGGGTCCTACACCAGCGTCGACTACACCCGGAGCACGAACTGGAATTTCATCTCCCGGGCCGGGCTGGGCCTGCGTTTCCAGGGTTTCCTGCTCCAGGCGGCCCTGGAGCACCGGAGCAACGCCGGGCTTTCCTCCGTCAACCGGGGGCTGGATGTCTTCACCGCCGAAGCCGGCTTCCGCTTCTGAGCGACCGCTCTTTCAACCGTAGATTTTACAGATTACTCTTCATGTTTCTTCATGCTCTTCATGGTGAAAAAAGGCTGAAGGCTGAAGAAACCGCCGCATTCACATGTAGACATGTAGGACATGTAGAAAGGCAGATTTTTTTTTCATGCTCTTCATGTCCTTCATGGTGAGGAAAAAATTTCTCTGTGCCCTCATGGTTGCTCTGTGAACTCTGTGGTGAGGAGGTTAGGCTGAAGGCTGAAGGAACCGCCGCCGCATTCACATAGCGTAATCCGTGGTCAGTAATCAGTAATCCGTCGCCTTGATTCGTAGGGATTCGCGAGATTCGCGGTTAATCTGTGTAATCTGTGGAGAGAGAAACAGAGGAATCAGAGTTAATCAGGTGCAAAATAATCCATGAAAGCCGTGGAGGCTGCAGTGAGAGACGAGAAAACCCTGAAAGAGCAGGTCGTCTTCCGCGGGCCCTTCTTTCTGATCCGCGAGCATGAGATCGCCGACGGGCGTGGGGGCACCCGGCGCCGCCTGGTTCTGGAACACCCGGGAGCGGCTTGCGCCGTCCCCCTGCTGCCCGACGGGCGGGTGATCATGGTCCGCCAGTACCGCAAGGCCGTCGAGGCCGAGACCTTGGAATTCCCGGCCGGGAAGCTCGAGCCCGGCGAGGAGCCCCGGGAATGCCTGGAGCGGGAGTTGGCGGAGGAAATCGGGCAATGCCCGGGCCGGCTGGAAAGGATGATCAGCTACTACCCCGCCTTCGGCTACAGCGACGAGGTCATCCACATCTTTCTGGCCCGGGACCTGCGGCCGGTGGAGAAAACCGGCGGCGACGAGATTTTCATCGAGACGGTGACGATGCCCCTGGAGGAGATTTTGCGCATGATCGAATCCGGAGAGATCATGGACAGCAAGACCATCATCGGCGCGCTCCTGCTCCGGCAGCGCCGCGAAGCCTAATTCCCGGCGGGGAGTTCGCGAAGCATGGCGACTTCCCGGCAATCGGGAAAGTGCGGGCAGTTCAGGCAGTCCTTCCAGATCTTGTGGGGCAGCCGGTCCTTGCTGATTTCCTGGAACCCGAACTTCTGGAAAAATTCCTTCACATAGGTCAGGGTGAAAACTTTCAGGATCCCGTATTGCCGGGCTTCCTCGAGACAGGCCTCGACCAGGATACGCCCCAGCCCAGATTTCCGGTGGGATTCGGCCACGGCCAGCGACCTGATCTCGGCCATGTCCTCCCAGCAGATGTTAAGGGCGGCGCAGCCGATCAGCCTGCCGTCTTCCTCCAGGACCCAGAAGTTCCGGATGGCGTCGTAAAGGGCCGAGAGGGAGCGGGGCAGCATCAGGCCCTGCTCGGCGTAGCCGTTGATCAGGTCCCGGATGGCGTTGGCATCGGCGGGG
>CAZIEA010000047.1:11570-14424 GCA_964538495.1 uncultured bacterium | reverse complement strand
GGGCTGGGGCTGGGAGTGGCGGAGGGTGTCGGCGTTATTGCTGGGGTCGGGGTGGTGGGCGGCAGGATCTGGTAGCTTTCGGCGCCGCCGGTATACCAGACGGTGCTGGCGGCGTTGTTGAGGCTGAGCCCGCCGGCGTCGGCCGGTTTGAGATTATTGACGAAAATTCTCTGCTGGTCCGTCCCGTAGATCAGGTTGGTGGCGTTTACGCGGAACTGGGTCCAGGCCGCCTGGCGGGGAACCGCCAGCACGAGAGTGGAAGAGAGGTCGGAATACCCGTTGATGTAGATGCCGGTGATGCTCCCGGAGCCGAGGGGGGAGCCGTTCCTGAGGACCGTGACGTCGTCGAAGACGAAGGAAGTTATCCTTGTCCCCGAGATGTTGATGCTCCCGTTGCCGTTGCCGCCCAGAGTAAGCCGGAGAATGTCTCCGGCGGAAAGATCGGTGCGGGTCCCGTCCAGATCGATGTAGGACCAGAGCCCGGTGATCGTGAATTCGAGATACCCTCCGCTTTGGAGGCTGCCGGGCTTGTTCGCGTTGAGCAGGATATCCCAGTTTTGCGGAACCGGGGTGGGGGTGGATATCCCGGTCGGAGTCGGTCCGGCGGGGGCCTGAGTGGGGCTTGGTCCGGCCGGAGGCGTGGCACTGGGCCCCGGGGTCGGGGTGAGGACCGGCGCGGGAGTGGGGGTGGCCAGGGTGGTGTAGCCGATCCGAAGGGAGACCCGCGTGGCGCGGGATGCGCGGCCGTGGTTGGTCTCCTTGCTGATTACCGTCTCCAGGGCATTGACGGCTTCCTTTGTCCAGGGCTGCCCGGTGGCGGGGTCGCTTGTCCAGATCCGAGAGAACTCGGAATAGGTCTTGGGCAGGTTGATGACGGCGAGATCGTCGGCGCCGCTGCCGCGGATGCCGATGTTCATCCGGCAGGAGGGATTGCCCGGCCGCCGGGCTGTGACCAGCAGGGTGACGGAATCGACCTGGAGAGGAGTTCCCGGAAGATCTTCCATCTCGTAGCGGTCGATGAGTCCGACCTGGTCGGTGGAGACGCTGGTCAGGTCCCCGTCGTCAGTCCGGACGCACTCCCAGTTGGTGGAAGCCCCGTAAGGGGTCCACTGGGTGGAGGAACCCGGACCGGAGGGGAGCAGTTCGGCCGCGCCGGGTTCCCCGGCGCGCTGAACATCGGCGATTTCCCAGTAACCCAGGGCGGAATCCCCCGCCAGGCTTTCGGCGGGGGCCCAGATCCGGTAAGCGTCCGGGGAAGTCCCGGTCCGCCGGAGCACGGTCCCGCCCACGGAGACCCAGGGGGCGCCGGCGCGGGCGCCGCGCCAGTATTCCCCGTCGTCCAGGTGCAGGAGGGGCTCGCCGTCCAGGACCCACTCGATCCCGTCGCGGGAGTGCCCGTGTCCGACGCCCTCGGCTGCGTGATTTTTCCCGCCCAGGTACCAGACGTGGTAAATCCCGCCGTGCCGGATTACCCGGGCCTGGTGGATGTAGAGGGAATCCCAGTTGCCGCTTTCTCCCCCGGGGACGAGCACGGGTTCCCGGCCGTAACGGGTCCAGTTGATCCCGTCGGCGGAGTAGGCCAGGGCCGTCTGCATCCGGCTTCCGTCCGGCGCGGTTCCGGCGGCGGAGTCGTAGTACATCACGTAGCGATAGGAAAGCGGCTCGTCGTCGTTCAGGTCGACCGGGGTCTCAGCGCCGATATCGGCGGCGGCGGGGTTGTAGAGGACGCTTCCGACTCCGGCGAGATACTGGAACCAGCCCTTGGGAGTTCGGACCGGGCCGCCGGCGGCGCCCTTGCGCCCGGCTAAGGCCAGCCGCGCCAGCGGGTTCTCGCCCAGGGGCCGGTCCCCGGTCCAGTTGAAGCCGTCCTCGCTCTGAGCGCAGCGGAGGGCGGAAACGGATCCGGAGAGTCCGTCCCCGGCCCGGTACCATATCTTATAAAGCGGTCCGTCTTCCTTCCCGAAGCGCCCGGCGTCGTAAAGCACTACCAGCCGGCCGGCGCCGGGAAGGAGGCCGGCGATCGAGCCCGTCCCGTTATCTTTCCAGACGATCCCGTCGGGGGAGGAGGCATGGCTCAGGGGCCGGCCTCCCGTGACGCCGTCGCCGGTTGCATACCACATCCGGTAAAGATGCCCCCCGGGATTGCCGAAAGCACCGGCGTCGAAGAGCACGCAGGGGGAGTCGATTCCCTCCGCCGGGGCGAAGACCGGATTGGCGGGATAATCCAGCAGGAACCGCCGCCAACCCCCTTCCTGGGGGAATGCCGCCGGGGCCAGCAGAAACAGACTGAACAAGCTGATAACGATTTTGGGCACGTGGTTTTCCTTTCGCATTTTTATGCCAGAACATCCCTACATAAGCAATATTTGTGCCATACCGAAAATTTCACAAAATAATTCCTAATCAAATAGAGGTAAATGAATTACATCTAAAAACATCTCGCCGGCATAGAGAGGGTAAGGACATAAACGTCCCCCTCCAGCGGCGAATTTTCCCGCCGGAATGCCAATCTGGCATTATTGGGCCGGAAAAGCCGGGGCCAAGGCGGGAGAACCCTCCGGTTTTCGGTTCCGCCCGGGCGCCGGGGCGGCATGTATTCTCGACGCACCCGGCGGCGAAAATTTCTTGGCTTTTATTCATACACACACTCATACTTTTGCAATAAGCAAAAACAATGTCACAATCTTAAATGAATGAATAAAATAAATTAACTCACTCAGGATTAAGCAAATACGTATATTAAGAACTGACGTTAATGGGGAGAATATGTTTTGTGATTCCGGACAACAATGCCGGAATTTACTTTAGGATGCCGGATTGGCATCCTCGGGGTAGGAACCGGGGGCTACCGTTC
>CAZIEA010000047.1:0-11560 GCA_964538495.1 uncultured bacterium | reverse complement strand
GGGGGGGGGAGGGCGAACCTCCGGGTCTTTAAGACTTGAAATCGCGGGCGCGGAGGCCGTAGCCATCCATCTTGCGCCGGAGGGAGCGCAGGGGGAAGCCCAGTGCCCGGGAAGCCGCCGTGACGTTGCCGCCGGTCTGGCGGAGTTTCTCCTCGATCAGGTGCTTTTCGAAGAGTTCCACCTGCTCCCCCATGGGTGCCTCGGGAGTGAGGAAGGGGCGGCCGCCGCCCAACTGTCCGCGGATGTTCTCGGGCAGTTGCTCCAGGACCAGGGTGTCGCCCGGGATCAGGGCGAGCATGCTTTTGATGGCGTTTTCCAACTCCCGGATGTTCCCCGGCCAATCGTAACGCAGCAGCAGGTTCATGGCCCCGGAGGAGATCTTCATGTCCTCCCGGCCCAACTTGGCGAAGATGTGCCGGGCCAGCAGGGGAATGTCCTCCTTGCGCTCCCGCAGGGGGGGGATGGGGATCTGGATCACGTTGAGCCGGTAGAAAAGGTCTTCCCGGAACCTTCCCGCCGCCACCGCGGCCGCCAGGTCCTCGTTGGTGGCCGCCACCACCCGGATATCCACCGCCACGGGGGTGTCGCCTCCCACCGGGGCGAACTTCCGCTCGTCCAGGACGCGCAGAAGCCTGACCTGGGCGGAGGGGCTCAGGGTGTCCACCTCGTCCAGGAAGAGGGTCCCGCCGTCGGCGGAGCGGATCTTGCCCAGCCGGTCGCCCGCGGCCCCGGTGAAGGACCCCTTGAGGTGCCCGAAGAGTTCGCTTTCCATCATGGTTTCCGAGAGGGCCCCGCAGTTGACCGCCACCAGGGGTCCGTCCCGGCGGGGGCTGGTGTGATGGATGGCGCGGGTGACGATGTCCTTGCCGGTCCCGGTTTCCCCGGTGATGAGGACGCTGAAGTCGCTGCGGGCGGCCCGCTCGATCAAGGCGTAAACCCCCCGGATGGCTTCGCTGGAGCCCACCAGGTCCTGATAGGGGGATTCGGTGTTCACCCGTCGGCGGAGGTCCTCGATTTCCCAGATCAGGCCGTAGCGTTCCCGGACCCGCTGGAGAATCAGGAGCAGCTCCTCCTGGTCCAGGGGCTTGGTCAGGTAGTCGAAGGCGCCTTTCTTCATGGCCGCCACCGCGTCCCGGACGTTGCTGTAGGCGGTCACCACCAGGATGGTGAGGGCGGGGAACTCCCGGCTCAACTCCTCGGTCAGGGCGATCCCGTCTTTTTCCGGCATCCGCACGTCGGTGATCAGGACTTGAAACTCCTCTTCCCGGAGCTTTTTCACCGCCTCCGACGGCGCCGCGGCGGCTTCGGCCTGGAAGCCGCGCATGCGCAGAAAGGAGCAGAGGCTCTTGCGGATGTTCTCCTCGTCGTCCAGGACAAGCACGCGCAGGGGTTTCATTCCGGAACCTCCATAGGGATTTCGAGGCAGAAGACCGTTCCCCCTCCCGTCCGGTCCCGGAAGGAGACGCTTCCCCGGTGGCTTTCCGCCGTCCGGAAAACCTGCGACAGCCCCAGCCCCGTGCCTTTGGGCTTGGTGGTGAAGAAGATGTCGAAAATCTTGTCCCGGTTTTCCGGCGGAATCCCGGCGCCGTCGTCCTCCACCTCCAGCGTTACGGCCCCATTCCGGGCGAGGGTACGGACGGAGACGGCGCCGCCTTCGCCGACTGCTTCCAGGGCGTTGAGGAGCAGGTTGAGGATGGAGCGGTGAAACTCGTCATTCTCCAGTTTCAGCGGGGGCAGATCAGGAGAATAGTCCTCGCGGAGTCGGACCCGCTTGTGCTCCAACTCGGGGCGCAGGCCTCGCACCACACCCCGGGTGATCTCGTTGAGGTCGGCCGGTTCCCGCTCCTGGTGCCGCGGGCGGGCAAAGGACATGAAGAGGTCCACCATCTCCTTGAGCCGCTTGATGTCGGATTTCAGGATGGAGACGCTCTCCTGGGCCAGATCCCGGGCCTCGGCCAGGTCGGAGCAGTTCTTGAAGATGGTTTCGATGTTGGCGGTGGAAAAGGACATGGAATTGAGAGGGTTCTTGATCTCGTGGGCCACCCCGGCGATGAGCTTGGCGGTGGCGGCCAGCTTTTCGGACTGGACCAGCTTGTCCTGGGCCCGCTTGAGCTCGCGCAGGGATTTTTCCAGGGATTCGGTCCGCTTGGAGACCTCCGACTCCAGGTTCCGGCTGTATTCCTCCAGCCGCCGGTAGAGGCTGGCGTTGTCGATGGCCACCGCCAACTGCCCCGCGATCTGGCGGAGGATTTTTTCGTGGGTCTTGTCGTAAGCGCCGGTTTCCATGCTCCCGAGGTTGAGGGTCCCGATCGCCTGACCCCGGCGGATCAGGGGGACCACGATCCCCGACTTGGCCCCGGTGGCCCGGATGAACTCGTCCTCGAGATAGTCGTGCGCCTCCGAGAGGTCGCTGCGGATCAGGGCGCGCTTGTTTTTCAGCACCCAGCTGATGCCGGTCCCCTTGATCGGGAAGGTGCGCCCGGTTTCCCTCTGCCGGTTTTCGCCGGGTTCGAGAAAGTAAACCTCATTGACGGTGTCCGAACCCCAGGTCAGGGAGATGCTGGCCCGGTCGAATGCCACCATTTTCTTGGTTTCCCGGACCACCAGGCCCAGAATTTCGTTCAGGTTCAAGCTGGAGGCGATGGCATTTGTGATCTCATTGATGGTCGCCAGTTCCCGGGCCCGGCGCTGGATCTCGGCCCGGGACTCCTCGAGCTCGCCGGTCCTTTCCCGGACCCGCTTTTCCAGGGTCCGGTTCAGATCTTCCAGCCGGCGGTTGGATTCCCGCAGTTCCTGCAGGAGCCTCCGGTTTTCCCGCATTAACCGCTGTTTTTCCAGGGCCTGGCGGACGATCTGGTAAAGCTCGTCCAGGTGGACGGGTTTGATGGCGTAGGAGAAAGCCCCCAGCTTGATCGCCTCGATCGCGGTTTCGACCGAGCCGTGCCCGGTCATGATCACGGCCTCGGGGCGGGGGGAAAGGTTCTGCAGGCGCGCGACCAGCTCCAGGCCGTTGAGATCGGGAAGCCGGATGTCCACCAGGGCGAGATTATAGGGATCGGAAGAAGCCTGGGCGTGCAACTCGTCCCAGGCCCGGGTTCCGTTTTCCGCCGTGGTCACCCGGTAGCCCTCGGTCCGGAGCGCGGTCTCCAGGACCCGACGAACGCCGCCTTCGTCGTCCACTACCAGGATGCGCTCGGAACCCGCCCGCGACCGAGAGATCTTTTCCTCCACAAACTCCATCTTTCGTGTCCCCAAGCCTTGTTTGGCGGCGTTTCTGCCCGCGATTTTTTCAGGTGAATTACTACCATGCGGAAGGATAAATGTAAATCCGGAATACCGCCGCCGCGGGGGGAAAGCGATTGACCTTTCCCGGTTGAACGTATAAACAAGCGCCTGGAAAAGGCGTTTCCCGTCCTCCCGGGGACCCGGGACCGGAAACTTCGGTTCGAGCCATGAAGAAAAAATATCGGGTGAATTACCTCAACCCGGGCGCCGGGGCATGAAGCGCCGGGACCGGTTCCTCGGGCGTCTGCCCGCCCCCCTGAAACAGGGCCTGAAACGCCTGGCGGGAGCAGTGCCCGCCGCCGTCCGGCTCGGTTCCCGGTATCGGCGCTGGCGGGTTTTTCTGGAAGAATCCCGGCGTTGGACCCGGGAGGAACTGGAACGCTATCAGGCGGCCCAACTGGAGAGGATGCTGAAACACGCCGCCGCGCGGGTTCCCTACTACCGGGCTCTTTTCCGGCGCCTTGGTTTGCGGGAGGAGCGCTTCGGCAACCCGGAAGTACTGCGGGCAATCCCACCCCTGACCCGGGACGCGGTCCTGAACAACCTGGAAGCCCTGACGGATTCTCAAATTCCCCGACGGAAGCTGATGCAGATCACCACCGGGGGGACCTCCGGAGCCCAGATCAGGATTCTCTCCCGGCCCGGGACCCGCGCCGTCGAGGCGGCTTTCGCCCACGATGTCTGGAGTCGGGCGGGTTTTCGGACGGGGGCGAGACTGGCGGTCCTGCGGGGAGAGGCGGTGCAATCCCCCCGGCATCCCCGGACTTGGAGATACGACCCGTTGCGCCGGGAACTGCTTCTCTCCTCCTATCACCTGGCGGAGGAGAATCTCGCTCTCTACATCGAAAAGATGGCCGAATACCGGATCAAATACCTTCACTGTTACCCTTCCGCCGTCGCGGTCCTGGGCCGTTTTCTCGCCTCCCGCGGATCGGGAAACCGGCCTTTCCTGAAAGCGATCCTCACTTCCTCGGAGAACATATATCCCGGCCAGAGAGAGTTTCTGGAAACTGTCTTCGGCTGCCGTTGTCTGGATCTTTACGGCCAGACCGAGGGCGCGGCCCTGGCGGGAGAGTGTGAGGAGCCCGGAATATACCATCTTTATCCGCAATACAGTTTCGTGGAGATACTCGATAAGGCCGGAAACCGGGTGAGCGAGAAAGGCGCCGAGGGCGAGATCGTGGGAACGGGTTTCATCAACGACGTCATGCCCCTGATCCGCTACCGGACCGGGGACTGGGCGACGGCGGAGGGAAGCGGATGTCCCTGCGGAGGGAACTATCCTACCCTGAAGGCAATCCGGGGCAGAAGGGAGAGGGAAACCATCATCGGCAAACACGGCAACAGGATCCCCCTGGTTGCCGTCAATTCCCATTCCTCCATCTACGACCGCGTGAAACAATATCAGTTTCTTCAGGAAAGACCCGGGGAGCTTCGCCTGACCGTGGTCCGGGGCCGGGGCTATAGCGAAGAAAATACCGCCGCCATCCGGGAGGAACTCGAGGGCAAACTGGGGGAAAGCGTGACCTTGAGTATTGCTTTTGCCCCGGACATCCCTCGGACCGGGAGAGGGAAACACTCGTTCCTGATCCAGAAAATTCCTCTCGAATCCGGAGGTGAACCGCCGCCGGACGGAAGCGGGAAAAACGAGGAGAGGACGGGGTGAAAGTCCGTATCCTGCACGTTGGCCCTGTCCCTCCCGAGGCTGGAGGGACGGAGGCGGGCGGAATCGCCACCCATGTCTGGGACCTGGCCGTCCAGTTCCGGGCACACGGGTATGAGACGCATGTTTTCGCCGGAGACGGAGGGATATCCGACCGCCGGGACGGCGTCAATATCATCGCTGCGCCCCGGACGGGCCGGCTCGGCAAGGCTTTTCAGGCTGCCCGCTTCCGGCTTTCCGCCGGCCGTTTCGCGCCCGGGCTGGACGGAATCGGAGAGAGGTTACGCCTGTTTTACCTGGGTTCCCTGCTGCGCGAGGCGGTGGATCGGATCAAGCCGGATCTCATTCATCTGCACAGCCTAGCCGGGCCGGCGGGGTTGAGCCTGACTTGCCGGGAGATCCCGGTTCCACTGCTCATTACCAACTATGAACTCTGGTTCGAGGGGGATGGAACTCGGGAAATGCTCCGGGCCAACCGGATTGTTTCCCGAGCTTCGGGCTTGCTGCATATCTCTCAATACACCGCCGCCCGGGCCCATGCCCTCGGGTTGAGATACGGTGGAATGCAGAAGGTGGTTTATATGCCGGTGCGAGAGGGACGAGTGCCTTTGCTCGATAAAGCCGCCGCCCGGGAATCTCTGGGGTGGGGGAAAAAACCGACGGTTTTTTTCTACGGGACTTATCACCCGCTCAAGAAGAAAGGGCTCGATCTTTTGCTGGAGGCTTTTTCGGGTTCTCCCGATCTTCGCCGGGATTGCCGCCTGGTGGTGAGAACCTCCGGGGAAGGGGATGCCCGGGCCCGGGAGGTTTTTCGGCAGGTTGCTCTCGACGGGATCGTGTTGGGGCCCGTACCCTGGAAAGAAATGGTTCGCTGCTATAACGCCGCCGACCTGTTCGTGATGCCGAGCCGGTCGGAAGGATTCGGGATTGCCTACGTCGAAGCGCTCCTGGCCGGGACGCCGGTGGTGGGTTTCCGTCCCACCCTGGAGGAACTCGAGCGGCTGGCGGGGATCCGGGTTGGGGAGAAATTCGACCCGGCCCGGGAGGATGCCGGTGCCCTGGCCGTGAAAATTCGCCGGGTCCTCGATACCCGCTTCGACCGGGAGAGCTTGAGAACGGCGGTCGGAGATTGTCTCTCCTGGGAGAGCAGGTTCCGGGAATTTGAAACCGTTTATTCCGAGGTGATGGAAAATGGACAATGAAGAAAAGCGACGGGATGCGAAGGGCCGGCAGGGTTTCACCGCCGCCCAGCTCGACCAGTTCCGGAAGGAATCTCCATTGGCTGATGCCTACGAAAACCCGCTGCCGGGGATCCGGTTGTTCCATCGGCAAAGGATAAGGGCGATTCTGGAACTGCTGGGGGAAGCCCTCCGCTTCCGAGACTCCGCCGATCATGCCGCCGCCCGGGTGGTCGAATTCGGCTGCGGGGACGGGTTTCTGGTCGAGCAGGTTGCCGCCGCCTTTCCGGATGCCGGGGTTCACGCCCTCGACATCAGCCATACCGCGCTTCTCCGGTCACGTCGGCGCGCCCCGGCCGGCCGGTTGATTCAATCCGACGCCGGGATCACTCCCCTGGCCGGGAACGCCTTCGATGTCGCCCTCTGCTCCGAGGTTCTGGAACACGTTCCCGACGACGACGGGCTCCTGCGCGAGATTTTCCGGGCCTTGCGCCCCGGGGGATGTCTGGTTCTGACCACCCCTAATCTCTACACGGTCAGGAATCTCTTGCGCAAGCTCATCGGGCGGGAACCCAAGATCGAGATTGTCGAGCACTTGCGGGAGTATTCATATCGGGAGGCCTCAGCCAAGATTGAAGCGGCGGGTTTTAACATTCTCCGCTTTCGCTCCGTCGGCTTCCATATCCCCAAGATGCATCGGATATTCCGGAGCCGTTTGCTCTCCGGGATGGTCTTTTCCCTGGCGCGAATCTGGCCGACCCGGGGCCGGGACTTCATGTTTCTGGCCCGGAAACCGGCCTGAAGCGGGAAAAAGACGGGGAGAACATGAAGCCGATCCGGACCTTGAGCAAGGGCTGGTCCCGCTCTCTTTCCCGGGGGGCGCTGCATCTGCTTTTGTCCATGGGCTTTTCCCAGGCGGCCATGCTCCTGCTCGGCCTCGCCCTGGCGCGATTTCTTGCTCCCGACGATTTCGGCCATATCCGGGTGATCGGGGCCGTGCTCAAGCTGGCGGTCATTCCCGCCGCCTTGGGCATCCCGGCCGCGATCAGCAAATATACGGCGGAGTACCAGGACCGGGCCGAGGGGAAGAAGCTGTTTGCCCAGGGGCTCGCATTTTCCCTGGCCGTCTCCGTGCTTGTATCCGGCCTGATTTTCGCGATCTTGTCCGCCGGCAACCCGGTCGGGGACGAAGTCGCACGGCGCTGGCTGCTTGGGCTGGGCTGGACTGTCCCCCTCTCGGTTTTTTCCGCCTGTGCGCTGGCTTATTTGCAGGGGGAGAAACGGATCCGGGAAATGGCATTTTGCCAAGGTATCCTGGCCGCCTGCCGGCTGTTCCTGGTTGGTGGCCTGACCTTCGCTTTCTTTCTGCCCGGTTACGCGGCGGGGCTATGGGGGGCGGAATTGATCGGGGTCCTGGCGCTCTGGCGGCTGACCCGGCCGCTTTTGTGCCTCTCCTGGGAAAAGGCGGTCCTGCTCAAGCTGCTCCGCTTGGGGATATTTACCTCCCTCGGGCTTACGTTCGCCACCCTGACCCTGACCATGGACACCTTGTGCCTGAGCGCCATTTTGGGCGATCCCGCCCAGGTCGGCCAGTACGGGGTGGCGGCCACGTTGGCCATGGGGCTGCTCCTGGTTCCGGAGGCAATTTCTCAGTCCTTTTTCCCTCATCTTTCCGAGTGCTGCCGGAACCTTCGCCTGCTCAGGACCTATTTTTTCCACCTCCTGGAATTGGTCGGGATCGTCATGCTCCTGATCTGCGCGGCGGCTTGGGCCCTGGCCCCGGCGCTGATCGGAGCGGTTTTCGGGCCCAAGTACCCGCAAGCCGCCGAGGTTTTGCGAATTTTGATCCCGGGAATCTTCTTCTATTCCCTGCAGAAGATCTCGGGAATCACCCTTTTTGCCCGGGGGAGGACCGATCTCAACTTCTACGTCACCCTGGTCGGGGGGTTGCTGGACATTATTCTCAATATAATCTTCATCCGGAAATACGGCCTGGCCGGGGCGGCCTGGGCCACTTCGGCGACTTTCGCCTTGCGGATGGGATTGAGTTTTTTGTTTCTCTTCCGGGAGTTGTTGAAGCATTCTCGGGTTTCGGGAACCCCGGACGGGGAAGGAGCTGCGGGCGATGAGCGGACATGACTGGGACCGCTGGTGGGAACAATTTCCCGCGGCGGAGATCGATTTTCTCACCGCCCTGATTTTTCGGGAGATGGAGAGGGCGGTTTCCTTCGCCGGGAAATCCGTTCTGGAACTGGGCTGCGGGACGGGGAGGTTGAGCCTGCTGGCCCTGCGCGCGGGGGCGGCCCGGGCCACCCTGGCCGATTCCTCCTCCCGGGCCCTGGGGATAGCGAAAAACCTCCTGGCCGGCGAGGGAAGCGCGGATTTTATCCGGGGGGATTTCCGGGAATTGGACCTGGGACGAGACTATGACATTGTCTTTTCCTCCGGCGTGGTCGAGCATTTCCCCGCGCCCGAGATCCTGGAGGTGATGCGAATCCACGAACGCTGCAGCCTGGAGACGGTCCTGACCGTAGTCCCGGCCGGCCCCCACTACAACAACCTCCGGATGAGGAAGCCCGAGACCGTTCGGAACTACGGCTGGCAGCGGCCGCTCTCCCGGCGGAACATGAGATCGCTTTTCCGGCAGGCCGGGATAGAGCCGTATTGCAACCGCAGGTTTCACCCTCTTTACGCCGTTCCCCGCCTGCACGATTCCCACCGTCTCCACCGGATTCTCCGCCCGCTCGAGCGCTTTTGCGGCGGGCTTCTCATCACCGCGGGCCGGGTCCCGCCTCCGGGAAATGCGCCGGCCTGAACGCGACAAAGCGGCCCCTGCCCGTAAGCAGGGTTCCCCCCGGTTTTTCATATGCTCCGGAGACCGGGAGGAATTGCCCGTCCTGGTCCGGCGGGTTTTTCCGGAGGCGGCGCAGGGCGCGGTCCGAGACGCCGACGAGATTTGCGCTCACGTTTTCGACATCCTGGGATCCGGCAAGACGCGCCTGGGGCCTGAGATGGACTGGCACCGGGATTTCAAGAGCGGGTTTTCCTGGGCTCTGCGCGCCCGCTGCGATTCCGGGGGGCGATGCCCGCGCCCCGGAGCGGACATAAAGGTTCCCTGGGACTTGAGCAGTTTTCTGCATCTTCCCGCCCTGGGAAAAGCCTACTGGTTTACAGGCGATCCCAAGTATGCCCGCGAATTCCGGGAAGAGGCGGAAAGCTGGTTCAAGCGCAATCCCCGCCCGCGAGGGATCAACTGGGCCTGCACGATGAAGGTGGCCCACCGCGTCCTTAACTGGGCCTGGGGCCGCCACTTTTTCCGGGCGGCGCCGGAGCTGGCGGATGGTTTCTGGGAGCGTTTCCTGGCCGGAGTCGAAGAACACGGGCAATACATTCGCCGGCACCTGGAGGACGAACGGCCCGCCACCAACCACTACCTGCTCAGCCTGGCCGCGCTTCTCTACCTGGGGGCGGGGTTTCCGGAAATCAAGGGCTCAGGGAGGTGGATGGAATTTGCGCTCAAGCAGTTGCACCGGGAGATGGAAGTCCAGGTTTGCCCCGACGGGGTGGATTACGAGGGCTCGATCTATTACCATCATTTCGCCGTTGAAATTTTCCTTTCCGTCATGGTCCTGGGCGAGAAGAACGGTCTCGAATTTTCTTCCGGCTATCGGGGGCGCCTGGAGAAAATGCTGGAGTTCGTCCTGGCTTATTCCCGCCCCGGCGGTTCCGCCCCCCGGATCGGGGACCAGGACGACGGCCGGGTCCAGATCTTGAGCGATTACTCCGGCTGGGGACGATTCGACCACCGCCGGCTCCTCTCGACCGGGTCCGTCGTCTTCGGCCGGGGCGACTTCAAGGCCGCGGCGGGAAAATTCCACGAGGAGTCTCTCTGGCTGCTGGGCGGGGAGGGAATGAAACGGTTCGCCGCCCTTCCCGCCGGTTTCGATTCCCCCGTTTCCCGCGCTTTCCCCGCGGGCGGGTTTTACATCATGAGGGAAAGTGACTTACACCTGATTGCGGACTGCCTTCCCCATGATCCGGAGGCCCCGCGGGCCCACCGGCACAACAGCCGTCTCAGTTTCGAGATTTCCGCCTTCGGGACGGACTTTATCGTCGATCCCGGAACCTCCACCTACACCGCCGACCCGGCCCGGAGAAATCTTTTCCGGAGCACCGCTTTGCACAACACCGTGCTCGTGGACGGCCGGGAGCAGAATCCGTTCCGGGTCGGGGATCCCTGGTCGTTCCGGATCGGTGGAGAGGCCAGGGTGTTTTCCTGGGAAGACGGGGAGGAGTACGATCTTCTCGACGCCGAATACCTTTACCGCCGGAGAAAACCGTTCGGGCGGCGCCTGGCCCATCGGCGGCAGATTTTCTTTTCCAAAAAAGAGGGGTTCTGGGTGATACGGGATGTTCTGAGCGCGCGGGGGCGGCACATTTTTTGCTCCCGTTTCCATTTTCATCCCCTGGTCCGACTTTTCCGGGAACCGGGGACGGTTCTCGCCGAGAGGGAGGGGAAGGAACTGCGCATCCGGCCTCTCGGCCCCGAGGCGGGGAGGGCGGACTTCGAAATCCGGGAGAGCCGGTTTTCGGAGCGGTACGGTCTGGAGGCGCCCGCTCCGGTGCTGGCCCGGAGCGGGAGTTTCACGGCCCGCCTCGAGATCGGGGTGGCGCTGGTCCCGGGTTCGATTGAACCCGGGAAGTTCGCGGCGGCCGCGGAGGTTTACTCCCGGCTCTCCGCTGTCGGGAGGAAGGCCGGATGAGATTGCCGGACGGGACCAACCGCCCGCTTCCCCAGTCCCCTATTTTCGGCCTCATTCTGTCCGCCGGGCTGATCCTGACCCTGGTCTGGTTGATTTCCACCGGGATGAAGCTGCCCCTTTTCTTCTCTCTGCTCGGGATCGCGGCGGTAGCGGTTTATTTTGGAATCAACTTCGAGAAGGCTTATATCCCTTTCACCCTGGTCATTGTTCTGCCCCTGGCCGTTTTCGTCACCGCGATCCCCGGGCTGAAGGCCTGCGAGTTGGCGGTTCCCGGCCTTTTTCTGCTCTTGGTCGTTCAGAAGCTGCTTGCCCGGTCCGCCGCGTCCTCCGGGCGGGTTGTCCCCGCGGCCGTAGCGATTTTCTTCCTGCTCGGGCTGCTTTCCTATCTCCGGCATCCCAGTCTGCCCACCCAGGTTTTCGCCCGCTCCACCGACCTGGGAAATTTCCGGAATTACTGGAATTTTTTTCTCGGGCTTCCGACCTATGTCCTGGCCTTTTATCTGTTCCGCCGTGGCCGCCGGCGTAAGGCGTTTTTCCTGATCAGGATTTTGAGCGGACTTTACGTGGGCGGGCTGCTTCTGCACCTGGCCATGACTTATCTTGGGGTCAATATTCCCGGAGAGTTCATTCTGGTGGACTGGGGCCCGGCTCCGGAGGGGGGGAGGCGGGGG
>CAZIEA010000046.1:14091-14736 GCA_964538495.1 uncultured bacterium | reverse complement strand
GCCGGAGCGGCGGCGTCCGGCGGATTTCCTCCGCCGCCGGGTCGCGCCGGAAGATTTCCTGCCCTCTCCGGCGCCGCCGGAAGAAGAGGATTGCTCACTGCGGGATTGCCTTTATCCCTGGGACCGGGCTTTCATTTCCGCCCGGGGGGAAGTTTTTCCCTGCCCGGCGGTTCGGGAAGAGCTGGGCCGCCTGGGCGAGGCCTCCCTGGCGGAAATTTGGGCCGGGGAAAAATTTCGCCGCTTCCGCCGGGCTCTGCTCACCTCCCGGCCCCCCGGCCCCTGCGCCCGCTGCTCCTTGCGCCCCCTTTTTCGGCCCCGGCGCCGGGCCTCCTGGGCCTGGAGCGGGCGGCACGACCGTTTCGGGATCGCGCTTGGGACCGGCTGGCACCCCCCGGAGGGGCTTCCCTTCCGCTGGAGCCGGAAGGAGGGGACGATCTTGCTGGAAAGCAGCGGGGAGAGCCGGCTGGAGCTGGTCCTGACTCTTCCCTCCCGACGGCTCTGCCGCTCGGGGACGGTGTGGCTGGACGGGAAGGAGATCGGGCGCTGGCGGCTGAACTGGATCGGGGATCGGGTTTTCCGCTATAATATAAATTCCGCTTTCGGCCCGCGCGTGCTCTTGCTCCGGCCTGACGCCACGGCGGTTCC
>CAZIEA010000046.1:6625-14081 GCA_964538495.1 uncultured bacterium | reverse complement strand
ACTTGGGCCTGGGCGACGATGGGCGGGAGCTGGGCGCGGCCTGGAAAGGAGCGATTTTGCGGTCATGAACGAATCCGCGGAAAAGAAACCCGCCCGGGAGTTCTGGGACGGCTCGGTGCGCCGGGCCCGGGAGCGGGGCGAATCCGACCGCTCGGTCTCGATGCCCCCGGGAGTCCTTTTCTTCGAGAACCTCTACCTCTGGGAAAGGGCGGTGATGGAGCCGATCAGCGGCCGCCGGCAGGACACCCCGATTGACTGGTTCTTTCGGACCTTCGTGAAAGAGAAGGCGAAGAGGGCCTTGAGCCTTTCCTGCGGGACCGGGTTCTGGGAAAGGCGGCTGGTCTCGATGGGGTTTGCCTCCCGGGTGGACGCTTTCGACACTTCGGAATCCTGCCTGGAGTGGGCCTCCGAGCTGGCGGCCAAGGAGGGCCTGAGCGGGATCGAGTACCGCCTCGCCGACGCCAATACCGTCGAGTTGCCGAAGGAGGCCTACGACTTCGCCGTGAGCGTGGCCGCCCTGCACCACGTGGAAAACCTCGAACACCTCCTGGCGCAGGTCTCCGCCTCCCTTAAGCCCGGCGGCTGGCTGGTCTTCGACGAATACGTCGGGCCCAACCGGATGCAGTGGAGCGACCGGGTCCTGGAGATCGTGAACGAAGTCCTCGGGATCCTGCCCGAGCGCTACCGGATCAGCGTTCGGGACGGCCTTCCCAAGGTCCGGGAAGAGCGGTTCCCGGTGGAGAAGATGATCGAGATCGACCCCAGCGAGGGGGTGCGTTCGGAGGAGATCATTCCCCTGGTCGAGCGTTACTTCCAGCTCGCGGCTCGCCGGCAATATGGGGGGGCGATCCTGATGCCGCTGTTCATGAATATCGTCGGCAACTTCGACGCCGCCCGCGAGGAGGACCGGATGATCCTGGATTTCTGCCTGCTCCTGGAAAAGACCCTGCTCCGGGAAAAGGTCGTCCCCGCCAACGGGGTCCTGGGGGTGGCTCGCCGGCGCCCTTGAACCGGGGCTACCCGACCAGGCCTTTTTCCATCAGCTCCCGGGTGGCCTTGTCCACCATGTCGGCGGACGCGGCCGACTCGCTCCAGGCGATCAGCTCCTTCATCCCCTCGTCCAGGGAGACGGCGGGCTCGAACCCGACGGCGGCCCTGATCTTGGAGATGTCGGCGAAGCAGTGCCGGACGTCGCCCTTGCGGAACTTGCCCAGGACATCGGGGGCGATCTCGACCCCCATCACCTCCGCCAGGGTCTCGGCGAGGCCGCGCACGGTGATCTGGCGCCCGGCCCCGACGTTGAATACCCCATAGTCGGCCCGCTCGTCCTCCATCACCATCAGGTTGGCCCGGGCGATGTCGTGGACCGAGATGAGGTCCCGGCTCTGGAGGCCGTCCTCGAAGACGACCGGGGGGTGGTTGTTCTTGAGGCGGCTCATGAAGATGGCGGCCACCCCGGTATAGGGATTGGAAAGGGACTGCCGGGGGCCGAAGACGTTGAAGTAGCGCAAGGCCACCACCGGGATGCGGTAGGTGACGCCGATGTTGAGGGTCATCTCCTCCTGGTCCTTCTTGGCCAGGGCGTAGATGGAGTTGATCTCCTGGAGCTTGGTCTCCGGGGTGGGGACGGCGGCGGCGATCTTGCCGCACTTGGGGCAGTGCACTTCCCAGTCCCCGGAGGCCATCTGCTCCTCGGTGCGCAGTTTCGGAAAAACCCGGCCGCAGCCGGGGCAGTCGTAGGCGCCTTCCCCGTAAGTGCTCATGGAGGAGGGGACGATGAGCTTGCGCACCTTGTTCTTGCGGTTGACCAGGATGTCGAGCAGGTTGGCGGTCCCCAGGGTATTGACTTCCATGTAGCGGGAGACCTGGTACATGGACTGGGCCACCCCGACCATGGCCGCCTCGTGGAAAATCACCTCCACCCCGTCCACGGCCTTGGCCAGGGCCTCGTAGTCGCGGACGTCGCCCCGGACAAACTCGGCTCCGGGGTTGAGGTAATCGGGGACTTTCCCGCCCGGGTGGACCTGGGGCTCGATGTTGTCGAAGATGCGGACCTGGTGCCCCTCGTCGAGCAGGCGGTCCACGATGTAGCTGCCGATAAAGCCGGCGCCGCCGGTGACCAGTACTTTCACTGCGTTCTCCTTTGCTTACGGCTGGAAATTAGGCTGAAGGCTGAAGGAACTGACGTTGCATTCACATGTAGACATGTAGAACCGCCGCCTTTTCAACCATGTAGAGCATGTAGGACATGTAGTTTAATTCGTTATCGTTGTCGTGGTCGTAATCGTAATCGGCATAGCGCAAAGCGCATAGCGTCAAGCGACTGCTTACTGCTAACTGCTCACTGGTTTTCGTGAATCCTGACTCCTGTTTCCTGTATCCCGGTTTTCGACGGATTACGGATTACTGATTACGGATTACGAGGTTGCCTGAACCCTGAACCCAGAACCCAGAACCCAGAACCCTTTCACACGGTAAACCTAAACGCGGGGGGGAATTTTTTCAACGCTTATCCGGCAGGGGAGCTCGACGTAGCCCGCCAGGCGGGTCGGGTTTTCCACCGTGATCACGGCGGCGTGGTTGATCCAGTCCAGGAACCGGTATTCCTCGCCCCCCAGGTGGGCGGAGGCGGCCGGGTTGAGGCTGTAGGTTCCGGAAGCCAGGGCCGCGGGCTGGCGGAAGACGACCTCGACCTCTTCTCCCGGGCCGAAATCCTCCAGGGGCATCCCCAGCCAGTGGTTGTTCATCCCGAAGACGTCGATCCCGTAGCGGTTGCGCAGGATGTTGCCGAGGACGAACCCCCTGACCTCGGTCCGGAAACGGACCCGGAAACGGAAGACCATCTCTTGGGGGGCGCGGAAGCACAGGGTCGGTTTTCCTTCGGCGTCGGTGATCGAGATGTTTTCGATTCGGGCCTCGCCGGAGCCGTAACGCGCGTACTCGATTTCCGGCGCGGGAAGATCTCCGGGGGGCTCGACCCCGGCGAGCTTTTCCCGCTGGTCGATCATGGCCATGTATTGAATGGCGATCTCGCCCGCCCCGCCGTCGGCGATCAGGCGCGACTTGTCCACGATCACGGCGCGCTTGCAGATGTTGCGCATCCCTTCCACGTCGTGGGTGACGAAGACGATGGTCCGGCCCGCCTCCTGGAGTTCGCGGATCCGGCGCACGCACTTGTGCCGGAAATAGGTGTCTCCGACCGCGAGGACCTCGTCGATCAGGAGGATGTCCGGGTCGAGGTTGACGGCCACGGCGAACGCGAGCCGGACGTACATTCCGCTCGAGTAGATTCGGGTCGGCTTGTCGATGAAGGCCCCGAGCTCGGCGAATTTCTCGATTGCCTCCATCCTTCCGGCGATCTCTTCCGGGGACATCCCCAGGATGTGCCCGCCGAGATAGACGTTTTCGCGCCCGGTGAAGTCGGGATTGAAACCAGCCCCCAGCTCCAGGATGGTCGAGATCCGGCCCCGGGTTTCCACCGTTCCCGAACTCGGAAGCATGATCCCGGCCATGATCTGCAGGAGGGTGGACTTACCCGAGCCGTTCTGGCCCAGGACCCCCAGGGTGGTCCCGGCTTCCACTTCCAGGCTGATGTCCCGGAGGGCGAAGAAATCCCCGCTCCGGGGCCGGGCCGAGCCCCGCAGGACCGCCCTTGCCCTCTCCAGGGGGGAAGAAAAGTCCGGGAAGCTCTTGGAGACGTTTTTGAGAATGAGGGCCGCGGCGCTCATCAGATCAGGTCCGGGAAGAGTTTCCGGGTCCGGGCGAAGAAACGGTATCCCCCCAGGTAGAGCCCGAGGCCCAGGGCCAGGGTGTAGGCGAACATCCCCCAGTCGGGGAGATCCCCCCGGAGCAGGACGAGGCGGAAGTTGTGGATGATCGCGGCCAGGGGGTTGACCGTGATCCAGAGAGCCGTTCGCCCTCGGAAAAGGCTTTCCGGATAGAAAATGGGGGTGAGAAACATCCAGCACAAGGTCGCGAGCGAAGTGAACTGCTTGATATCCCGGATCAGGGGGCTGGTTCCGGACACGAAAAAAGCGAGCCCGGCGGTGAGCAGGGCGGGGGGCAGCAGCAAGAGGGGAAAGAGGAGCCAGGAGGGGTGGAGGGCGCCCCGGGCCGCGGCGGCCGCCAGCAGGATGGCCCAGCCCGGAGCCTGGTTAAGCAGGGAGGAGAAAACTATGTGCAGGGGCAGGACTTCCTGGGGGAAGATCACCTTCTTGACCAGGGTGGTGTTCTCCCAGAGGATGGTGGTGGCGCGGTTGAGGGTTTCGGAGAAGGGGATCCAGACCAGGATCCCGCAGAAGACTTCCAGGGCGTAGCCGGCCATCCCCTCCTTCCCGCCCAGGCCCATCAGGACCCCGAAGACCAGGAGATAGATGCCCAGCAGGGCCAGGGGCTCGACCAGGGCCCAGATCGTGCCCAGGGCGGACCCGCGGTAGCGCCCGATCAGGTCCCGCCGGACCAGGGCCCGGAGCAGCCGGCGTCGTTGGAAGAGGGCGGCGAAAGCTTCCGGAATCATCGCGGCTCCAGCCACCGGGAGAGATTTTCCCGGATGGTCTTCTCCAGGCTGAGGGAGTGGTAGGCTTCCAGCCGGGCCCGCTGGCCGGCGACGATTTTTTCCCGGACGGGCCCGTCCGCCGCCAGCAACCCCAGGAGCTCGGCGGTCTCGGCCGGGTCGAACTCTTCGATCAGGACCCCGGCCCCGCCCAAGGTCTCGGGCACGGCCCCGGCGGCCCGGGCCGCCACCGGCAGGTTAAAATGCATGGCCTCGAGCACCGGGACGCAAAACCCCTCGTGCTCGCTCAGGCAGAGGAAGACCCTGCCCAGGCGGTAGTAGGCCAGGAGCTCGGCGTGGCTGGTGTGCCCGGTGAAGACCACCCCGTCGAGCTCGAGGGCGGCGATGATTTTTTTCAGGTGCTCCAGGTAAGGACCGGTGCTGGCAGCGTCCCCGACCAGGAAGAGCCGGGCTTCGGGCATGACGAAGCGCCGGTAATAGGCGAAGGTCGCCAGCAAATCCTCGAAGCGCTTGTTGGGCGCGATCCGGCCCACGAAAAGCAGGTCCCCGGGTTTCCGGCCCCACCGCCGCTCGACCCCGGGGTCCGGGGGCAGTTCGAGCCGGGCACGGTCGATGGGCTGGTGGATGAAGCCGACGGGGGAGAAGCCCCGCCTCCGGAGTTCGGCCAGGTTGAACTCGGAGTGGGTCAGGCTCAGGTCCACCTTGTCCCGGAGGCCCTGAAGCTGCCTTTGCCCTTCCCGCAGGTAGGTGGCGGTTTCGGGCAGGAGGACGTCGAAGTATTCCGGCGGGGTCAGGTTGTGAAAGATCATGACCTTGCGGTCGGGGACGGAGCCGAAGTAGTCCCCGGCCCGGTCCCCGATCCCGAAATGGTGGATGAGGATGTTTTCGGCTTTGGAGAGGAGCCGGTGCTCGCCCCAGGGGCGGCAGAGGTCCCGGACCCGGGGGTCGATGTGACCGGCGCTGACGAAGATTTCCGAGTCCAGTCCCCAGCCCCGGAAGATTTTCTGCAGCTCCCGGGCGAAGTCGCTGATCCCGTCGCCGGGCATGAAGCCGGCCAGGAGCTGGTGGACGGCCGGGCGCTCAGCGCTCATCCCGCTTCTCCTTTTCCGGTTCGCCGGTCAGCGCCCTCTCCAGGCGGGGGAGGATATTTTCCCAGCGGTATTGTCTTTCCACGTAGGCTTTCCCGGCCGCGCCCAGGGCCCGGGCGGTTGGGGGGTTTTCGCGCAGGTGCCAGAGAGCTTCCTCGAACTCGGGGTAATCGGAAAACCAGAGGCCGCCGCCGGAGAGGCGGCAGTGCTCGCGGGTGACCTCGCAGCGGGCGCTGACCAGGGCGGGAGTCCCGGCCGCGAAGGCTTCCAGGAGCACGATCGAGAAGCTCTCGTGGGTCGAGGGCTGGCAGAAGACGTTGGCGGCCGCGTAAGCGTTCCACTTGTCGGCTTCCTCCAGGAAGCCGAGGTCGCGGATGCGCCCCCGGTCCGCTTCCGACAATTCCACCTCCCCGCTTCCGGCCAGGACCAGGTCCAGGCCCGGGTCGCGGTGCCGGATCAGGGCGCGGAAATATTCCACCAGCAGGGGGATGCCCTTGCCGGGCTCGCGCCTCCCGGCGTAGAGCAGAAAGGGGCGCGGGAGCCCGAACTTGCGCCGGAAGTCCTCCCCGGAAATTTTCTCCGGGGGCTCGATCCCGAGCCCGACGACCGCGGCGTTTTCCGGAGGGAAAGCGGTAAGCGCGCGCGCGAGCTTTTCTTCCGGAGCGCTGTTGAAAAGGATCCGGCCGGCCGTGGCGAACATGGTCTTGACCCCGGGGAGGTAAGCTCCCGGCTCGTCGTGCAGGCAGGGGACCAGGACCGACTTTTTTCCCGTGGCCGCGATTCCCGGAGCGGTCAGGCCGAAAAGATAAGGGGCGAAGACGAAGCGGTCGAAATTTTCCAGGTTCTCCCGGATGAAGGCCTGCAGGGCGGGGCTGGAGGGGGTTTCCAGGAGCCTCCCCACCGGCTGGGGCTTCCCCGGGAGGGGGGGGGAATATTCCAGGTCGAAGCGCCGGACCAGGACCCCGTCCATTTCCTCCTGGCCGCCCGGCAACTCGTTTTCCCAGGAGAGGTTGCTGCGGGAACGGGAAGTGAGGACCTGGCAATGGTGCCCGCGCCGGGCGAGGCGCTCGGCCCATTCCCGGGTCAGGGTCTCGGCTCCCCCCGCCGAACCCGCCCGGTAGCGCGGGCAGGTGAAGGCGATTTTCAGCCCTCCGCTCATTCCCTCCGGTCCCGTTTCTCCAGGCGCCCGATCCGCTCTTCGAGGTCCGCGATCCGGCCTTCGTAACGGAGGATGACCGCCTGGAGCAGGACGGCGGCGCGGGCGTTGAACTCCTTCTGCTGGGAGAAGAGCCGGAAAGTGTAGAACTTGAGCAGCTTCCAGATGACTTTTTTCAGCGCCGCGACCGGGACCCCGAGCCCGGGGGTCTTGGCGGGAATGGGGAAGTCGCCCAGATCCACGTTGGAAGCCCGCCAGAGATCGGGCAGGCAGTCCGAGAGGCGTTCATAATCGATCCTGATGTTGTCTAGTTCCCGGGCCCGGACCGCGGCCAGGTCGTAGGCCCGGTATCCGCCGGATTCCTTGCGCTCTTTAACGCGCTTGCGGATCTCGGCCATGATCGCTTCCGGGTCGATCCCGCCGGTGGCGATGCTCAAGGTCATGGTTTTCCCCCCTTTGGGGTTTCCCGGTCGAATTCCCACTCCACCGGGACGCTGAAAATTCCCTCGGCCCTCCGGGAGGAGACGACCGCGAAGGGATAACAGAACTCCTGGCGGTGGTAGGTGGTGAGGTGGTCGCCGGAGTGGATGGAGAGAGAGAGCAGGTAGCTCCCGGTCAGCAGGGGCGGGGCTTTCAGCCGGAAGCGGACCCGTCCTGCCCCGGAGATTTTCGGGATCCTGGCGCCGCCGAGCTGGGTGT
>CAZIEA010000046.1:0-6604 GCA_964538495.1 uncultured bacterium | reverse complement strand
GAGGACGTGGGCTGCGTCGTGGATGGCGAAGCCGAAGACGGGGTCGGGCAGTTCCCGGGCCGCCCGGAAGCCCACCTCGACCGTGATGTCCTCCGGAGAGAGGAACTGAACGGCGGGTTCCCCCCGGGAGTTCAGGAGCTCCGCCGAGACGATCTCCGCCTCCCGGGTCCCCCACTCGTGCCTGACCTTAAGGCCGGCCCCCCCCTTGAGCAGGCCTTCCTGGACGTCGCGGATGTAATGGCCGACCGAGTCCTCGGCCGGGCCGTCGCAGACCACCCGCCCGCCGCGCAGGTAGACGACCCGCCGGCAGAAATCCCGGATCAGGTTGAGGTCGTGGGAAACCACCACGATGGTCTTGCCCTCGTCCCGGAAATGGCGCATCTGGCGGGAGCTTTTCTTTTGGAAAGACTCGTCCCCCACCGCCAGGACCTCGTCCACGATCAGGACGTCGGGGTCGGCGGCCGCCGCCACCGAGAACCCCAAGCGGACCGCCATCCCGGAGGAATAAGCCTGGAGAGGGCTCTCGATGAACTCCCCCAGGCCGGAGAACTCGACGATCCAGTCGTATTTCCGGCGGATTTGCGCCTGGCTCATTCCCAGGATCGAGCCGTTGAGGTAGATGTTTTCCTTCCCGGTCAGGTAGGGGTGGAAGCCCGCCCCCAACTCCAGCAGGCTGCTTACGGATCCGTTCACCTTCAGTTCCCCGCAAGAAGGGACCATGGTCCCGGCCAGGATGGAAAGCAGCGTGGTCTTGCCGCTCCCGTTGGGGCCGATCACCCCCACGACTTCCCCGGGTCGGACGGCGAGATCGATGTCCCGGAGGGCCCAGAAATCGCCCCGGCTTTCCTTCTGCAGAAGGCGGCGGAGCCAGGCTTTTTCCCGCGCCTCCCCGGCGGAATGGCGGAGGCGGAACTTCTTGCCCATTTTCTCGGCCCGGATGGCGTCCACGGCTACATCTCGTCGGCAAACAAGGGTTCGCGCTTGAGGAAGAAAGCGGTTCCGCCCAAGGCCAGGAGCAGGGTGATTCCGATGGAGACCCAGAAACCCGCGACCAGCGGGGGGATCTTGCCCAGGAATACCCAGCGGTAGAGGGTCACCACCGGGACCATGGGATTGAGGCAGTAGAGGTTGAGCAGCAGATCCCCGGACCGGCTCTCGGTCACCTTTTCGATCGGGTACATCACCGGGGTGAGGAAAAACCAGCTCAGGAGCAAGATCCCCATCAGGTGTTCCATGTCCCGGAAGTAGACGTTGAGGCAGGAAAAGAAGTTGCAGAGCCCGAAAAGCAAAAGCAGATTGAGCCCGACCACGGCCGGGAGGGCGAGCAGGCCCCAGCCGGCCCCGACGGCATAGCCGGTGAAGACGGCGTAGCCGGCGATGAAGAGGACCAGGACCGCCAGGGAAAGCAGGAAGTTGATCAGGTTGGCGGCGATCATGGAAACCGGGAAGACCAGCTTGGGGAAAGCGGTCCGCTTGATCAGGGAAGGGCTGGCGGTGATGGCGGCGACGGAGTCGGAAAGGCAGGTGGAGAAGAAACTCCAGGCCAGGATCCCGGTCAGGAGTTCCGGGAGCTCGATCCTGATCTTAAGCAGGCGCAGGAAGACGAAGTAGATCAGCATCATGAACAGCGGGCTGAGCATGGTCCAGAGAAAGCCCAGGGCCGAGCCCTTGTAGCGGACCCGGAGGTTGCGCAGGACCATGTTCCGGATCAGGTCCCCCCAGCGCCTCAGTTCCAGTATCCTCTTCAGCATGGCTATTCCCGATTTACCGGCCACAGAGAACTGCTTTTTTTTTACCATGAAGAACATGAAGGTAAAATCCGTGAAATCTATGGACGTTTTAGCATAGAGCATAGGGCATAGGGCATAGGGCCAGAAAAACAAAACCAAATTTTGCGTCTTGGCGTCTTTGCGCCTTTGCGTGAAAAAAGCAGATTTTCTACATGTCCTACATGTCTACATGTGAACAGTGCGGCAGTTCCTTCAGCCTGCAGTTCAGCCAAAGTATAGCCCAAAATCGCTCATTCCCAAAGCGACGCCAGCACCTCCAGCCAGGCTTGGCGGAAGGGGAAGCGGCGGAACCACTCCAGCCGCGCGTCCTGGGCGATGAGGATTTTTTCCCGCCGGGAAGAGTCGGTCAGGAGCAGGTGGACCAGGGCGGCCAGCTCCGGGGCCGCGGCGTCCCCCACCACCAGCCCGGCCCCCCCCAGGGTGTCGGCCACGGCCCCGGCCTCCCGGGCCAGGACCGGGACCCGGTAGAAAAGAGATTCCACCAGGGGGACCCCGAAGCCCTCGTGGCGGCTCAGGCAGAAGAAGAGGTGCGCGGAGCGGTAAAAGGCGCGCAAGACGCTCGCGGAGACTTTTCCGGGCATTTCCACCGCGTCTTCCAGTCCCCGCCGGCGGATTGCCCGCTCGATCTGGGCGGCGTAGGAACCGTAATGCTCCTTTTCTCCGGCCAGGATCAGGCGGGAGGAGGGGTGGAAAAGCTCGCGGTAAAGCCCGAAGACCTCCACCAGCTCGTCCTGGCCCTTGTTGGGGGCGACGCGGCCCACGAAGAGGATGTTGGTTTTCCCGTCCTCCATGCGCTCCAAGGTTTCCCGGTCCGGTTCCGCCCCCAGCTTCTCCCAGTCGAAGGGGAGGGGGATCACCCGGGCGGGGGGATAGCCCAGGCTCTCCAGCTCCCGGGCGTTGAAGGCCGAGTCGGCCACGGCGGCGTCAACTTTCCCCGCCAGCTCCGCCAGTTGCCGCCGGGCCAGGAAAGCCAGCCAGGCGTCCTCGGGTTCGTGCCCGGCGAAGCAGGCGGCGGGGGTGATGTTGTGGTGGACCAGGACCTTGCGCGCTCTCGAGGCGGCAAAGTAAGCGGCCAGGGGGGAGCCGATCGCGGTGTGAAAGATAAGCCCGCTCCCGGGCCGGGAGTGGTGCTGGGAGAGGGGAAAGCAGCCGGCCTGCCCCTGTCGGCGCCGGAAGACGAAGATTTCGGACTCGAACCCCTCTTTCCGCAACAGGCCCCGCAGGCGCCGGGCATAGTCCCCGATGGCGTCGCCTTCCTCCAGGCTGGGCAGGATCTGATGGATTTCCCTTTTCATCACGCTGCCCGTCTCATTCACATGTAGACATGTAGAACCGCCGCCTTTTCAACCATGTAGAGCATGTAGGACATGTAGTTCAATTCGCTATCGTTATCGTTGTTAAATCCAGGATACAGGAAACAGGAGTCAGGAGTCAGGAGTCACAGTTAGTATCGGTCGGGTTGCCAGGCGTCGCTGTCGGGTTGGATCCTCGGGTCAATTGACTTGGCCCAGTCATGAACCTGCCTCAACTCTTCACTTGTTGCCGGGCGAATACGTCGATAAACCCGGGCTACGCTTCTGTCGGGCAGCTTCCACTCGCCCATAATTTCATTGTTTTTCGCCCAAACCGATTCGCCGCGCTCTACGAAATCGGCCATCTCCCGGCGAAAATCCGGTTCCGTGTATCGCAGACGGACCTGCCCGGTTTTAGTTATAACATAATCCGATTTTAGCAGGGCCCAGAAATTCAGGCGGAAAACCCGCCAACTTGGGCGAGTGATTTTTAAAGGCAGGGACAAAGATAATGCTCTGACATGAAATTGATCGGCGTTAAACGGTCTCAAGTAGGGAATAACCAGGACCTGGGCCGCCCTGCTGTTTGTGTCGCTGGTAATTTCATTTAAAATTGTTTCAACTTTCCAGTCATGGTCCGCGACTAAAGGAGAATTTGCGCCAGGCAAAACTTCGAAATAGTAGCCATGCCATGGTAATTCAACGGCTTTTGCGGGGAGTCGAACAAGCCGCTGCGCGAAGGCCCAATTGGAACGCATATATATAAATAATCCGCTGAAAAGGCAGACGGCGACGATAATCCGCTTTGAGGAGGGTTTTCTCAATTTATTCCAGGCCAAGGCGATAAATAAGGCCGCCCCCGGCAAGAGGGGGGCCAGATGACGGTCCCGGTTCTTGACGATCAGCGACGTCAAAATGAATCCTCCGACCAGCCAGCCCAAGACAAGATAGTTATCTTTTTTCATGTTTCTTATCCAAAATGCAAAACTCGCTATCAGCAATAAAAAGAAAATAATGCCCAGGGATTTTTCCAGAGCGGTCAGGGCCCAGAATAAGCTTGTTAAACTAATAATATCAGCGGATGAAACCAATGAATTCTGGACCTTGTTAAGCCGGTGCAGCGTTTCAAAATCCTGAAAATGGACAAAATAATAGGGGGCGGCCACGGAGAAGGCCAAGAGCAGGGAGATAAACAAGTTGCCACGGGAGATTTTGCCGGAGGGGAAAACCGGAATTATGCTAAGGAGCAAAGGAGTAATTGCAAAAAGGGCGAAGGACTGCTTTACCAGCATCCCGATACCCAGGGAAAGACCGTATAATACCGAAAAATCCCGGCGCCTGAATTCCCTGGAGCCGAGCAAAAGGAGGATGTTGAGTGCTACAAAAACAATGAGACAGTTTTCCGATAAGAGACGATGAGATCCATTGAAGAAGTATGGAAATAATACGAGCAAACACGCGGCGAAAAGACCGACGGCGATGTTCTCCAGCAAAACCCCGATCTTATAAGTCAGATATATAGCTGCTGCTCCCAGCAACGAGTTGGTCAGGAGGGCGGCGCCATACGAGATTCCCCCCATCAGCAAAAAGACGCTGATGAAGACTGGATATACGGGAGGCCTTTCGCCGGGAGAACCGGTAACGACGGAAAGAAATCTTAACGGCTGGAAGGGAATCAGGGTTTTGTGGATGTTGATGCTGAAAGCATAATATTCGTATTCATCAAATAACGGCAGTCGCCCGTCAAGGAGAACCCAGATCGAGTTTCCGGCGACAAAAAACAATATGAGGGCAACTAAAAGGAATCGGCTTAATGAATTCGGCCCGCGCACGTTGTCCCCCGGGTTTTGAGACTAAAAATGCATGGCATTTTTAGTCTCATTTGATACTTGAAATGCCATGCATTTTTAGTATCATTGGGGCATGAATGACAAACCACCAATGATCAAAGATCGGCGGCGTCGGGCGGCTTTCCGCACCCGGCGTAAATTGGATAAACCCGGACTGGTTTCCCATATTACCCAGCATGCCGCCGGCCGGGATCCCATGTTTTTAGAGGATGCAGACCATCTCTATTACCTCGGGCTGCTCAAGGAGGTTTCCTCTGAACACAAGGTTAAGATACTGGCCTTCTGCAACATGAGCAACCACGCTCATATACTCCTCCAGCAACAGGTTCCGAACCTTTCCCGGTTTTCAAAAATTCTATTCCATCGGTACGCCGTATATTTTAATCGTAAATACAGCCGCCGGGGACATCTCTTTTCCTCAAGTTTCCGGCAGGTGGCCTGTCTTAATGATAATTACCTCTTGAGCGTCTCGATTTATATTCACCTTAACCCGGTCCGGGCTGGCCTGGCGGGTTCAATCCCGGAATACAGGTGGTCCTCATGGCAGCTCTACTTCCGCGAAGATCCTCCGGAATCTTTTATCGACTCCTCTTTTGTCCTCGGTGTCCTGGGGAAAGATCGCCGGACCCAGGTTTCTCTTTATCAGTCTCTTTGTGGAAAAGCAGTCGCTGCCGGGGAAGGCGAGACGATAGAAAAAGCGTCCGGCAGGATGGCAATGAAAATCCTGTTCGACCGGGCGTTTGGCCTGATCCGGATGTCTCGGAAACAACTCTCGGGCGTTTCCGCGACGATGGCTTCAGACGAGGAATTAGAGCAGATGGTGCGGGAAATTTCTCAGCCGGGGAGAGGGAAAAGCCAGCCGTTGCCGGAAAGTCGACTTTTTGTTATTGAGCAGCTTGAAGCCAGAGGTTTTCTTCCCGAACAGATAGCGGAATTTCTGGGAATTTCCCGGGCGACCTACTTTCGGATCTTGGATGAGACTAAAAATGCACGGCATTTTTAGTCTCATCCAGAAGGGAAAGGAGGCGGGAGGGGAAGGGGAAGGAGCGGAGTTCGGCCAGGCGCCGGGATTGGCCGGCCAGGAGCCGCTCCCGCAGGTTTTTCTCGGAAAGGATCCGAGCGATGAGGACGGCAAGCTCCTGCGGGTCCCGGCGCTCCACCAGGATTCCCGCCCCCCCCAGGGTCTCGGGCACGGCCCCGGCGGCGTAAGCCAGGATCGGGACGGAAGCCTGGAGGCTTTCCAGCAGGGGGACGCAAAACCCCTCGTGCTCGCTTAGGCAGAGGAAGAGCCCGGCGCAACGGTAAAGCGCGCGCAGGGCCGCGGGGGAGGTTTTCCCCAGGAGGAAAATGCCCTGACTTCCCCCCGACTCCGCCTGCGCGCGCAGGTGGCGCGCGTAAGAGGCAATCGGGGCCGCACCGGCCAGGAAGAGCTTGGCCTCAGGGGCGAAGAGGCCGCGGTAGGCCTGAAAAACCCGGATGAGGAGGTCCTGGCGCTTGTTGGGGACCAGGCGGCCGACAAAGAGCACTACCGGGCCGCCGGCGGCCAGAGATAAAATTTTCGGGTCGACCGGGCCCCGGACCGAGCTCTCCACCAGGGGGAAGGGAAGGACCTCGACCCGTTTGAAACCGGCCGCGCGCAGGTCGGCGGCGTTGAATTCCGAGACCGGCAGGG
>CAZIEA010000045.1:14251-14741 GCA_964538495.1 uncultured bacterium | reverse complement strand
GGTTTCATCTCCCCCCTAACGGGCGAGATTTGTTCCCGCTGCAACCGGATGCGCCTGACCGCGGACGGCCGGCTCCGGCCCTGCCTGGCCTCGGAAACCGAGTTCAATCTCAAGGAGGTCCTCCGGGGCGGCGGCGATGCCGCTGAGGTCTTCCGGCGGGCCCTGGCGGCCAAGCCGCCCCGGCATTGCTTTGACCTGCGCGCCGGGCGGAGGCGGGGAATGTCGGCCATCGGGGGCTGATCCCTCCTTGCCCGTCCGGGGCCGGTGTAATATCCTAAGAATTTAAATTAGCGCCAAGACTGCCGAGACGCCAAGGGAACTGATTCGTCCACAGATTTCACAGATTGAACCGCGAATCTCGCCAATCCACGCCAATTCAGGCGACGGATTACGGTTTACTGATCACGGATTACGGTTTTTGCAACTCTATGCTCTATGCCCTATGCTCTATGCCAAACCCCACACCCCCCCCAAAAAACCACCACCCGGA
>CAZIEA010000045.1:0-14204 GCA_964538495.1 uncultured bacterium | reverse complement strand
GGCCGAGGGTTTTGTCCGCATGGCCCCCGCCACTCTCGCCCTGGCCGCGGGGGGGGAACTGGCCAAGGGCGATCTCTTCAACGCCGCCCGGCTGGCCGGGATCATGGGGGCCAAGCGGGCCGCGGAACTGATCCCGCTCTGCCATCCCCTGCCTCTGAACTCGATCGCGCTCGAAGTCGAGGCCGACTTCGCCCGCTCCCGGGTGGCGATCCGGAGCGAGGTGGCGACCGAGGCCCGGACCGGGGTGGAAATGGAGGCATTGGCCGCGGTCGCGGCCGCCGCCCTCACGGTTTACGATATGGCCAAGGCCGCGGACCGGGAGATGACCATCGAGGGGATCAGGGTGACATCCAAGACCAAGGAGAGGCTCCGGTGAGGGTGGGGATAGCGATCCTGAGCGACCGGTGCCGGGCCGGGGAGAGGGATGATCTCTGCGGGCCCCTCCTGGAGGAGATGGTCCTCCGGGAGGGCTGGGAACTGGGGGAACGGAAACTGCTTCCCGACGGCCGCGAGCCGCTCGGGAGCGTGCTGAGGGACTGGGCCGACCGGGCCGGTTTCGATGTCATCCTGACCTCGGGCGGGACCGGTCTTTCTCCCCGCGATCTTACCCCGGAAGCCACCCGGGAGGCGCTCGAGCGGGAGGTGCCGGGGATTCCCGAGGCGCTGCGGGCGGCTTCGGCTTCGAAGACGGCCGCGCTTTCCCGGATGGCCGCGGGGCTGCGCGGAAAAACCTTGATCGTCAATTTGCCCGGGAGTCCCCGGGCCGTTCGGGAGTGCTGGGAAATTCTGAGCCGGATACTTCCCCACGCCGTGGCGGTGTCCTCCGGGGCGGGCGCTGACTGCGGGCGGGACAACGGAGAAGAAGGGAATGGGTAAGGTGGAAATTAACCGTCCGGTCCATCTGGCCTGGCGCGACCATGCCTACGGCGAGTTCCTCCGTCTGCTCCGTTTCGGCTTCGAGGGAAGGCCGTTGAAGACCAGGCAAAAGCTGATCCGGGAAATGGTCGAGGTGCTGGAGAGGACCATGGAAGCCTCCCGTTTTTCCCTCCGGGGGGAGGGAGCCGACCCCGCCGAGGAGGACTTTTCCCGTTTCCTGAGGCTCATGCATGATTCCGCCCGCACGGTGGATTTTGTCGTTCACCACGAGCAGATTCTCCAGGAGGATACGAGCTTTCTGCGGCGTTTTCTGGGCGCCAGCCTCCAGGAGATCTCCGGGTTGGATAACTATCTCCAAGCCCGGGGGGAGCAGGTTCTGCGGGAAATGAAGCTGCTGGCCTCGCCGGCCGAGAAGGCTTATCTGGATTTGAAGGCCAGGAACTTCGAAAACCTCGACCCGGACGGGCGGCGCCGGTATAAGCTGATGCTGGCCTCTTTTTCCGATGAGTGAGGGAGAAGGAATACTGGAACAGGTGGTCCGGGAAGATTCCCGCTATCATCTTGAGGCCTACCTCTTCGTCAACCGGGCTCTGCAGTTCCTTCAGGAAAGCTTGCCCCGGCGCCGGCATGTCAGCGGCCAGGAACTCCTGGAAGGGATCAGGGTTTATGCCTTGCGGGAGTACGGGCCCTTGAGCCGGGAGGTTTTCAACCGCTGGGGGGTGCTGGCCTGCCGGGACTTCGGGGAGATCGTCTTCAACCTGGTCGAGCGCAACCTCCTGGGTAAAACCGAGCGGGACAGTCGGGAGGATTTCAGCGCCGGTTACGATTTCCAAGCCGCTTTCGAGGCCCCCCTGCTCGGGGGCGGGAAAAACGAATGAACCGGTTCCGGCGTCTTCTTCCCGGGACGCTCCTTGTCCTCGGCCTGGCCGCGGGGTGCGCCCCGCTCACCCCGGCTCCCCCCCCGGCGGCCGCGGCGCTTCCGTTCTCGACCGCGCTCCGGCGTACTCTCCCCAACGGAATGGAAGTCCTGCTGGACCCGGAGCATTCCCATCCGGTTGCCGCCCTGCAAATCTGGATTCGGGCCGGGAGCATTTATGAAGAGGGAAAACTCGGGTCCGGCATCTCCCACTATCTCGAGCACCTGGCCTTCAAGGGACACGGCGGATCAAGCGACGGGGAAATCGCCGGGGCGGTCGAGGCCCTGGGCGGGGAAGTGAACGCCTATACCTCGCTGGATCGGACGGTCTATCACATCCGCCTCCCGTCCTCGAACTGGGAGGAAGGTCTGCGGCTTCTGCGCCGCCTGGTTCTGGAGATAGATTTCGATGACGAGTCCATGGCCCGGGAAAAGGAGGTCATCCGGCAAGAGATGGCGATGGGGATGGACGACCCGGCCCGGCGCCTGAACCGGCTGCTCTGGTCCACGGCTTTCCTGGTCCATCCCTATCGGTTTCCGGTGATCGGCTACCTGGAGCCGTTCTCGGACCTGACCCGGGAAGAGGTGGAGGGCTATTACCGCCGCTGGTATGTTCCCAACAACATGATCCTAGTTGCCGCCGGGGACCTCGATCCGGAGCGTTTCTTGGCCGCCGCCGGGGAGATCTTTGCCGGCGATGCCCGCCGGGACTACCCTGCCGCCGCCCTGCCCCCGGAACCCGCCCAAGTCGCGCCCCGGATCGCTTCCGAAACCATGGATGTCGCCAACACCAGGCTGGCCCTGGGCTTTCATATTCCCGGCATTCATCACCCGGACCTTTACGCCCTGGATGTCCTGGCCATCCTGGCCGGGCAGGGGCGCAGTTCCCGGCTCTACCGGCGTCTGCGGGAGGAAGAAGGGCTGGTTCTGGAGATCGGGGCTTCGGCCTATACGCCCTTTTATCCCGGGCTTTTCACGGTCAGCGCCGCCTGCGAGCCTTCCCGGGAGGATGCGGCCGTGGGAGGAATAATGGAGGTGCTGGACGGATTCCGGCGGGAGGAAGTTTCCGGGGAGGAACTGGCCAAGGCGCGCCGGCTGGCGGTCATGGATTATCTGCGCGCCCTCGCCAGTGTCGAGGGGAGGGCCTCGGATCTGGGTTCCAATTTTCTTTATACCGGCAGCGCCGATTTTTCCCGGCGCTATCTCCAGGGGATCTCCCTGGTCTCCGCGGCCGATATCCGCCGGGTCGCCCGGGAATATCTTGCCGAAGCCAACCTGACCCGGGTCTCGATCCGGCCCGGTTCCGGAGGAGAAGCGGAAGCCGCGGCCCCGGCCGCCCCCGCTCCCGAGATAGTCCCCGGCCGCCTTTCCAACGGCCTTGTTCTCCTTGCCCGGGAAGATTTTTCCCTTCCCCTGGTCTCCATCCGGATAGTTTTTCGGGGCGGGGTCCTGGCCGAGACCGAGGAGGACAACGGCGCCGGCGAACTGGTTGCCCGGCTCCTGCTCAAGGGCACGGTCCGGCGTTCCGGGGCGGAAACGGCCGCCGCGGTGGAGGATTACGGGGGCGCGCTCGGGACCTTTTCCGCGCGCAACAGTTGCGGGGCGTGGCTGACGGTTTCCCCGGACCGTCTCGCGCCCTCCTTGGAGCTGCTGGGAGAGATTCTCCGGGAAAGCTCGTTCCCCGGGGAGGAACTGGAGCGCGAGCGGGCCGTTCTCCTGGCCCAGATCCGTTCGGAGACCGACCGTCCGGCGGGCCTGGCCCGGCGTCTTTTGCTGGGCGCGCTTTTCCCGGGCAGTCCCTTCCGGCTTTCCCCCGCGGGAACGGAGGAGTCGGTGGCCGCCCTGGACCGGGAAGAGCTGCTGGCTTTCCGGGACCGGATTTATACCGCCGGCAACGGAGTGCTGGCGATTTTTGGGGCCGTCCCCGCCGCGGAAGCGGCCGAGCTGGCCGAGAAGCACCTGGGTCCCTTGCCTCCGGGAGAGAGGCTGATTCCCCCGGAGTTGTCCGCGTCTCCGCCGGCCGCCCGGGAGGAGGAGGGAGTCAAGCAGGGAGCGGAGCAGGAGGCGGTCTTGCTCGGGTTCCCGGGCCCGGAGATATCCCACCCCGACCGCTATCCCCTGGAGATCCTGGCCGAGTATTTCAGCGGCCTCAATTCTCCGCTTTTCCTTAAGATTCGGGCCCGGGAAGGGCTGGTCTATTCCGTGGGAGCCTTCCAGGTCCTGGGTCTGTTGCCCGGAGGGTTTGTTTTCTACGCCGAGACCGCACCCGGCGAGGGGAGAAAAGTGGCGGAACTCATCCGGGAAGAGATCAGGCGGTTCCAGGAGGAGGGGATCGGCGCCGGGGAGCTGGGCGTGCTGCAAAACAAACTTATCGGCCAGCACCTCTTCGCCCAGGAGGAAAACGACGCCCTGGCTTTCACCGCCTCCCTCGACGAGCTTTACGGTTTGGGCAGCGGCTCTTACCGGGAATATCCCGACCGGATCCGGGAAGTGACCCCGGAAAAGCTGAAAGAGGTTGCGAAAAAGTATTTGCTTGCCGAAGATTACGCCCTGGTCACGGTCGGCCCCCGGGAGTCGGGGGAAGGCAAAGATTGACGGGAGGGAAAAATGACCGGAAAAGAAAAACCACAAGGGGTGGATATGGATTCGCTTCGCTTTGTCTCCCTGGTTTCCATGTTCACCAGTTCGGCCTACCAGTGCATGGGCAAGCTGGCCGATCCGGCCACGGGAGAGGCGTCTCGGAACCTGGACGCCGCCCAGGGCTTCATCGACACCCTGATCATGATCAGGAATAAGACCCGGGGCAATCTTTCCGAGCCCGAGGATCGGCTGCTCGAATCCGCCATCGGCGACCTCCAGCTCAACTTTGTCCGGGAGAAAGCCCGCCCTGAACCCGGCCCGGCCGAAACCTCGAAGGGGGAAGAAAAAAAAGAATCCGGCTCCGGGGACGAGTCCGGGAATGATCCCGCCCCCGGTTCCGAGGAGAAGCCAGGATAGTGCAGAACTGGGAGATCAGGTCCAGGAGCCGGGCCTGCTGTTCCTGCCAGGCTCCCTTCGAGACCGGGCAGGCTTACCACTGTTTTCTGGACCTGACCGTGCCCGAGCCGGTCCGCTCCGACCACTGCCAGCGCTGCTGGCAGGAAAAGGGTCTGGAGGCGGGACGGGGCCGGGCGGGGACCGCCTACTGGAAAGCTTCCTTCCGCCGGCTTTCCCGCCGCCGCGAGGAGACCGAAAGGATCGAGAAAGACCTGGTCCAACGCCTCCTGGACAAGCACATCCGCTCCCGCCAAGAGCGCCACATCAACCTCTGTTACATTCTCGGGCTCCTGCAGGAGCGTAAGAAGATCCTGATCGTGCGCCAGCGGGGGCGCGACGAGGAGGGGAACCTCTATACCGTTTACGAACACCGCGAGAGGGGGGATACTTTCGTGATCAGGGATCCCGGGCTTTCCCTGGCCGAGGCGGAATCGGTGGAGGCGGAGATCAAGCAGCTTCTGGCCGAGGAGAAGGCGCAAGCCGCCGACGACGGCGGCGCGGGAGATGAAGTTCCCGTTTTGGAAGAGCCAATGCCCAACCTGGAGACGGAATCTTGAAGACAGCTATGATAACCGGAATTACCGGGCAGGACGGTTCCTACCTGGCCGAGTTCCTGCTCGAGAAGGGATATCGCGTTTTCGGCTTGCAGCGCCGCAGCAGCACCATGAACCTGGAGCGGGTCGAGCACCTGATCAAGGAAGGGATCGAGTTGATCGGGGGCGACCTGATCGACCAGAATTCCCTGGTCAAGTCGCTTTCGCAATGCCGCCCCGACGAGGTCTATAACCTGGCGGCCCAGAGCTTTGTCCCGGTTTCCTGGGACCAGCCCATCCTGACCGGGGAAGTGACGGCCCTGGGAGTCACCCGGATGCTCGAGGCCATCCGCCAGGTGGACCCCAAAATTCGTTTTTACCAGGCATCCTCCAGCGAGATGTTCGGCAAGGTCCAGGAGAGCCCCCAGACCGAGCGCACTCCTTTTTACCCCCGCAGCCCCTACGGGGTGGCCAAGGTTTACGGCCACTGGATCACGGTCAATTACCGGGAAAGCTACGATCTCTTCGCCGTTTCCGGGATCCTTTTCAATCACGAATCCCCGCGCCGGGGCCTGGAGTTCGTCACCCGCAAGGTCTCTTACGGGGTGGCCCGGATCAAGGCCGGATTGCAGAAAGAACTCCGGATGGGAAACCTCCAGGCCAAACGGGACTGGGGCTTTGCCGGGGATTTCGTCAAGGCGATGTGGCTGATGCTCCAGCAGGATCGGCCCCGCGACTACGTGATCGCCACCGGGGAGACCCACTCGGTGGAGGAACTCTGCCGGACGGCCTTCGCCCGCGTCGGGCTCGATTACCGGGACTACGTGGTTCAGGATCAGGCCTTCTACCGCCCGGCCGAGGTTCACATCCTCCTGGGCGACCCTTCCCGGGCCCGGAAGGAACTGGGATGGGAAACCGGGGTCACCTTCGAAGGGCTCGTGGAAATGATGGTGGATTCGGATGTCGAGAAAGTCCGGGCCCTGATTGCCCGGGGAGTGATTTCCGCCTGAGGCCGCGGCGGGGATTCGTCGGGAGATGACCGCGCCGAAGACGAAGGGGAGGGCACTGATCACCGGAGTGGCGGGTTTTGCCGGGAGCCATCTGGCCGAGCTTCTCCTGGAGCGGGGCTGGGAGGTGACCGGGACCGACCGACCCGGCATTTCCCGGTCCAACCTCGAGCATCTCCGTCCCCGGCTGCGCTTCCGCCAATTCGACATTCTCGATCCCCGGGGTTTGGAGAAGCTGGCGGCTGACTGCCGCCCCGAGGTGGTTTTCCACCTGGCGGCGGTCGCCTATATCCCCTACGCCGAGCATTACCCTTACCTGGTCTTCGACATCAATACCAAGGGAGTTCTCAACCTGGTCGATGTCCTGGCCCGGACTTTGCCCGCCGCTCGCCTGGTCCTGGTCAGTTCCTCCCAGGTTTACGGGACGGTCCCCGCCGAACGGATGCCGATCCGGGAGGATTGCCCCCCCGCCCCGGTCAATGTCTACGGGGCGAGCAAGCTGGCGGCGGAAGAGATCGCCCGGGCCTGGAGCCGGTCCGGGCAACTGGAAACCGTGATAGTCCGACCTTTTAACCACTTCGGGCCCCGGCAGCGCCCCGACTTCGTCATCTCCGACTGGGCCCGCCAGGTCGCCATGGCCGAAGCCGGGCTCTCCGAGGCGTCGATCCGGGTCGGGAACCTGGAAACGGCCCGGGATTTTAGCGACGTCCGGGACATGGTTCGGGCTTATCTGGCGGCGGCGGAGAGGGGAATGCCGGAAAAGGCCTACAATATCTGCTCCGGGCGAGCCTATCGGGTGGGGGATATCCTCCGGATGCTCCTGGAGCGGGCTCGGATCCCGATCGCGGTGCTTGAGGACCCGGAAAGGCTCCGCGCGCGGGAGATTCCCCTGGTGGTGGGTGACTGCGCGGTTTTTCGGGCCGATACCGGCTGGGCGCCGGAGCATTCCCTGGAAGACGGCCTGGGCGTTACCCTGGATTACTGGCGCTCCCAGTGTCGGAAACCTTGATTAGCCAATTTTTTCACAAATTAACCGCGAATCCCGCGAATTCGCGCCCACCGCAACTAAGATTACGCAGATTGCCGCGGATTAATTCTGTCCACAGATTTCACAGATTATCGTACTCGAACTCGTACTCGGTGTGAGGTGTGGGGTATGAGGTTTGGCTCTGAAAGGCGGGCTGAAGGCTGAAGACTGAAGGAACTGCCGCCATATCACGCAAAGACGCAGAGACGCAAAGACGCCAAAAAATCAATTTCCAAAGCCGCGTATTCTGGATTCTGAATTCTGGATTCCCAATATTTCAGGCGCCGGATTACGGATTACTGATCACGGATTACGTTGTTTTTCCTGACTCCTGTATCCTGCTCTTCCTGACTCTATGTTTTATGCTGAGATACGTCCATGGCGGGAAGGAGGGAGTTCTCTGTGGCCTCTGTTTTTCCTCTGTGCTCTCTGTGGTAAGGAAGTTAGGCTAAAGAAAAGACGCCCGCCCGGAAACGGGCGGGCGTCTTCCTCATGAACCGGGTTAAGGGTTTACTTGCAGACGCAGGGCTTGCACTTGCAGCACTGGCAGACCCCGCAGATGCAGGGGTCGCACTTGCAGCAGGCGCAGACGGCCGGCTTCGCTTCCCCCTCCGCCACCGCCGGGGCCGCGGCGGTCAGGCAGCATCCGCTCTTTATCTTCAGGGCCGGACAGGCCGCCGGGGAAGCCGTTTCCGCCGGGGCGATCCCCCCCAGGATCAGTCCGATACCGAATACCACGGCCATTAACAAAGCTGTTTTGGCAATCATCGTTTTCTCCTTGTTTTTCCGGTTAAAAAGTCACGCGATTCCGTTATCCCCGCGCTCGCCGGGGAGGGGGGGGCTCGATTCCCGGTTCTGGCCCCGGCCTCGGCCGAGACGGAGTTTCGCCGCTGAAATGGGAAGAAAGATCGGGGCGGTGGTCTTCTCCGGGTTCCCAGAACAGGTTCAGGGAATAAAGCGGGCAGGCGCAGCCCGGACCGGATTCGGTTTCTCCGTTTTCTCCCGCCTCCGATCCGATCTCGGCCCCGCCCGTTGCCGCCTCTTCCGGACGGCGGCAACAGGTCTGCTCTCCATCCGTGCTTGGCGGAAGCGTTGCTTCTTCACGGCAGGCCCGTTTGCCGCAGCAGGAAGAGGTGGACAGAGGGATGCACATGCTTCCGGCCAGGATCAGGCTCCAGGCCAGATCCCGGAATCTTTTGCATCCCGATCTATTGAGGGCTGATTTCATAATTAATAACTATTATCAATATATAACATAGCGTGAATCCCCGCCAGGGAAAAATTTACCCCTCTCTTTTTATGATAGGATACCAGCCGATTCTTCAGCCTATTTTAAAATTTCGACTCGGGAAAGCTCGCGCCGTTCGATTTATGTTTGTGGGGACCGCTCTGAGCGAATTTCACGCACTAATTTTTTCCACAGATTCCACAGATTTTCCCTTCGTGTTTCATGGTAAGAAAGGAGGGCAGTTCTCTGCTCTATGTTCTATGCTGAAACACAATAACGATAGCGAGCTTAATCTACATGCTCTACATGTTCTACATGGTGAATAGGCGAAAAAGGAGGAAGAGATGATTCCCGAAAAAGTCATGAAGTCGCTTTCGGTTTCGACCCCGAGCAAGATCGTCCTGCTGGTGCTGGACGGGGTGGGGGATATCCGCCGCGGGGGGCTGACCCCGCTGGAAGCGGCCGCCACCCCCCACCTGGACCGCCTGGCCCGGGAGTCCTCGCTCGGGTTGACCGATCCCATCTCTCCCGGGATCACCCCCGGCTCCGGCCCGGCCCACATCTCGCTTTTCGGTTACGACCCGATCCGCTATCAGATCGGGCGGGGAATCCTGGAAGCCGCCGGGATCGAGATGGCCCTCACCTCCGACGACGTGGCCACCCGGGGCAACTTCGCCAGCATGGATCCCGAAGGCAAGCTCACCGATCGCCGGGCCGGGAGGATTCCCAGCGAGGAAAACCGGCGCCTGATCGAACTGCTTTCCCGGAGCATCCGGGAAATCGACGGGGTCGATGTCATTCTCCGGACCGTGAAGGAGCACCGGTTTGTGGCCGTCTTCCGGGGGAAAGGCCTGGACGGGAGGGTGGCTGACACCGATCCCCAGGTCCTGGGCCGGGTCAGCCTCGATCCCGAGCCCCTGGCCCCGGAGGCGGCCAAGACCGCGGAGATTGCCAAGAAATTCATAAAGCGGATGAACGAGGTCCTGCAAAACGAGCGCCCGGCCAATACCGGCCTGCTCCGCGGTTTCGCCAAGCTCCCCGAGATCCCCTCCATGCGCGAACTCTTCAAGCTCAAACCGGCCTGCATCGCCACTTACCCGATGTACCGGGGCCTGGCCAGTCTGGTGGGGATGGAGTTGCTCAAAACCGGCGAGACCATTGCCGACGAATTTGCCACCTTATCGGAAAAGTGGGCCGAGCACGACTTCTTCTTCATCCACGTCAAGAAGACCGACAGCTACGGCGAGGACGGCAACTTCCCGGCCAAGGTCAAGGTCATCGAGGAGGTGGACCGGTCCCTGCCAACCCTCCTGGGTCTGAAACCGGCCGTGATCGCGATCACCGGGGACCATTCCACCCCCTGCGCCCTTTCCGCTCACAGTTGGCACCCCAATCCCTTCCTGCTTTGGGGCGATTACGTCCGCGCCGACGGGCGCGGGCGTTTCAGCGAGGCCGAATGCGCCCGGGGGTGCCTGGGCCGGATGAGCGCCTGCGAGGCCATACCCCTGATGCTGGGCAACGCCCTCAAGCTCGAGAAATTCGGCGCCTGAAGCGGGTTATTTCCCGCTCATCCGAACCGGCTGACTTTCTCCCGGAAGAGCTTGTCCATCAGGCGGGCGGGATCGCGGAAACGGCAGAGAATGATCATGGCGGCGATGATATAGGCCTTGTAACGGGCTTCGTTGTAGGTCTGGACCCGGTATTTCTCGAAGACCCCCATGGTCACTTCGCCTTCCTTGCAGTTCAGTCCCTGGACGTCGGCCGGGAGGCAGTGCAGGTAGAGGGCGTTGCCGTCCCGGGTGCCGGCCATCAGTTCCTCGTCGCAGAGCCACTTCTTGTGGCGGGCGTTCTGGGCCAGGGCCTCTTTCTCCAGTTCCTTAAGCCCGGCCTGGTCGCGGGCGTCGTAGAGCACGGTCCGCTGCTTCGCCGCTGCCAGGGAGACCCAGCTCTTGGGATAGACGATGTCGGCGTTCTTGAAGGCCTTCTTCATGTCGTTGGTCACGCTGAAGGACCCCCCGGACTTCTCGGCGTTTTTCCGGCTGATCTCCAGGGTCTCGTCCACTAGGTCGTAACCCTCGGGGTGGGCCAGGACGACCTCGGTCCCGAAGCGGCTCAGGAGCGCGATGATTCCCTGGGGGACGGAAAGGGGCTTGCCGTAGCTGGGGGAATAAGCCCAGCTCATGGCCACTTTTTTGCCCCGGAGCTTGTCCAGGCCTCCGAAGTGCTTGCTCAGGTGAAAGAGGTCCGACAGGGTTTGGGTGGGGTGGTCGAGGTCGCATTGCAGGTTGAGCACCGCCGGGCGGTGGTTGAGCACGTCTTCCCGGAACCCGTTGTCCAGGGCCTGGGCCACCTCCAGCATGAACTTGTTCCCGCGCCCGAGGTAGAGGTCGTCGCGGACCCCGATCACCTCGCTCAAAAACGAGATCATGTTGACGGTTTCCCGGATGGTCTCCCCGTGCGAGAGTTGGGATTTTTCCTCCTCCATCTCCTGCACGGTCAGGCCCAGGAGATCGCAGGCCGAGGCGTAGGCCAGCCGGGTGCGGGTGGACTTGTCCCGGAAGAAGGAGACCGCCAACCCGGTCTGGAAGACCCGGCAGGAGATGTTGGAGCGGTAGAGGGAGCGGAGGATGTCGGCCAGGCAGAGGACGGTCTCGATCTCCTGGTCGGTCTTGTGCCAGGTCAGGAGAAAGTCCCGCCGGAAAAACTGGTAATTGAGTCGCCGCAGGGTGTCCAGGCGGCTGGGGATGTCGCTGAGGTAGTCTCGCATCGTCGTCCTCCCTTGGTTCGGCTGAGTTTCAAACCCGGGCGAAGTGCCCGGGGAAGAGGGCGTACCAGACCGCGGCCTTGACCAGGTGCTCCACCGGAACCTGGTCGTTGACGGAGTGGGCGTGGATCTCGTTGCCCGGACCGAAGCCGATGGTGGGGATCTTGAAGAGCCCCATGGTGGCCACCCCGTTGGTGGAAAAAGTCCACTTGTCGACTTTGGGGGCCGCGGCGAAGCCCTCCCGGTAGGCCGCCACAGACGCCTTCAGGAGGGGGTGGCTGCGGGGCAGGCACCAGACCGGGAAGTAGCACTCGGTGCCGTACTTAAGGCCCTTGTACCCGGGCAGGTCGTAGGTGTTGAGCCAGATCTTGGCCTTGACCTTGGCCTTTTTGGCGGCGGCGCGGATTTCGGCCAGGGCGCTTTTCTTGGTCTCTCCCCTGGTCAGGCGCCGGTCCAGGTGGATGGAGCAGAGGTCGGGGACGGCGCAGAGGGAGGGGGTGGCGCAGTCGATGTGGCTCAGCACCACCGTGCCCTTGCCCAGGAAGGGGTCGCCCTTGAGCTTCTCGTTGAGCTTCTCGATCTCCAGGGCCAGCCGGCTCATCAGGTAAACGGCGTTTTTCCCGCGCTCCGGGGCCGAGCCGTGGGCGGACTTGCCGCTGATGCTGGCCTTGATCTCCATCCGGCCCCGCTGGCCGATGTAGAGATTGAGGTTGGTGGGCTCGGTGATGACCACGCAGTCGGGCCTGAACTTCTCCTCCCGGACCAAGTACTGCCAGCAGAGGCCGTCGGCGTCCTCCTCCTGCACGCTTCCCACCACCCAGAGGGTGTAGTCGCCGTCGAGTTTCAAGTCCTTGATGATGCGCCCGGCGTAAACCATCGAGACCATCCCGGCCCGTTGGTCGGAGGCCCCCCGCCCGTAGATGACCCCTTTCTCGAGCTTGCCCCGGTAGGGGTCCCACTTCCACTGGGCCGGGTCGCCGATCCCCACGGTGTCGACGTGGGCGTCCATGGCGATGACCTTTTTCCCGCGCCCGATTCGGCCGCGGATGTTGCCCATGGCGTCCACGATCACTTCGTCGAAGCCGTTGGCGAGCATCTCTTTTTTGATCCGCTCGATCACGGCTTTTTCCCGCCGGCTTTCGCCGGGGATGGCGATCAGGTCACGCATGAAGGCGACCATCGCCGGCTTGTATTTTTCGGCCGCTTTCCAGACCGCTTTGCTCATATCCTCCCCCGTGTTCAAAGCTGCCCCGGCGCCTGCCGGGAAGGCGTAATTCGCGAGGCCAAATCATACCCGGCCCCCGGGAATAAGCAAGTCCAAATAGCTCTCGACCTCGCCCGCGATTGTGGCTATAAAAGTGGGCTGAGGTAACTGCCGCGCTAACATATGTGAGGCATGCCGGGAGCCAAAATGAAGAAGGCTCAATTTTGGGAAAGCCTCCCCGGGTTGGCGGTCCGCTGCGGGCTCTGCGCCCACCGCTGCCGGATTCTTCCGGGCCGGTGGGGGATCTGCGGGGTGCGGGAGAACCGGGAGGGGAAGCTCTTCTCCCTTTCCTGGGGAAAACTGGCCGCCGCCCACGTGGACCCGATCGAAAAAAAGCCCTTTTTCCATTTCCTCCCCGGGTCCCTTTCCTTCTCGGTGGCTACTTCCGGCTGCAACCTCTCCTGCCGCCACTGCCAGAACTCCGAGCTTTCCCAGGGCCCCCGGGAGGGGAGGGGACTGGAGGGCGAAGAAGTCCCGCCGGCTTCGGTGGTGGCGGCGGCCGAGGCCGAGGGTTGCCGTTCCCTGGCCTACACCTATTCCGAGCCCACCGTCTTCTGGGAATACGCCCGCGACATCGCCTTGAGAGCCCGGGACCGGGGCCTCAAGAACCTTTTTGTCACCAACGGCTACCTGACCCCGGAGGCTTTGCGGGAATCGGCTCTCTGGCTGGACGGGGCCAACGTGGACCTGAAAGCCTTCCGGGAGGAGTTCTACCGGGAGGTCTGCGGGGGCTCCCTGGCCCCGGTCCTGGAGACGATCTCCCTGATGAAGGAACTCGGGATCTGGGTCGAGGTCACCACCCTGGTCATCCCGGGCTACAACGACGCCCGGGCCGAAACGGAAGAGTTGGCCCGCTTCCTGGTTGCGCTCGATCCGGACATCCCCTGGCACGTGAGCGCCTTTCGCCCGTCCTGGCGCTTGCGCGACGCTCCCCCCACCCTGCGCCGGATCCGGGAAACCGGGCTGGCGGCCGGTTTGCGTTTTGTCTACACCGGCAACATCCCCGGTGACGAGGGGGAAAACACCTTCTGCCCCTCCTGCCGGGCGCTGCTCCTGCGCCGGGTCGGTTTTTCGGTCGGGGAAAACCTCCTCCGGGACGGGGCCTGCCCCGAATGCGCCCTGGCCGTCCCCGGCCTTTGGGCCTGATCCCGGGTTCCGGGGTTCAGCCCTGTGCCAGGATGGCCAGGATCTCCTCCCGGCAGCGCTCCGGGGCCTCCACGTGCCCCCAGCCTTTGGCCCCCTGGAAGAGCCCGTCCAGGGCGGAGTCGTGGTAGCTGCGTATCAGGTGGGGAATCCCCCTTTCCCGGAGCAGGGAGTCCAGCAGCCCGGCCTGGACCTCGTCGTGGAGAACCGCGATCTTGACCAGTTTTTCCATTTTGCCTTAGCGCTATTCACATGTAGGCATGTAGGACGTGTAGAAGAGCTCAGGGTTCAGGAGCGAATCGGGGTCGGTATCACTACCGAAATTACCAATTATTATACCACGATTGCTACCCACACGGAATAGAAGAGAGCCGGTTGTTTCGCAAGCCGCTCCGGGGGTAGGAGCGGCG
>CAZIEA010000044.1:0-14815 GCA_964538495.1 uncultured bacterium | reverse complement strand
AATCATGCACGGTCAACTAACCAAAAGGTGTCAAACGGAAATCAGGACGTGACATTCAGGAGGGGCACACTGGCAAGGGGCTTGTCCCGACGGTTCAACAGGGATTACGCGCGGGGAGTGCTCCCTTTTATCCCGCCCGGCCCGAAGTGGTTAATATCTGGGTTCTATGATTATAACGTAGCCTCGTTCTCCCATGAATCATTTGCTTGAACGGTCTTGCGAATGATGTTGGTTACTCCCGAGAACAGAATAATTATTCTTGAGTTGGGCCTTTGGTCTCATCCATCACCTTTCGGATCGTATGGGCTATTTCTTCCTTGAGCACTGGCTTGAGCAGAAAGGCCTTAATCCCCATATTCTTGGCTTTTTCCGGGGTGACGGTTTCGCTGAAACCGGTGCAAAGGATCACCGGCAGATCCGGCCGGATCTTTATTACCTCCCGGGCCAGCAAGTCGCCGGTCATCTGCGGCATGGTCATATCGGTTATGACCAGATCAAATTTGTCCGGCTTCGCCTGGAAAAGCTCCAAGGCCGCCAGACTGCTGGTTCTGGCTTCAACCGCATACCCCAAGGATGCCAGATGTTTTTGGGTAAGGTTAAGAATGGCCTTTTCATCTTCCACCAAAAGAATCCGTTCGGTTCCGGTAGGGATGATGGTGTGTTCTGCGGATTTTGCCTTAGCCTCGCCTCTAATGATCGGAAAATACAGAGTAAAAGAGGTTCCTTTATCCGGTTCGCTGTAGACCGTGACCATACCCCCGAGTTCTTTGACAATACCGTGGACGACCGATAGGCCCAGGCCGGTGCCTTCGTCTTTAGCCTTGGTGGTGAAAAACGGATCAAAGATTCGGTCCATGACATCGGCAGTCATGCCGTGGCCGGTATCGCCGACCATCAGTTGCTGGTAAGCGCCCGGTTGAATTCCCAGATGAAGTGAACAAAATTCCGGATCGAGCACAACATCGCTCAGGGCGATATTTAAGATCCCGCCTTTTTCCCTCATGGCATAAGCGGCATTGGTGCAAAGATTCATAATTATCTGATGAATCTGGGTCGGATCGCACAGGACTATAGATTTGCTCTGGATGTTTTGATGTATATCAATGGTAGTGGGCAGGGTAGCCATTATCATTTTTAAGGCTTCTTTTACGATTAAACCCGTCTGAATAAGAATTTGCTCTTGCTGCGTCTGGCGGCTGAACGCCAGAATCTGTTTAACCAGGTTTTTCGCGCGCGCGCCGGCAATGAGTACTTCATTAAGATCGTCATGAATTTCAGAATCGGCTTCAATTTTCATTTGCGCCAATTCCGTGTAGCCGATGACAGAGGAAAGAATGTTGTTGAAGTCATGGGCAATGCCCCCGGCCAGGGTGCCGATGGCTTCCATCTTCTGGGATTGGCGGAGCTGGGTTTCCAGCGATAAATTACTGGTTACATCTTCGACCATTTCGATGGCCGCGGTCACTTTGCCCTCTTTGTCCAAGATGGGTGACGAGACGATGTGATAATTTCGGCTGCCGCCCGCCGTTGGCGTTACGATTGTGGCCGTATGGATCTTACCGTCTTGAAGCGTCCGGCAGGTCGGACAGTAATCGCAGATTTCGTCGCGCGGCGGGTTGTTGAGGGCTCGGTAACAAAGCGGGCGTGTTCTCGGGTCGATGCCTGGAAACCACTTCCGCATCTGGCGGTTCAGTTCGAGTATCTCCATGGCTGGACTGATCATTGTCACTCCGCTACCGATGTTGTCCAATATGGAGTGCAATTTTTCCCTGTTTTCACGGAAAGATTCCTCCGCCTTTTTTCGCTCGGTGATATCCATATACGTTCCGAGCAAGCCGGTGACGTCTTCATTTGAATCGCGTAGAGGTACTTTGTTTGTAAGCAAAGTGATGATATCCCCGTTTGGGGTCGTCTGGGGTTCTTCGATGAGCAACTTGGCGACGCCGCTTTCGATGACTTGGCGGTCATCGGCGCGATACAAATCCGCCTGATCACGCCACACCATCTGGTAATCATCTTTCCCGATGATATCTTGCGGGGCGGTAAGTCCCGCATCGCGCGCGAATGCCGCGTTACAGCCCACATAAACCAGATTTTTGTCCTTCCAGAATACCCTCACGGGTATCGCTTTGAGAATCCCTTCGAGGATCTGCAGTGATGCACGTTCCGCCTCCTCCGCCCGCTTGCGCGCTAGGGCAATACCGATGCTTTCGCCCAACCCCTCAAGGAAGAGGATCATTCCCGGCGTGAACCGGTTGGGGCGGTGATCGTTGAATTGCAGCAACCCCACGATCTTGCCGCCCGAACGCAGCGGGATGAGCGCAACGGATTCGTACCCCTCCCCGTTGCATCGGTTGCGGGTACGCGCCTGGCGATCCGCCTCGGTTGTGGTAGCCAACAGCTGCGTGGTACAGTTGGTCCAGAAGCTGCCGTTCACCGTGAAGAACGGCAATGCCGGGTTGGTCCGTCCGCGGAGGACGTTCCCGCACATGCACTCAAGCACGGAGGCTCCCTCGGCGTCGCGCACAATCTCACCGGTCTCGGTACGTTCGCACAGGTACCGCTCAACGCGTAAAAAGTCCTCCGGAAGGCCAGTGGTCTCAAAATAGGGATAGTCATCACCCTCCTGCAGGCGGATGCCGACGGCTTCGAAATCCAGCCTGTCCTTTATCAGCCGCAGAATGTCGGCGAGCGTATTCTCCGCATCGTTCGTACGGTTGAGCGACTTCAGTACGTCATGCGCCAGTTGCTCCTGATTTTCCTTCCGCTTACGCTCGGTGATGTCCCGGAAGAAACCCGCGTTGCACATCCTGCCTTCAAGAAAGATACTGAATGAGTTGATATCCGCATGAAAAATTGTCCCATCCTTCCTGAGACAAGGGATGTCCGATGCCAGAGTCTTGACTCCCCGTGCCTGGGCTTCGAACTTGTCCATGATGCTCTGCAAAAAATCTTTCGGATGAATGTCCGCCACGCCCATGGTTCTCAATTCTTCATCGGTGTATCCCAGCATCCGGCATAAGGCGGGATTCGCGTATTTGAAAACCTTGGAATCGATGTCGGCAATCAATATGCCGTCGGCACTTCCCTCAAAAAGCGCGCGATATTTTGATTCCAAATCCTGCAGTTTCTCCTCCGTCATTTTGCGCTCGGTAACGTCTCGGACATTACATTGAACTAACCGTGTCCTGTCGGTCATATAAATATCGGTTGGGATAGCTTGTCCGGCCTTGCTTTGTACCGTGACGTCTCGGTAATGACAAATGCCGTATTGCTCCAATGTCTGCAATATTTCCGCAACAGCGCCAAATTCATCCGGGAAACCGATACCCACTAATTCGTTCCCGATAAACTCCTTGCGGGAATAACCTAACATCGTCATGATGGCCGGATTAACTTGGTGAATCTTCAATTTGCTTTTTTCGAGAAAAATTATTCCGTCGTCCGCGGTTTCAAAAGCCCGCCGGTATTTCTCTTCCGATTCATTCAATACGTTTTCCAATTGCTTGCGTTCAGTAATGTCCTCGATGACAAGGAGGATGCATTGTTTTTTCCTCAATGCTCTTTTAAGCTGCCGGGCATTCAACAGCATTGTGCGCTTGCCGATAGTGGCAAAATCGTGTTCAACCTCATAGTTGTTAAAGGTGGTCTTTTGGGGAAGAATGGTTTCCAGCAGTTCCCGCAACTGGGGGATATTCCATTGTTTGTTGCCAAGGTCATAGATAAGCTGCCCCACGGTCTCTTCAGGTTTTACCATGAAGAATTCATAAAAGGCCCCATTGGCTGAGATAATCTTCAGATCTGAATCCAGCAGCAAAAGCGGTTCACGTATTGTCTCCACGATATCTTCGAATAGCTGGTCTGTCCGAGTCTCTGACATAGCGTTCTTCTCCCCGAGCACACAGCCAGCCCGTGTGCCCTTGCTCCGCTGCAACTGTTTCCAGGCGTATGGATTGCGTAAATTTGCTTTTCAACATAATGTTATGCGCAGAGCTGCCCCTCTTGCTATGGGGTTTAACCCTACCCGTGAGGACGGGACTCTCCATGCCCATCGATTAACCCAAGGCGGAGTTCAATAGGGGGTAAACCCTGGAGAATTCATCGCCGGGCCGCTCCTGAAAGCTGGCCCGTTAAGTTGGGGTGGATTCATGATGGGCAAATGGAGGCTGCGTTCTCAGATGCTCTCCTCAACTACCTCTCAGAGGGGCTGATTCGCCCTTGGATGACGGGGAGATTCAGGAGTCTCAGGCACTGTTGATTCGTGCGGATTGCTTGTCCCGACGGTTCAACAGGGGTGGCGGGGCATAGAGCATAGAGTTAAATTCGAAACTCGAATGACGAAATTCGAAACAAAACCGAAGCTCGAAACGGAAGAGAGCCAAACCCCGGAAGGGGCTGAGAGGGTTCGGGAAAGGCACAGTCACCAAGGGGCTTGTCCCGCAACGCGGGATGGCGTTCGGGAAGTTACCGCCCGGGAATCTCTTTCAGGGGTTGAGCGATGACCGGCTTGGCCCACGTCATTCTCGTGGTAATCTGCTCGGCGGCGTTTTATTGCCTGGTCTTCGTCATCTGCAAGTCCCTCCTGACCGGGATCAGCGGGGCCGGGGAGGCGGAGAGAGAGGAGAAGCGCGTTTGCCGGTACGATTGGGCGGCCGGCCTGGTTATCTACACCCTGGTCACGGTTCTCTTTTTCTATCCCGCCCTCCGGCACCTCGACGCTTCCCTGATCGGGCCGCCGGAAGACAATCTCCACCACCTCTGGTTAGAGTGGTGGGCGAACCGGGCGATCTCCGGCGGCGGGGCGGGTTTGACTTATTCCCCTCTGATCTTTCACCCGGAGGGCGCCAGCCTCCTCTACAATGATTTCTGCTGGTACAACCACCTCTGGGCGTTCTTCCTCCGGCTCTTCCTCGACCCGGTCCCGATATACAATCTCCTTATCCTCCACACCTTCGTTTTAGCCGGCCTGGGGGCTTTCTTCCTGGTCCGCTACCTGACCGGCGATTCCGCCCTGGGCCTGGTCGGCGGCCTGGTTTACGCCTTCAACCCATATCACTACTCCCGCGCTCTCCACCACCCGACCTACGCCTCGATTCAGTTCATCCCCTTCTTTTTTCTCTTCTACCTGAAGAGTCTCCGGGAGGACCGGCTTCGGAACCCCCTGCTCGCCGGCGGCTTCCTGCTTCTGACCGCCCTCAGCTCCTGGACCTACCTGCTCTTCCTGCTCGGCCTGATGGCGTCGGGTTATCTCTGCCTGGCCATCCGCCAGAGACGCCTCCGGCTCCCCCGTGTTTTGAAGATTACCGCCCTGATCGCGGCTCCCCCGCTCCTGGTCCTCTCGCCCTGGCTGGTCCGGATGATCCTGGCCGGCCTCCGGCACCCCGAGGTGGCTGGTCTGGGTCACGACACCTACGTCACCGACCTCTTCGCCCTCTTCACCCCCTATCCGTATCATTGGGCCTCTGGTCTCTCCCTGATCCGGGCGATCAACCTCAGGTTCACCGGAAATCCCTGGGAGGCGGCGGCCTACCTGGGGGTGATCAACATCCTACTGGTTCTGGCCGGGTACCGCGGGAGCGCCCCCCGGACCGCCCGCTGGTTCTGCGGTTTCTGGTTCTTCCTGATCCTCTCCGGGGGGGTGTATATCCATCTCCTGGGCCGTTCGCTTCCGGTGGCGCTCCCCTTTCTGGTTCTCCGGCATATCCCCTTGCTTTCCAACCTCCGGGCCCCGGGCCGGTTGATCATCCTGGTCTATCTCTTTTGGGCCGTTATCGTCGCTCGTTCCCTGGGGAGCCTGTTGGAGAGAGTCCCGTCCGCCGGGAAAAAGGCGGCTCTTTGCGGCCTGGCCGGCCTGCTGATCCTGGTCGATTTCTTCCCCGACCCGACGCCGGTCACCCCGCTCGCCCTGCCCCCGGCCTACAAGTTCCTGAAAGACCGCGGGGAGGACTTCGCGATCCTCGAACTGCCCGGGGGGTGGAGAAACGCCACCCGGTATATGGCCTACCAGACCCTTCACGGCATCCCGATGGTGGAAGGGGCCCTCTCCCGGAAGATCGGGAAGTCGCTGATCGACCGCCTGGACTGGAGAGACCTCGACCGCCAGCGGGAACAGCTGGCGGGAGCGAAGGTCCGGTACATCGTCGTCCACAAGAACCTCTCCCCGGGCTGGCGGCGGCTGGACCTCGACCGCTACTGCCGCCGCTACCCGACGATCTACGAAGACGCCGGCAACGCGATCCTGCAGGTCTATTAACCCGGGGGCCCCGGTAAGCAAAATATTCTGCCGGTTGAGGAAGGCCGTAACCGGCGCGTCGCGCCGGCCGGGAGGAACGACTTTTTTTAGCCCGGGTTATTCATGAGGTTTGAGAGGAAATGGACTGAAGGACCGGAGTCATAATTTATGGCTCACTTCCGTTTTGTTCACGACAACAAAACTTGGCATAACGGCAACTTCCGGCTACAATCCTTCTATTGCCAACCGGTTGTCACTCCTGGGTTCCGCGGAAGAGAAATAGTACTCCTCCCAGTATGCCGAGCGTTATAAGCACTGCGAGGAATAACAGAGAAATACTCATTGCCGCGACTTTGGGGACTCCTTCCGGAGTCAATAAAACAATCATGGACAATTCTCTGATTCCGATGCCTCCCAGCGAGATGGGAATCGTGGAAACAAACTCAACGAGGGGGATAATCATCAGGAGTTTCAAGAAGTCAATATCTATCTCCAGAGAGCGGGCAACGGCGGCAAAAATACAGACAACAAAAAAATGCCCCGCGACGCAGATCGGGAGTGCCTGCTTAAACACTCGGTGGTCGGACCGATAAATGCAGATAGCCGCTTTGACTTCTCCCAGCACCGCGTGGAACGATTCCAGCAACTTCAGAGGAACAGCCAATAGGCCACGGATAACATCGTGTACCCTGGAATTGAATAGCGCTATGATCGCCAGCGCAATTCCAGCGCTAAGTAATATAAAAACCGGAAGTATATTTGCGCTTGCCAGCAACCTGGGCGCGAACAGCAACCCTACTAATGCCAGAAGCATCAGTCCCGCCATGCCGACAACCCTGTCCATGACGACGGCCGCCGTGACTCTTGAGCGATAGCGGCGCCCCTCTTCAGGTGTTGGAGGGGTGGGGAGAAGGGCAATTCGCGCAATATCGCCCCCCACCCCTCCGGGGACAAAAACATTGAAAAAAAAGGAAATAATTCTAAGCCGGAACAAAAGGGCAAACCGATAACGATATCCGAGGCAGTTGAGGAGAATGGCCCATCGCCAAACATCAAACATTATACTCACAATAGCCGCGGCAAAGGCTGCAAGCAGCAAAATTGGATTGCAGCGCGAAATCTCGTAAGCAACCGCCCGCATGGGGATCTGAGTGAAAAGGAAGCAGAGGAGGCTAAGACTGAACGCGGCTTTGAGGATGTCCTTGAGCGGTGATGAGCGGATTTTGGCCGCAAACTTCCGCCCCGACATTCCGGAAAAGCTCATGTTAGGTTACCCTGATTCGAAGTGCTTTTCAAAAAATGTGTCATGAAGCAGGTGAAAACGGCACAATAACCGGATAATCGGCTTGAGTGTTTTGATGATCCAGGAGTATGTCGGGTAATCAGAAAAGTACTTAGGCATCTCAGCCATGAGCCGGTCGAGGTCCTTTTCCGAAAGCGCCAGCTTTTCCAGGCAAAATTTCAAATGTTTTGGATCTTCAATACCCGGCTCCCTGCCGATCTCTGCAAATGCTTCACCCCTGCTTAACTCTCCGGATCTTACCTGGGCTGAAAGTCTGATCTTCCGCCAGTCGTGGCGGAACTTATTCCTGGTCACATAGGAAACCAGCGATTGGAAGAGATTGTCAAAGTGCTTTGCCCCCGGTTCCTGCCATCCATATTCCTGCTGCAGGAGTTTTGAGGCGGTCGACCGGTCATAACCGATATGAACCAGGAGCTGCACCATTTTGATTCTCTTGATAAAAAGATAATATGCCGAGCTGACAAGCCCGCACCGGTTAAAACCGCGCGCCGAGCGGTTCCGGGCAAAACGCTTGATAATCTCGTTAAAATACTTGCCATCGACATAGTGCCACCGCAGGGGAAGCAACCCTTCAGCCCGGAAGGTATTTCCGACAATGATGTACCGAACATCCTCCTCAGCCGCCACATTCCAGAGAGCGGATAAATATCCGATATCACAAGGCAGATCCGGTTCGGGGATGGACGCTTTAAGGCATGCCCGATACCAGTCATTCATTGTCTCGCCCTCGGCGTGAACCTGCCGATAGCCGATCCCCAGTTTATCAACAACCTTTTTGATGTTTTCGGCGGCGATAGCGGATCCCCACCCGTCATCAAAGTTTACGGCAAGAACTTTAAGCCCGCGCCTCACAGCTTCGTGAAGGGCGTATGTGCTGTCGCATCCCCCGCTTAAGCCGACCAGGCAATCATACGGGCTGCTCCCGCTTTCGGATTGGATCTTGACTATCAGTTTATTTATCCGTCGCTCACCCTCTTCTCCCAGTGGATATTGTCTTTCCAGCGAGTCGTGAAGGCGGCAGTAGTTGCAGACACTTTGTTCATCGAACCGGATTCCCGGGATAGAACCGTCAAGGATGCATCTGGCGCAGTATTTGGCATTATCGTTCATTGTAGACGCTTATTCCTTGTGAATCGTGCGTTAAAGGGAAACCGGCGCCAGAAATTCCCGCTTGACATGGGACGGGCAACAATAGATAAAGCGCGCCTTACCAGTTATTTTCCATTCCGGAAATGAAGCCTGATCAAGCTGAAAACTTCGAGTTTCCCCGAGATGGGGATCGCTTAAGAATCCCCGGTCCCCCGCCTGCCTCAGGGCATTTGTTTCACCGCTTCATCAAAGGGATATTAAGTCATAGCTGCATCTTGTTGGCCGGGATAGTTTTTTCCGTTGTCTACGCCAATACTTTCCGTGATACACATATTCCCGCGTGGACGCATGGGCCGTTTGGCGCTGATGCCGGTTGCTATCTCAATTTTGCGAAGGGGTTCTGGACCATAGAAGCCTTGGGAGACAAAGTCCCAAAACATTTTTTGTGCGCGCTTCTATATCCTTCGATTGACAAGCTATTGGCTGTCTATTGGGAAAATGTTAATTCTCCCCTGGTCTGCTCCTTTTTAGGCGGTTTGGCCGTAGCCTCTTTCGGGTTCTGGCTTCACTGGAGAATTAAAAGCCAGTGGATAGTGTTTCCCGTCATATTGATATTTGGATTCTCGTTCGCCACCTGGTATGTAGCCTCAATCTGGGAATCAAGGGCCTTCATAGCCTTGGGAAGCGTGATTATACTGATTTCTCTGGACAGAATTATACGCAGGCCCACATTTCCCAGCGTTTTTCTGAGCGTTTTGGCTACAGTGTTTGTAATGTTGATTACAATTGAGCCGTATTTAATTCCCTTGGCGCCATTTGCTATTTCAACTCGTTGGAAACATATCGGGACAAGGAAAGTGATATCCTTGAGCATTTTTCAGACGGCATCAGTTCTCTTGATAGTTGCTTCCATCTATCAATTTATGAGTCCCATCAATCCTTGGCTCGGCATGGAAAAAGTGTTAGGGGTATGGCAGCATGATTCACAGCATGTCCAATTCTCCACCGATCGGTTCAACTACAGTAACTTCCAGCGGGTAAGCCTGGTGTCTTTGCTCTATTCAGTAGGCGGCTTTCAAATTCCCGCCGGGGCCAGGAAAGTTCTTGAAGTCGGTTCTAATAGAACCGACTGGTGCCCATATGAGTGGGTAAAAAATATCAAGGTTTATTGGTCATATTTTGACACCATAGCGGGAAGTAGTTTTATCGTTGCCTACTTGATTCTTTTTTCCATCTGCGTTTACATTATGCTGAAAAATGGGCTCTGGTTTAAAGAGCCCATTTTAGCAACCAGTGCCGTATGGTTTTTGCTCTATATCGTTTTTGGTGTTTATACTGACCCGACCTTTGGACCGATTTATGCGGTGGAATTACTGGCGCCCCTATGGGCGTCCGTCGCGGTTATTTTATCGCATAAAAAGCCAATGGAAACAAAATTTTTCTTTCTCTGTTTGTTTCTGGCCATATTAAAATGGAACAACGGGTTGGTTATGGAATTTTTTAAATTATACTACGGTTGAATGCAGCCGCATGAAAAGCGGGCTTGACCCCCGGTTGCTCGAAGTTCACCACCGAGATCGTTGCTGGCTGTGGAATCGTGAACGCGTGGTCTGTGGCGGCAAGTAGCCGTAATTTTTACTGAAGCTCGGAAGGTCTGACCCGCCCTTGGAGGATGTCCTTCCGGAGGGATTCCGGAAGGTTCAGGAGCCGAAGATACTGGCTGATTCGGGCATAGAGTTAAATTCGAAACTCGAATGACGAAATTCGAAACAAAACCGAAGCTTGAAACAGGAGATAGCCAAACCCCGGAATGGGTTCAGGAGAGGCGCACTCGCCCAGGGGCTTGTCCCGCCACGCGGGATGACGCTCGGGGAGTTTTGCCTTTTATTCCATAGAGCCCAAAGTGGTTAATATTTGAGTGTTGCGGGATTTTCAGGCAAGCAAAAGACGGCCCCTCAAACGAGGGACCGCCTTTTGCTTCTCTCTGGCTGACTCGCGGTTTTACCGTTTACGGCATACTGTTGACGATGGCAGGGCTGAAGAAAAAGCACTACGACTGCCCGCGGTTCACGGTTTACGGATTACTGATCACGGGTTAGTCACGGGTTCGTCGGCGGAGGCCCCGTAATAGGCGCTGGTCACGCCCTTGACCAGCCAACGGCCGCTGGAGGAGCGGAAAACCCCGAAGTCGAAAGTTCCGTCTCCGTCGTAGTCCGCGGGCTGGACGGTGTCGGTGGAGTTCCCGTAGTAGATTTGGGTCAGCCCCCGCACCAGCCACTTGCCCTGGCTGTAGCGGTAAACCGCGTAGTCCCAGCTCAATTCCCCGGAGTAGGGCCCGGGGACGGGGCCGTCGGTGGGCCCGCCGTAGTAGAGAGTGGTCAGGTCCTTGACCAGCCAGCGCCCGGTGGAGGCGCGCCAGACCGCGATCTGGGCCCGGGGATCCCCGGCGTAGTTCCCGGGAACCAGGTAGTCGGTGGAAAGGCCGTAGTAGGCCTGGGTCACCCCCCGCACCGCCCACTTTCCGACCGAGGGCCGGAACACCGCGCAATCGGCCTTGCCGTCCCCGTCGTAATCCGCCGGGATCGGGACGTCCACGGCCTTGCCGAACCAGGCCGTGGTCACCCCCCTGGCCATCCACTTGCTCTGGGCGGCGCGGTAGATCGCGATGTCCCAGGCGCCGCTGCCGGAGTAATCCTGCGGGACCGGAAAGTCGGTGGAGGAGCCGAAGTAAACCCGGGTCATTCCCCGGACCAGCCAGAGCCCCGCGGAGGGCCGGAAGAGGGCGATGTCGGAAGTGCCGTCGCCGTTGTAGTCCCCGATTACCGCCGGCTTGGGAGTGGGAAGAGGGATGGGGGTCCTGGTCTTGACCGGGATCAGGGTCGGAACCGGGGTGGGAGTCTCCGGCGGGACCGGCGTCTTGGTTTTCACCGGGATCAAGGTCGGGATCGGGGTCGGAGTTTCCGGCGGGACCGGCGTCTTGGTTATCGCCGGGATTAGGGTCGGGACCGGGGTCGGGGTCTCCGGCGGGACCGGCGTCTTGGTTTTCACCGGGATCAGGGTCGGAACCGGGGTGGGACTGACGGGGGCGAGGACAGTGAGAAAGACATCGTCGGTCCCGGCCAGGACGCCCTGGAACGGGGCGAGGGTAGGGAAATCGACGGAATGGGTGTATCCGGCCAGAATCAACCTGCCGTCCACCCGGGCGATGGACTGACCGTAATCGTGCGACTCCCCCCCCAGGTAGGTAGAGAAAACCGGGACCCCGGCGGAGGAAAAGGAAGCGGCAAAAACATCGTAGTTGACCCAGTTAAGGGAGGGATAGACGGGATCGGCGGTGGGAAAATCCGCCGACATGGTGTAGCCGATCACGGAGGCCTCGCCGTCCTCCAGGCTTATTCCCGATGCCAGATCGTATTGGCTGCCGCCGAAGTAGGTGGAAAAACTCAAGGCCAGGCTGGTGTCGATGCGGCAGACGAAAGCGTCGCAATCCCCCGCCCGCGCGGGTTGGAAGGCGCTTGCCGTCGGGAAGTCCGCGGACCGAGTGGCTCCGGCCAGCCAGACCGAGTCGCTCCCCGCCGCGAGAGCGTAGCATTCCTCGATGCCGGACCCGCCCAGGTAGGTGGAGAAACCCAGGGCGCGGTCATCGTCGAACCGGCAGACAAAGGCGTCGTACTCTCCGGCATTGGCTGCCTGGATCGGGCTGACGGTGGGGAAATCAAGGGAAAGGGAGGAGCCCGCCAGCCAGATCTCCCCGCCGATGACTTTCGCGCCGTAGGCCACGTCGAAGGAGCTCCCCCCCAGGTAGGTGGAGAATTGGAGGCTTCCGTCGGAACCGAAGGAACCGACAAAAGCGTCCTCGGACCCCTTCAGCGTCGCTTGGACGGGGGAGGCCAGGGGGAAATCGGTGGATTCCGTATAACCCGCGATCACCATCTCCCCCGCCTCCCAGGCGGCGCCGGTGGCGTAGTCGTAACCGCCCCCCCCCAGGTAGGTGGAGGAGACGAGGCTCCCCGCACTGTTCAGGAGGCAGAGAAAAGCGTCGGAGGAGCCGGCATTGCCGGCCTGGTGGGGGTTCAGGGTGGGAAAGTCAAGGGACTCGGTCTGCCCCGCCAGGTAGATCCCCCCTAGACGGAATCCGACGGCATAGCCTCTGTCGCCTCCGAGTCCGCCCAGGTATGTGGAAAAGAGCAGGTTCCCGGCGGAATCGAAGCCGGAGACGAAAGCGTCCAAGTCGCCGGCGCGCACCGGCTGCCAGGCGTTCAGGAGGGGAAAATCGTCGGAATTGGTGTATCCCGCCACGACCATCGCCCCGGCTGTCCCGGCAACGGCGTAAGCCTCGTCCGACAAGCTCCCTCCCAGGTAGGTGGAGTAGACGAGTTTCGTCCCCCCGGCGGCGGCGGTACCGGCGTCAGCCAGAAACGTCGCGAGCAAAACCGCCGCCAGAAATGTCATCGAGCTTTTCACGCGTTCACCTCCCCTGGTTCCCTTTTTCGGTTGACAAGCGTCGGGATAAAAAACAAGGGCGGCTTCTCAAGAAAGCCGCCTAAATCAACATATTCGGCATCAATCCCGGCCACCCTAACCCTTTCAGGCAACAGCTACCGGGCCGCGCGCCGACAAGCTAGCCCGGCCGCCGCCAACCAGAATAATTACATCACTTATGGCGGGCAAAATGCAAGCCGCGATTCGACCCGACTTTATCGGGATTATGAAAAAATCCCCGAAGCGATCTGCCAGAGGCCGAAAACAACCAGGGCCAGGACCGAGAGCAAGAGCAAGACCCGGTTGGTCCCGCCCCCCAGTTTTCCGGCCCCGGCGCAGAGCAGGATCAAGGCAGCCAGGACGGAGAGCATGACCCCGTAAAATCCGGCCAGCAGGGCCAGGGCGCGGGCCGGGGATTGCCGCCAGCCCTCGATCAGGAGCGGACCGGTGACCAGGCCCCAGTAGAGGTAGGGAGCGGGATTGAGCAAGTTGACCAGGGCCGCCCGCAGGACGCCCGAGCGCCGGGAAGAAGCGGAATCGGGCCGGACGGAGGGAAAATCCCGCCAGGCCCGCCACGCCCCCTGCGCCAGGTAAAGGACGTAGGCCCCGCCGGCAAAACGCAGGACCTGCAGCCACCAGGGGGGGAGGCGGCTCAAGGCCAGCAGGACCAGGACGATGATGGGGCCGTCGCTGACCAGGGGCGCCAGGGCCGCGGGCAAGGCCCGCCGCCAGCCGGAGCGCGCGGCCAGGGCGACCAGATAGGCCTGGAAAGGGCCGGGCTGCACGGCGGCGGCAAAGCCGTAACCCGCGCCCCAGATCAGGTAAGCCAGCATGAGACCGCGGGGCCTGAATCCCCCTGAGCGCCTGTTACCGGGTCACGGGGCAGTCGCCGTCCCGGCCGTAGTAGGCCCGGGTGAGATCCCGGACGAACCAGAGGCCCCGGGCCGGGCGGAAGACCGCGGGCAGGTCGACCACAGAGCCCGAGAAGGTCCCGGGTTGCGGGACGTCGTTGAGGCTGCCGTAGTAAACCGCGGGCGCTCCCCGGACCAGCCACTTCCCCCGGGCCGGGCGGAAAACCGCGTAACGGGCCCGGGGCGGGGTCCCGTCCCAGAGGTAGTTCCCGGGAACCGGGACGTCCCCGGAAAGCCCGTACCAAACCCGGGTCAGGCCGCGGACCAGCCAGGCCCCGGTCCCGGGACGCCAGAGAGCGGTCTCGGCGGAACCGTCGCCGTCGTAGTCGCCCGGGACGGGCAGGTCGCCCGCCTGGCCGAACCAGAACTGGGTGATCCCGCGCACGGTCCAAAGCCCGTCGGCGGGCCGGAAGACGGCCGAGTCGGCCGCCCCGTCCCCGTCATAGTCCGCCGGCACCGGCACCAGCCCGGAAGCCAGGTAAAAACGGGTCCGGTCCTTGACCGCCCAGAGCCCGCTCGCGGGACGATAAACGGCGATCTCGGTCACGCCGTCGCCGTCATAGTCGCCCGGGACCGGGAGGTCCCCATCCCGGCCGTACCAGGAAACCCCCAGGTCCCGCACCAGCCACTTGCCCTCGGCGGGGCGGAAGACGGCGAGGTCGGACCTGCCGTCCCCGGAGTAATCCCCGGAAGCCAGGACCAGGAAAACCGGGGTGGGATAGACCGCCGGCGTCGGGGTAATGAAGGGAGTCGGGGGATAGGTCGGGGTGCCGCCCAGGGTCCCAGTCGGGCTTGGAC
>CAZIEA010000043.1:0-14854 GCA_964538495.1 uncultured bacterium | reverse complement strand
AGGAAGTTAGGCTGCAGGCTGAAGGAACCGCCGCCTTATTCACATGTAGACATGTAGGGCATGTAGATAAATTCGAAATCCGAATGGCGAAATTCGAAACCGCGGAAATTGTGCTATGCTCGGTCACGATAATGATAGCGACAACCACAGCGAACGCAGCCGCGGAAAAGATCTACGCCCGCGGAGGAGGTGTCCGATGATCGGTTCCCGATTATTTCTTTCGGCGTTGCCCGCGGCCGTCCTGCTCCTGCTTTCCTTGGGCGCCGCGGCGCCCGCGGCGCCGGACACGGGGGAGCTTTTCCAGATCAGGAACTTCAAGAAGACCTCCACCGAAGAGGGGCCGGGGCTTCTGCTGGAATTCAAGATCCGGGGTCCGGGGACCTACGACGACCTGACGGCCGAGGTCCTGCTCTTCGACGCGAAGAAACGGCGGCTCGGCGGGGGAATCAAGGAAGTTTATCTGGACGATGAATCCAAGTTCGCGACCAAGCAGTACGCCCGCAACCGCGGGACCGGCAAGGCCTACAACGTGTCGGGGTACAAATCGGGGGAGACCTATACCTTCATCTACATTACGGATAAGAGCTACTCGTACGCGGTCGCCGCGGTCGGGAACAGCGCCGAGAAGGTTTACGCCGTCATCCCCTATGGGCAGGTCGAGGAATTCATTCAGAAATAGACCCCGGCCCCGGAAAAATCTCAAAAATCCCCCCGGTTTCCCATGACTCAGCAAAAACGCCGCAAAGATGTAAGAAACGTCGCCATCATCGCGCACGTCGACCACGGGAAAACCACCCTGATCGACGCCCTCCTGAAGCAGACCGGGGCCTACGAATTCAAGGCGGGCGAGGCGATGATAATGGATTCCAACCCGCTGGAAAGGGAGCGGGGGATAACCATTTTTTCCAAAAACGCCTCCTTCATGTACAAGGGCGTCCAGTTCAATATCGTGGACACCCCAGGCCATGCCGATTTCGGCAGCGAGGTGGAGAGGATCCTGAAAATGGTGGACGGGGTCCTTCTCCTGGTCGACGCTTTCGAAGGGCCGATGCCCCAGACCAAGTTTGTCCTGAAAAAGTCGCTGGAGCTCCATCTCAAGCCCATCTTGATCGTAAGCAAGATCGACCGGAAGAACGCCCAGCCCCGGGAAGTTTCGGATCTGACCTTCGATCTCTTCTGCGAGTTGAACGCGACCGACGAGCAGCTCGATTTCCCGATCGTCTACGCTTCGGGCAAGGACGGCGTCGCGACGTTCGACCCCGATGAAAAAGGCCGGGACATGACGCCGATCCTGGACACCATCCTGCGCCGGGTCCTGCCGCCGGCGGCGGACCCCGAGAAGCCTTTTCAAATGCTGGTGACCATGCTCGACTACGATTCCTACGTCGGCCAGATCTCGATCGGTCGCATCGTCCACGGGAAGATCCGGAGCGGAGAGCGGATTTCGCTGGTGAAGCTCGACGGGACCGTCAGTCAGGGCAAGGTCACCAAGATTCTGAAATACCGGGGCATGCAAAGAGTCGAGGTCGCCGACGCCGAGGCCGGCGACATCGTCTCCATTGCCGGGATTTCCGACGTGAAAGTCGGGGAAACCCTCGCCTCCGCCGACAACCCGGAAGCCCTGCCGAAAATCAATATCGACGAGCCGACGATCTCGATGGATTTCTCCCACAACACCAGCCCGCTGGCGGGAAGGGACGGCGGGAGGTTCCTGTCCTCGCGCCATATCCGGGAACGGCTGGAGCGCGAAGCCCTGACCAATGTCGGGATCAAGCTGGATTCGGTCGCGGGCGGCGAGAGGATCAAGGTTTCCGGGCGGGGGGAGCTTCACCTTTCCATCCTGATCGAGACCATGCGCCGGGAGGGATACGAGCTGGAAGTGTCTTCCCCCCAGGTGATCCTGATGCAAATGGGCGGAGAGACTTTGGAGCCGATGGAGGAATTGCTGGTCGAGGTCGACGAGGGTTACCAGGGGGCCGTGATCGCGGCCTTGGGCCCGAGGAAGGCCGTTCTGCAGGAGATGAAGGAAACCAAGATCGGGACGATCCGCATGAATTTCATCGTTCCCACCCGGGGGTTGATGGGATTTCGCACCGAGTTTTTACAGATGACCCGCGGGACGGGGATCATGTGCCAGAATTTTTACCGGTACCAGAAACATGCCGGGGAGATCGCTCGCCGCCAGACCGGGGTCATGGTCTCGATGAACCGGGGCAAGGCGGTCGCGTTCGCGCTCTTCGGGCTTCAGGAAAGAGGGGAAATCTTCATCAGCCCGGGAGACGCCGTTTATGAAGGCATGATTATCGGCGTCAACAACAAGGGCCGGGACATGACGGTCAACGCCACCCGGGAAAAACAACTGACCAACATGCGCGCCGCCGGCGCCGATGAGGCGATTAAGCTGACTCCCCCCCGGGAGCTGACCCTGGAATTCGCCCTGGCCTTCATCGCGGACGACGAGCTGGTCGAGATAACTCCCGCCAATATCCGCCTCCGGAAGCGGCTTCTTTCCGAAAACGAAAGGAAAATCCAATCCCGCCTTTCCAGATAAAAATTACTGCTGACGGAAAAGGAGATTTCCGTTGACCGGGCCCCGGATCCTTCTGCCGGCTTTGCTGGCGGCCATGCTGGGCGCCGCTGCTGCCCGCGCCGCCGACATCTCCATCCCGGGCTTGAAACGGAGCCTGAAGATGGCGGGGGAGGCCAACTCGTTCTGGTTCACGGTCCTGGCGGCGGACCAGGAACTCGCCCAGGACGTCCTGAAGGCGGCCGAGGAAACCTTAGCCCGGGTGCGGCGAGACCTGGCCATCACTCGCCCCCTGGCGAAAAAGTGCCTGATCCTGGTCTGGGGCGACCAGGAAGCGTACGTCAAGGGGGTGGTCTTTTCCCTGGGGATCATGGGCGGACTCAACAGCAAGGCCTTCTACGTCCCTTCCGGCGACCTCCGGCCCCACGTGGTCTGCCTGTATCGCGACCAGGAGATGCTTTCGCAGATCCTTCCCCACGAACTGACCCACCTGGTGCTCAAGATCGCCCTGGACGCTTCCGGAAAATACCCGATCCCGCTCTGGCTCAACGAGGGGCTGGCCGAGTGCGAGACGGAGCAGCCTTTCGATCTGCTGGCGGGGGCCGTGCGCAAGGCCAAGCGGGAGGGTGTCTACATCCCCTTGCGGGAACTCACGGCTTACCGGAACTACCCCGAGGACTTCGACCGCTGTCGGCTCTTCTACGAGGAGTCCGCCTGTCTGGTCAGGTTTCTCTTGGAGGAGGAGACTTACCCGGGCGAGTTCTTCGAACTGGCCAAAATGCTCTCTTTCTGGGGCGGAGAATTCATCGAGGGGCTGAAAAAGGTCTATGGGCGGAAATACGGCGATTTCGCGGTCCTGGAAGAGGACTGCGGCCGGTTCATTGAAAAACACGCCCGGGAGGAAGCGGAGTAAAAATGGCACGAAGCGTAAAAGCGAATAAGAAAAGCTGGAAACCGAGAAAGGTCGTAGTGATCGGGGCGGGCGCGGTGGGTTCCACTTTTGCTTACTCCCTGGCCCAGGCGGGCCTGGCCGATGAAATCGCCCTGCTCGACCGCGATCCCGACGTGGTGCGGGGGCAGGTGCTCGACCTGGGCCACGGCCTGCCCTTTTTCCCCACCGTCAACATCAAGGCCGGGGATTATTCCGACTGCGCCGACGCCCACGTGGTGGTGGTGACCGCCGGGGCCAAGCAGCAGCCCGGGGAATCCAGGCTGGAGCTGCTCCGGCGCAACGCCCTGATCGTGGAGGAGATCGTCGAGAGCATAATCCGCTCCGGCTCGGAGGCCGTCATCCTGATGGTGAGCAACCCGGTTGACGTTTTAACCTGGGTGGCCAACCGGAAAGCCGGCTGGAGACGGGGCCGGATCATCGGCTCGGGGACTGTCCTGGACAGCGCCCGCTTCCGTTACCTGCTGAGCCGGCACTGCCTCGTCGACGTTCACAATGTCCACGCCTACATCCTGGGGGAACACGGGGACAGCGAATTCGCCGCTTGGTCCATGACCCACCTGGCCGGGATGGCCATCGACGATTACTGCCCGCTTTGCGGCCGTTGCGCGGATTGGGCGCGGGATCGCGCCGAGATCGAGCGGACGGTGAGGGACTCCGCCTACCACATCATCAACTACAAAGGGGCCACTTGCTACGCGGTCGGGCTGGCGCTGGTCCGGATCGTGGGGGCGATCCTGCGCAACCAGAACAGCGTGCTCACGGTTTCGACCGTGCTGGAAGGGGAATACGGGCTCAAGGGGGTCTGCCTCAGCGTCCCCTGCGTCGTCAACGAGGCCGGGGTTTCCCGGGTGATGGAGGGCAAGCTCGCTCCCGGGGAGACTGAGGCGCTGGTCCGTTCCGCCGGAATCCTGCGCGAAGCGATCGCCGGGGTTTATCCTGAATTCCGGGGACACAATACATAATTCAGGAATGTTTAAGACCGAGTTAAGTATTATGTCCCCGGAACTTTGGGGCCGGTTTTTTGCGGGCGCAGAGTTCTGCCCAGTTCTCGCTCTAGTTCTTCGATAAAGTTATCGCTTCCCAGCGGGCGGCCGGTACGGGCGTGTCGTCGCAATGCCTCGGTTTCGTCTTTTCTCAGGGGTTCTGCAAGAAAGGTTCTCCAGTTGCTTACTTTTGCCAGCAGTGGAGAAACACTGACCAGATCGTCATTATGGCCAGCTACATGCGCTTTTGCGCTGCTCCATTCATATTCCTCCGGAACAGCCGTCAAACCCGCGCGCACAGGATTGTTTTCAATATATCGTGAGGCGATGAGAAGGTACCTGCTATCCAGAGGATAAGAAGCGAAGCGACCCTGCCACAGGTAACCCCTCCAGCCTTCGCGAAAATTGATGTACCGCGTGTATCTCCGGTGGGCCTCGCCGATTGCCCGCATTAAACATTCGCGGTTCATCGGAACAACGATCAGATGCACATGGTTCGGCATGAGACAGTAGGCCCAGATTTCCATACTCCATACTGAACACCATTCGGCCATCAAGCGGAGATACTCCCGGTAATCATCCGAAGAGAAGAACACTCTCTGCCGCCGGTTCCCGCGCTGCGTGATATGATGAGGAATATCAGGAACTACGACGCGTGCTAATCTGGCCATCGGAACCTCCAGATTGGGCATCAGTTCTACCGCTCACTATATTTGTCGAGCGAGCCCGATTTTTATCCCAATAATTTAATTCCGGGGACACAATACATAATTCAGGAGTTTTCAAGACCGAGTTAAGTATTGTGTCCCCGGAAATCCGAGTTAAGTATTGTGTCCCCGGAAATCGGAATCCTGCGCGAAGCGATCGCCGGGGTTTACCCGCTCCGCGCCGCGGGCGCCTCCGTTCGGGATTTTCCCGACCGGCCGGCTTTACCTGAGTTGCGACTGGCATAGCCCGGCTATTTTCCTTATAATCACCCACAGATAGCGTTGACGTTGCCAATCCGTTCGGCCGGAACATCCTGTCCGGAGAGGAGGGTGTGATGAATAAGCCTTACTTCCGTGTTCTGGCCTGTTGGTTGTGCTGGGCGCTGGTCCCGTTGAGCGCATTGTCCGAGCCGGCTCCCGCTCCTTCTCCGAAAGCGGCTCCGGTTTCCGGAAAGCTCCGGGTCGCTGTTTTTTCCAGCTTGGGCCGGCCGGTTTCCGGCGCCCGCGTCTCGGTCTTTGCCTTGCGGGGCCCGGGCGGGGAAGAGCTGTCTCCCTGCGGAGGCTACGTGGAAGTCGAGTTGGAGGCGGTTTCGGAGACGCGTTTCGAGAAAGATTTTCCCCCCAACCTGTTTCGGGTGGAGGCTTCCGCCGAAGGCTGGATCGGGCAGGTGCTCAAAGAGGTGGAGTTGAAAGCCGGAGAGGTCCGGGAACTGGAAATTAAGCTGGAACCGGGGCAGACCATCGCCGGGCGGGTAGAGGATGAAGAGGGCATCCCCTTGGCCGGGGTCGAGCTTACCTACAGTTCTTCGGGGATGGAGTCCGGACCTTTTCTCTATTCGGCTGTCCGAAAGGCCGTGAGCGACAGTGACGGCCGGTTCGACCTGAAAGGGCTGAAAGAAGGGGTGTATTGGATTGATGCATCCCGGGCCGGATATGTCGAGGAGAGGATGAGGGAGGTGGCGACCGGGACGGACAATCTGCGGATATGTTTGCGAAAAGGGGCCGTCATCAAGGGAAGCCTCCGAGGCGAGCTCGAGACATTGCCCCGGGCCGTGAGCTTGGAATTTAAAAGCGGGCGCCGCACCCGCCGCCACAAGGTCGATCTCGGGGCGGAAAACACTTTTTGCGTCTCCAACCTGGAAAAAGGCGTTTACAGCATCCGGGTCAGTGACGGGGATTACATCTCCGATTGGGTCGCGGACGTCTCCGCCGGGCCGGAGGGTGAAGCCGAGGAGGTGCTCCTGACCGTCCGCCGGGGCGCCGGCATCTCCGGCCGGGTGGTCGCGGCCGGAACGAAACTGCCCCTGAAAGGAATTTTAGTTCAACTATCTCCGGTTGGCAGCACCGCCAGCGAGTTCGATTCCACCGACGAGGAGGGAAAATATGAATTCCAGGGGCTCCCGGCGGGAAGCTACCGGCTCTCCGCCCGGCTCTGGTACGACTCCTACGAAACCAAGCGAGGGGAAAGAGAAATCACTCTGGCCTCCGGGGAGAAGCTGCCCGGGGTCCGACTGGAGCTTGATCCCGGGCGCTTGGTTACCGTGAGTGGGCTGGTCGTGGACGACGAGGGCAAACCGGTTCCGGCCGCGGAGGTGCGGGAATATTGCCGGCTGCCGGGGCAAGAGCAATTCCAGCTTAACTATAGGGGAAAAATCGTCTCCGAGGAAACGGGAGCTTTCAGCACGGAGATTTTGGTTCCGGAAGAAGCCGAGATCAAGCTGGCGGCCGATAAGAAAGGTTTTGCGCCCAGCCCGGGCGAACTTATCCCTCTCGCCGCCGGAGGCAACAGCGTGGAGGGAATCTTTCTCCAGCTTAGCCCGGGGGGGGATCTGTTCGTGGGAGTGGAGGACGAGGAAGGGCGGGCGCTTGTCGGCGCCGTGGTTTCCCTGCGAACCGACTGGTCGACCCGACGGGAGCAAATCAATTTTTCGAGCCGGAAGAAACTCTCCGACAGCCGGGGCGGATGTCTTTTCGAAAATCTTCCCGCGGTCGATTTCAGGATCCAGCTCAAAAAGGACGGGTATTGCCCGGCCTCGGAAAAAATCACGCTCCCGGCCGGGGGAGCTTCCGAGCGCATTACGGTCAAGATGCAGGCCGGGCGCGATCTTCAGGTTACGGTCAAAAACACCCGGGGGGATGCGGTAGAAGGGGCCGCGGTCTCCTTTCAGGAGGCGGGACGAGGCCGGGGCGCCACCTCCTTTACCAGCCGGGGCAACCGGACGGATGCCCGGGGCCTAGTTGTGCTTCGGGATCTCCCGCCGCGTTCCGGCTTGGTTTCGGCGGAGGCCGAGGGCTATTCCGACTCTCCCCGCCGGCCGGTGGCGGCCGACCAGGCTGAGCTCGAGGTGGTCTTGAATGACGCCGGCTCGATCCGGGGGCGTTTTCTGACCGCCGCCGGCCATCCGGTGCCCGAGGTCCGAATCCGCGGTCGCCAGCGCGACGCCGAACCCTTCGATTTTGAATCGATCTTCGGGTATGGAAGCCGCACGGTCGAATTGGGGGAAGGCTCGTTCCGTTTCCGGGGGTTTGTCCCCGGGAACTATGACCTGACCGTCAACTCTCCCGGTCTGGCCACGAAAAAGATTTCGGGGGTGAAGGTAGCTCCGGCCCGGGAAACCGACTTAGGCGAGATTGTGCTCCGGCCGGAAGGGACGATCGCCGGTTCGGTGGTGGAGAGCTTGACCGGCTCCCCCTTGGATAAGTTCCGGGTGCGGGTGGAAGGAGGGGATTTTATGGAAAATCTCTTCAATCCCCGCGCGGCCGACGAACCCGGCGGATATATCCTGCGCGGGCTTGAGGCAGGGGAATATACCCTGATCGTGAGCGCCCCGGATTTCAAACGGAAAAAGGTTCCCGGGATCATCTTAGCAACTGGGGAAGAGAAGCGGATCCCCCGGATCGAATTGGATCCGCTGACCCCGGAAGAACGGGAAGAACTCGCTCGCCGCCGCCGGGTCATCCCCTCCCTGGGGGTGCGGATCGAAAATACGGAAGAACCCGACCAAGACCTGACGATCGCGGAAGTCCTACCCGGTTCCGCGGCGGCTGCGGCAGGTTTGCGGTCCGGGGACGAGATCAGAAAAATCAACGGCAAGACCAGGGCGGAGGATCCGAAAGGGTTCATGGCGGTTTTGCTGGGCCAGCCCGGAACCAAAGCGATGATCACGGTGGCGCGGGGAGGGACGGAGGAGGAAATCGAGATCGAACTCGGGCCGTGGGATTTCCAAGAGTATCTTGAGCAGATGTGGGATTAACCGTTTCCCGGCGCTTGAGTGCATTAGTTCCGGGGACACAATACTTAACTCGGTCTTGAACAATCCTGAATTATGTATTGTGTCCCCGGAACCTCCGGAACCCCGGAACTTGTCCCCGGAACTCAGGATATGGTCCAACGGTAAAACCGGTTTCAAATCGATTACAGTAGAAATTTCTTGCAACATAATCATTAGAATAGAGTTAGGTGAATTTCAGATTTTAACAACCGGACAGCACTGATAGTGAGTAAAAAATTTTCAAATTGCAGATGTGTTCATTGTTTTCAATATTTTGAAGAGCTGACGTCAGATCATGTTTTCCCAGTTTCTTGGTTTCCGAATACAACTCCTGAAAATATTGAAAAATGGCAAATGCCATCTTGCATGGTCTGTAACAAAAAGTATGGAAAAATTGAAGAGGCTTTATTGATAAAGTTAGGACTTTGCATAAGCCCTTTTAGTCCTGAGTCATTTGGTATACCACAGAAAGTTTGGCGGGCAATCAACCAAAATGAGGGGAAAAATGACCGTGATGCGAAATGTCGGAAGAAGAAAAAAGATAAAATAATTCGAGAATTAATCGATCCAGCTACCGTTCCTATAACAGCGATACTCCCAAATTTTGGTCCTTCGGGTAGTTTAGGTCCAAATCATGGCTTGGCAGTATTCGTTCACAAGAGCGGGCTAGATGAAATAGGCAAAAAGTTAATTCGTGGAATAACGTGGGTAATTGATGAAAAAATTATCGATAGTAAATATGAAATTGAAATTTATTATCTACGTGAGCAAGAGGCTTTGCACCTGATTAAACTTCTCCATGCATATGGAAAAGAATATTCAATAGGACCGGGTATTCGTGTAATTAGAGCGATTGCAGCCGAGGATCCTATCTGTGGGCTATATTCAATAAAAATCTGGGGGCGGCTAAATATGTATGGAATCGTAAACAGGTGCAAAAAAGATATCAAAAGCTTAAGGGAGAATGGAGAAGTGGATGCAGATGTAAATATACCATAAGTGGACAGTTCGTCGGAATTGAAAAGCCTAAGGATATTTCAGAGGAGGGACTAGTAGGTTAGAAGGTTGCAATTCTAAAGAAAGGAGGAATCCATGGAAATGAATACTATTATAGTTGATACACAAACGTGTCCGATACAGCGTGATGAGTATGGTGAAAGTTTTATTAAAATATATGGAGAACGCATTAATGAGATTAGTGGAGAGGAATTAATTCAAACTGTTAGGAAGGATTATCCCACGGCAGGAGAAAATGACTTAAATATTCTTGAAAGGATTAGACGCTTACTTCTGAGTTTTAGTGGAACACCTCGAGTAGTCTATTTGACCGCAAGAGAGGTTAGTGATTTTATGACGCTAACAGATAGAAACATCCCGATCGAAGATGTGGAATATATCCTGAGACATGGGGCTGATAGCTACATCAGTAACTTCAAAAGAAATAATATATTTGGAATTGATATTGTCATTAATCGTACTAAGTTCACGGTTGAATAAGAGAAAGAATATAGGAGTAACGGGAGTCAAGAATCTAATATTAGGATTTTTGGTGGACGGAAAAACCAGAGCGCGGGATGAATAGGGAGATAAAACCCGGGCCGAATCCTGGCGGAAGACTTATCAGTGCCAGTGAGATACATAAGTTCTTCTATTGCCCCTACGCCTGGTGGTACGAGAGGGGCGGGCCAGCCCCGGAGAAACTGGGACGCCTGCAAGAAGGCGCGAGCTTTCACCGCCGACAGGATGTTAAATAGCAGGTTGTGACATTTGCCGGGTCAAACGTTGGGACAGCACTAATCTTCATGGTGAAATCAGCAGGGCTGAAGCCCCGCGCACTATCAGCAATTGAGGTGGCTTATGAGTCAACTAACTTGGTTTTTAATCATGGCGCTCTTGCCGGCGCTTCCCGGTTCCCCGAAAATTGGAGCGGGAGCTCAATCTCTCTTCGACCAGGCATTTCAACTTTTGGAAAAAGAGCAGGTTTATGACGCCATCGTTTTCTACGATCGTGCCCTGGCGGTGGCGCCGAATTCCCAGGACATCTGGATGGAATACATCGTTTGCTTGAGAAAAGCAAAGTACCTGCAAAGGGCGGCGCGCGCCGGCTGGCGGGCGTTGGAGTTAGGTCCGGCGACTTGCCATATCTGGGGAAATCTGGGCAATGTTTTTATCGATGCCAGAGAGTGGGATGCGGCCACGATGGCATTTAAGCAAGCCGCCGTTTACTCCAAGGATAAGCGTTGGGCCGCGCAAAACTTTCTTGTGCTTGGCTATGACCAGATGAGCAAAGGAGATTCCGAACTGGCATTGAAGTCTTTTCAGCACGGGCTGAATCTCGATCCTACCCACGGTCTGGCCATGGTTGATATCGGGGTAGCGAAAGCAACCATGGGGAGAACTGAGGAAGGGGCCAGGGATATCAGGCGCGGAATCGAGATGATTGAAAAATCCGGGCAGTCGAGCGGTCTTCAATACGGCCGCGCGGCTTTGGCTGAAATTGAAAAAGACGGCCGCCCTCGGATGGGCGACCGGTACGGAAGAGAATCATTCCAGAAGTTGCCGGAAAGATTTCTCCGAAGACCGGCTCCCGGGGTCGCGCTTTCGTTGCAGATCGATCCCATGGTGGAAAGGTGCTACCAGATCAGTTCCCAGGGGATAGTGTCGCTGACTCTGCCGGAGGGTTGGAAGGAAAGTATCGAGGGCAAGAACCAACCCGAGGCTGAAGCCAATCCGCCGGCCTTCGTTTACCGGCCGGAACACGGGGAGGAGTTTTTGTTCCTGTTCACGCCGCACCCGGCGGCGAAACAACCTTCCGATCTGAAAACTTTGGTGGAAGGGTTGGGGCAGGCTCGTTTGCCCGACGCCGTCGAAGACGAACTGGAACTGATCCCGATCAAGTCTCCCACCGCCGAGGGTTATGTTTTTACCTTTACCGATCCAAAATTGGTCGGCAAGAAACACCGGGGAGAGGACTATCCTTTTTCCACCCAAGGGATCTTCGCCTCCGGGGGCAGCCTGAATCTGGTCACCGTACTCAGCGACACCGTCGATAAGGGATTTCTGGAGGAGATTTTCGGTATTCTGAGAAGCCTTGCCTACCGCGGCCTTCCGGAGCCGGCCGCCCCGGCCGGGCGAGACGGCCAGGGGAAGGGGAGAAGGTGAACGAACACGTCGAGGAGGGGAATCGGAAATTCGCGGCCGGGGACTACCGGGGGGCGGCGGCGGATTACACCGCCGAGGCCTACCTGCTCCGGGGGATGCCGAGATACCTCCTCGGCGACAAGGAAGGGGCCGGCCGGGACTGGCGCCGGGCCGGGCAACTCGGGCTTGAGGAGGGCCGGGAGATGGTCAGGAGGCTTATCGCCCCGCCGGAGGCAGGTAACGGAAGTCGAACCGGTGGGCCGCGTCGAGCCTGATCTTCCCCCGGTAAGCCCCCAGGGCCAGGGAGAACTCGACCCCGTCGTGGGCGGAAAAAAGTTTCCAAACGGCCGGGGCGGAGAGTTCCAACCGGCCCAGGGAGCGGCCGAAGTCGAGGGCGAGGAATCCCCGCTCCCCCGGCGTGTTCCCGGAATAATAGAGCAGGTTCCTCCTCCGGATCCCGCTCCCGGGTAAAAATTCCCGGCCCCAATCTTCGACCGCGGCCGTGACCGTGTCCCGGTTTGGGTTGAAGTCCGCCCCGGCGGGGAGCCGGAACCGGAAAAGAACGCTTACCCGGGTCAGGTTTTCGGCCCAGGAGTAAGAGAGGCCCGCCTGTCCGACCTGGAAGACGCCGAAGGGGACGCCGTCGGTCTCCAGGGGCTCGGCATCGTGAATCCCGGCTTGATAGAGGCATTCCGAGTTTTCCCGGGCCTCCACCAGGCAGTTCAGGACGGTTTCCCCGGATTCCAGCCGCAGTTCCAGCCCGTCCCGGCTATCGATGTTTTCCAGGTCCGTCACGGTCTCAAACCGCCAGATCCGGTCGGGGCCCAGGAAGAACCTGGTCCTCCCGACGTCGTAGCGCCAGGTGCCGTTTTCCGGGAAGAAGTTTCCGGGGGCGAGGGAGAAGAGGTTCCCCTCGAAGATCAGCTCCAGGCCGTCCCGGTCCAGGGCCGGGACCTCCCCGGGCAGCCAGAGCCCCGCCAGGCTGAGGGTGTCGCCGGGGGATTTCCCCCGGGCCGCGCCCGGGTCGTTGTTCTGGAGCCCGTAAGCCCGGCAGGAAAGCAGGGCGGGCGGGGCCGGCAATCCCTGTTTCCAGTCGCCGTTGCGGGAGGGGGTCCCCCCGGTCCAGAGCCCGAAATGCCGCTCGTATTCCGGCCCGGTCTTGGTGGACTCGTCGAAAGCCTCGAAGAAGAGGACCCCGGCAACCGGGTTGGTCTTTTTGGCCATCCAGGCGTAAACCTTGGAAAGATAGGCGGCTTCGTTGGCGAGGTTGGCCGGCGAGCTGCCGTTGGCGGTGCCCTCCGAGGCCCAGCCGGTCTCCCCGATCATGATCGGGTGCCGGGCGACGAGATCGCGGTAATGCCCGGTTATCTGGTCCACGTAAGACTGGAGCGAGTGCGCGCTGCCCTCGGCGGACTGCGCGATCGGGGCCCCCCACTCGAAGGGGTAGCAGGTCATCAGGAAGGGGACCCCGTCGGCGAGGGATTCGAGCAGGGCCCGGCGGTTGGGGTATTGGGAGGGGTCTCCGGCCCAGACGTCGGCTTGGAGGCAGTAGGTGACGGCAACGGCGCCGAAGCCGTTGTTGACGAGTTTTTCCTGGATGGAATTTTTCAGGGAAACCAGCGGGGCGGACTGGTGGGGGTCGGCGGGGATGTTCTCGTTTCCGGCCAGGACCAGGATCACGGTCTCGCGGAACATGGACGGGGTCACGTAGTCCACGTTGGAGTAGCCGTAGTTGTCGAAGGTGACGCGGCTCATCACCTGGCCCTTTTTGGATTCCGGGGTGGTTTTCACGTAGGCCAGGAAAGCGTCGAACTGGGAGATGATCTGGGCGTTGTTGCCCGCGGCCGGGTTGACCGGCACCTCGATGATCGCCTTCAGGTTGTTCCGGTGCGCCTCGCCCACGAAGTTGAGGTAATGCGCCCGGCTGCTCAGCCAGTAGGAGCGCACGACCCGGAAGCCCTTGCGGGAGACGAGAGGGAAGTCCTTGGCGAAGGCATCGAGGGTGGTCTGGGGGTTGGAATTGTCGCTTTGGCCGTAATGGGTGGGGGAATAACAGGCCCCGAAAAAACGGGTCGGGTAGGAGTAGGAGGGGTTGGCGGCCTGCGCCGATCCGTTCCCGGGGAAAAGCCCCGCCGCGCCGAGAGCCGTCGCCAGGAAAAAGCCGATGTTCATCCGGACCTCCGGTTTGTGCAAGTTGAGTTCTAAAACTTACTATTTTACCACGGCTTCTGTTTTTTCTCTGCGCGCTCTGTGGTGAAACAGCGGGAAAACCTCAAGCATTACCCGCACAAAGCAGGAGAAAGCCTGAATAATTATCTGGTTTGGAATGAGATGGATTTACAGTTAAAATCGTCTGCAAAGAACCGACAGGCTTTCAAAGTCTGGGAGGAGACGGGAAATGAGAAAGTGGCTCTCGGCGGCGGGGGGCACCGTTTTGCTGGTCGGGCAGGTATTTGCGCTTTCGGCTTTTGGGGCCGGGAGCTGGTCGACGGTCGGGGAGGGGACCAACAACCGGGTCCGGGCCCTGGCCGTGAACGCGAGCGGGATTCTCTACGCGGGCGGCGATTTCACCCAGGCCGGGGGCGAGGCGGCCAACCGGGTGGCGAAATGGGACGGTTATTCCTGGTGGGCGCTGGGCACCGGGGTTAATAATTCGGTCCGGGCGCTGGCGACATACGGCGCCGACATCGTTTATGCCGGGGGCGGCTTCAGCGAGGCGGGGGGATATTCCGCCAGTCGGGTCGCGGCCTGGGACGGCTCCTCCTGGTCGGCCCTGGGGGTCGGGGTCGACCGGGACGTGCACGCCCTGGTTTGTGACAGCGCGGGCAACCTCTACGCCGGGGGGGAGTTCATTACGGCCGGGGGCGAGGGCGCGAATTACGTCGCCAAGTGGGACGGCTCCGCCTGGTCGCCCCTGGGTTCGGGGATGGACGGTTATGTCTTTGCCCTGGCCATAGACGATTTCGGCTATCTCTACGCCGGGGGAAATTTTACCGTCGCGGGAGGAGAGAGCGCCGCCAATGTTGCCCGCTGGAACGGTTCTTCCTGGTCGGCCTTGAGCACGGGCGTCGGAGGCTACGTCTACGCCATGGCGGCCGCCGGGCCGGGCCATATCTACGCCGGGGGTAAGTTCAACTCGGCCGGCGGAGTCTTCGCCCACCGGGTCGCCAGCTGGGACGGGACCGCCTGGAGCGTGCTCGGCTACGGGGTCGGCAGCGTGATTGACCACTATGTCGGCGCCCTGGCCCCGGACGGGCCGGCCAATCTCTACG
>CAZIEA010000042.1:11794-14989 GCA_964538495.1 uncultured bacterium | reverse complement strand
AAGCAGGCCTGGGCTCGGTCCAGGGGGCCCCCCGGACCCCGGATCCACCCCAGTTCCATCCGTCGGGGACGGAGCGGCCCCTTCCCGGCGGCGACAAACACCTTTTTGAGAACAACGCGCGCCCCGGGCCCGGAAACCCGGATGATCCCGATCGCCCCGGTTCCGGGAGGGGTGGCCATCGCCGCGATCGTCTCCTCGGGCACGGCTTTTGCGGAATTCCTGGCCAAAGGGTTCAGGCTGCTGGGTTCAGGGTTCGGGGTTCAGGAAAAACCGTAATCCGGCTCAAACCAGGATACAGGAAACAGGAGTCAGGATTCAGGAGGCGCAAGCTTTTGCACCTGATTAACTCTGATTTCTCTGTTTTCCAGCATAGAGCATAGGGCCCGGAAAAATTCGAAATTCGAAGTCCGAAATTCGAAACAAATCTAAAATTCGAATTCCTCAAACCACCTTGCGGTTTCGAATTTCAAGTTTCTGATTTCGAATTTAACTACATGCCCTACATGCCTACATGTGATTGCGGCGGCGGTTCCTTCAGCCTTCAGGCTGCTTTTCCAGCGTCAAACCTCATCCCCCATACCCCACACCGAGTACGAGTACGAAAATAATCTGTGAAATCTGTGGACAGATTGGCTCTTGGCGTCTTTGCGCCTTTGCGTGAAAAAAGTTGGTCTCTACATGCCCTACATGCCTACATGTGATTGCGGCGGCGGTTCCTTCAGCCTTCAGGCGGTCTTTTTGGCCAGGGCGCCCTGCTGGAGGATGGTGACCACCGTGCTTAGGGTGAAGTAGAGGTTGAGCCCGGAGGGGAGCGAATAGAACATGAGCACGAACAGCGCGGGCATCAGGGTGGCCATCATCTTCTGCTGCTGGGCGGCCTGTTCGTTGGCGGCCGGCTGCTGGGGGGTGAACTTCTGCTGCAGATAGAAACTGGCCCCCATCAGCAGCGGCAGGATGTTGACCTGGTCCCCGATGATCGGGTAGGAAGAGGGCAGGGTGGCCAGGCGGTCCGGGCCGGAAAGATCCCGGATCCAGGTCCCGGGGATGATCCAGAAGGGGGCGTGGCGGAGCAGGATGGTGTTGCGCAGGGCGGTAAAAAGGGCGAACAGGATCGGCATCTGCAACAACATCGGCAGGCACCCGCCCATCGGATTGACCCCGTGCTCCTTGTAGAGTTTCATGGTCTCCGCCTGGAGCTTCTTGGCGTCCCCCTTGCATTTCTCCTTCAGGGCCGCGATCTTGGGCTGGAGGCGCTGCATCTCCTTCATCGACTTGAAGCTCTTGTGGGTAAGAGGCCAGAGCACCACTTTGGAGAGAATGGTGAGAATGATGATGGCCCAGCCGTAGCTCCCGATCAGGCCGTAAATCCGGTTCAGCAGCCAGATAATCACCTTGACCAGGGGCGAAAGCATCCCCAGGTCGATGATCTCCTGGAAGCCGTGCCCTTCCGAAGCCAACAGGTCGTAGTCGGCCGGGCCCAGAAAGAGCAGGAATTTGTAGGATGTTTCCTCGCCGGGCTTGAGGTTCAAGTCCGAAAAGCGCGCCTCGGCGCTCAGGTACTCCCAGCGGGAACCTCCGCTTCCCCCGCAGCCCAGGGCGGCCTTGGAAACGGCCGGGACCGCCGCGACCCCGCTGACCCGGTATGAACTCCCGGGTCCGGACAGGGGTTTCACGATCCCGCAGAAATACTTGGTCTTGAGCCCCAGCCATTCCACTCCGGCCGCGGTCGTCTCCGTCGGCTTGTCCTGGCGCTGGATCCCACCCGGAGTCAGGACGTCCACTCCCAGGATATCCTCCGGATCAATGGGGCGGATGCTCCCGCAAACCAGATGCATTCCATCCCGGAGTTCAATCGAATCCGGGCCGATATTCCGGATCCTGATCTCCAGGTCGGCCAGGTAGCCGTCCTCCCGAAAAATGTAGGTCTTGGCGATCTCGAAATTCCCGTCGCTGGTGGTCCCGCTGAAACTCAGGCGCAGGCCTTCCTGCTCCGCCTTCATCTCCGGGCAAGTCAGGTTGGAAATCCATCCCAGCGAGCGCAGGGGAGAATCCTCCCGAAACAGGGCCACATCTCCCGATTCCCCTTCCCGGAGGGGACGGATCCCGGCGGCGGGATTTTCCTTGAGCACGACCCCGCCCCGGGAGCTAAACCCGGCGCGGAGCCGGGAAGTTTCGATCCCGATCTCTTTTTCCCCGGGGTCGAATTTCTCCGGCGCGGGCGCAGCGTCGGCGGGTTCCGAAACCGCTCCGGGAACCGCCGGCGCGGCGGTCTCCAGGGCCTTAGGGGTCGGGGCGGATGGCGGGACTTTCTCCGGGCCCGGGGACGGAACTACGACGGCCCCGGCCGGGGAAGGCGTCTCCGCCGAACGCTTTTTCGCTTCCTGCTGCTGGTGGAAAAACCACCCGACCAGAAGGATTACGCACACCCCTATGCCGATCTTGCTGACTTTGTCCATCTCGCTCCCATTTCCTTTATTGGTTCTCTTGAGCCGCGTCTGGGTTTAGGCCAAACTGCCGTCCACAGATTCTCACAGATTATTTCGCTATCGTTGCCGTAATCGAGGTATGGGGTCTGAGTTCGAGTTTCAGTTCTACATGTCTACATGTGAATAGCGCGGCTTTTCCTTCAGCCTTCAGCCTGGTTTTCGAGTTCGAGTACGATTATCTGTGTGAATCTGTGAAATCTGTGGAAAAGAAATAATCTGCGGTAATCTGCGGAATCTTAGTTTCGTCTTGGCGCGATTCCAACTATTCAACCGGGTCGAAGCCACCCGGGTGAAAGGGGTGGCATTTCAAAATCCGTTTCAGGGCGCGGACCGACCCCCGCCGGAGCCCGTTTTTTTCCAGGCTCTGCCGGCAATACTCCGAGCAGGAAGGATAAAAGCGGCACCTCGCCCCCAATAGCGGCGAGAGATACCGCTGGTAGGCGGCAATCAGTGCAATTATCAGCCTCTTCATTCCCGCAGTATTCCCGCCGTCCGCCAGAGCCGCAAAATTTCCTCCTCCGCTTCCCGGTAGCCCCAACCACCAACTTCGCCGGCCCAAACGATCACCAGGTCGACGCCGGGTTTCAGCCGCCGCCGGTGGAGCCGGAACACTTCCCGCATCAGACGGCGGGCCCGGTTGCGGGACACGGCTTTCCGCAGCAGGCGCGAGGTGGAAAAACCGGCGCGGCTTTCGCGGGCTTCCCCGGTT
>CAZIEA010000042.1:10680-11754 GCA_964538495.1 uncultured bacterium | reverse complement strand
AGCCTGAGCCGGCTGCCGCGCCAGGCCTTTCCCCGGCGATAGACCTCCCGGAATTCGTCCGCTTTCCGCAGGCGGACCCGCTGAGGGAATTTCCGGTCGGACATCTCCCGGGGGTCAGCACGGAACCAGATTTTTTCTCCCCGCGCGCCGCCGGCGGCTGAGGGTGTCCCGCCCTCCCCGGGTGGCCATGCGGGCACGGAAACCGTGGGTGTTTTTTCTCTTGCGCTTGGATGGATGATAGGTTCTTTTCATATCCGGGTTCCTGGTTCAAGAAAATTTAACTCAAGTGGGTCATTTTCCGGCAAAGTCCGGGAGTTGTCAATCACCTTTGCGCTTTCGCGCTTTTTTCGGCCTACTTACAGCCTGGGGCGCTTTCTTTTTCCCGGGTCTGAAGCGGCAAAAAATTTTTGTTGATTTCTTTTTTCGCCCTCCCTATACTCGCCCGCGAGAGGCAGGAGGGAGAAACCCTTGTGGATAACTTGTTGATAATCCTCCCGGAAAGGCCGGGAAGTTACATAACTCATTAGAATCAATCAGGAGAGAAAAAGGGATTTGAGAGGGAAGGCTTCCCCACCGGGAAAATAATCGCTCTGCTGTCTTTATTGCCTTGATTTCATCGTCTTATGATTTTCGGTAGCCGAAAATACCCCGGTTTTAGGGGGGATTTTTGCCTCCCGGAAGAGCGGAATCAGCTTCAGCGGCTTTAGCAAAGCGCAAGCGGAACTTTCCGGTGGATAAAACCGGGCTTTCCCGGTTTTTTTTCCCTGACAAAAACATGAATATACTCGCCGAAAATCTTTTTGCCCGGCTGAAAGATCAGCTTGGAGAGCAGGTATTCCAGACCTGGATCGCTCCGATGCGGATCAATTCCTGGAGCGATGGTGTCCTGATTCTCACCGTTCCGACCAGGTTCTATCAGGAATGGATCGGAGGCCGCTACCGGGGTTTTATCAGCGAGGCCGCGGCGGCCTCGGCCGGAACTCCGGTCCGGGTGGTGCTCGAGGGCGAGCTTGCGGAAGGCCTTCTTTATCTCGTCGGGGGTCGCGCCCCGGGCAACACCGAGGAGCTTGTAGT
>CAZIEA010000042.1:6716-10670 GCA_964538495.1 uncultured bacterium | reverse complement strand
CGGCCGGCCCCGGCCGCCGCGCCTTTGCCCCTGCAGCCGGATCTCAATCCTAAATACACTTTCGACCGTTTCGTAGTCGGGAACTGCAATCGCTTTGCCCACGCCGCCACCGTGGCGGTGGCGGCGGAGCCCGGCAAAGCTTATAATCCGCTATTCATCTACGGCGGGGTGGGGCTGGGCAAAACCCACCTGATGCAGGCGGCCGCTCGGGAAATTCTCAACCAGAACGCCCGGGCCCGGATCCTTTACCTCTCCAGCGAGACTTTCACCAACGAGTTCATAGACGGGATCGCCAATCACACCACCGATCGTTTCCGGCAGAAATACCGGAGCGTGGACGCGCTCCTGATCGACGACATTCATTTTCTGGGGGGACAGGTCCGGACTCAGGAGCAGTTTTTCCATACTTTTAACGCGCTCTGGGACTCCCGCAAGCAAATCATTCTTTCCAGCGATCGCCCCCCGGGAGAAATTCCCGATGTCGAGGAAAGATTGATCAGCCGTTTCGAATGGGGCCTGGTGGTGGATCTTCAGCCCCCCGACCAGGAAACCCGGATGGCCATTCTCCGCCGGGAGGTGGCCAATTCCAACCTCGTGGTCGCCGACGAGGTCCTTCACTTCATCGCCGACCGGATCAAGTCCAACATCCGCAAACTTGAAGGGGCCCTGATTCAGGTGGCATCCTACGCTTCACTGACCAAGGCCCCCCTGACCATACCCGTGGTCGAGACCATCCTGGCCGGAAGCCTGGACGGGGAAATAGAACGTTGCATCTCCATCGACGAGATCCAGCGGCGGGTGGCCGAGTTTTTCGATATCCGGGTCGCCGACATGAAAAGCTCCCGGCGGCCCAAAACCATCGCTTTTCCCCGGCAGATCGCGATGTACCTTTCCCGAGATCTCACCGGCTGCTCCCTGACCGAAATCGGAGAGGCCTTCGGCGGGCGGGACCACACTACCGTCCTGCACGCTTGTCGCAAGATCGAGAATAATGCCGCCCGGGATCCCAACTTGGGAGGGACGCTTTCTCATCTGGGAAACCGGATCCGCTCCGGGGTAGGGGGATAACTCCCGGGAAAACCTGTGGATAACAGGGGGGTAAATCGGCCGGCGCCCGGAAATCCACCAGGAGATAAAGAAACCGGACCGGAATGCACAGGTTATCAACCGGGCAAAAGACGGTTAAGACAAAGCGGATATCCAGATATCCCCAAGCCTTATTAATATTATTTGTTTTCTCTTTTTAAAAAGAACAAATATAATAGCCCCTGAAAACTCCCTGGAGGACGCCGTATGAAAATGAAGTTTTCCCGCGAGGAAGCTCTCCTCGCCCTGCAGCCGTTGCAGGGTCTCTTGGGATCCCGGAGCCTGCTGCCGGTCCTTTCCCACGTACTGATCGAAGCCGGTTCCGATTCCTGCCGTGTGATCGGAAGCGACTTGGAGCTCTGGATCTCCTGCCGTTTCCCGGCCCAAGTGGAAGAACCGGGAAACGTCACCCTGCCCGGGCGGCGTTTTTTCAGCATTGTCCGGGAAGCTCCGGAAACGGAGATCGTCCTCGCGGGGGAAGACGGGGCTTCCAAGCTTTCCAGCGGCCGGAGTTTTTTCAAGCTGCTGGGGGTTCCCTGTTCCGAGTTTCCCGCCGGCCCGCGTCTTGGCGACGTGCCCGTTATCAGGGTTCCGCAAGCGGTGCTGAAGCGAATTTTCCGGCAGACCGTTTATGCCGTCTCCCAGGACCAGAATCGCTATATCCTCAACGGCCTCTACGTCTGCTTCCGGGAGGGCCGAATCACCGTGGCCGCCACCGACGGCAAGCGCCTTGCCATCGCCGAAAACCCGTTAAAACTGCCGGCGGATTTTGACCGGGAAATGGTTCTTACGGTCAAGAGCGTCAACGAACTCCAGCGTATCCTGGGAGATTCCGGGGAGGTGGAAGTCCGGGTGGGAGACAAGCAGGTTTCCTTTGAAACTCCCGACCTGGTTCTCATCAGCCGCCTGATCGACGGCCGCTATCCCGATTTCCGCCAGGTCATTCCCAAAGAAACCCGGGAGCGGATCGTCCTGCCCCGGGAAGAGTTCATTCAGGTCTTGCGGCGAGGGGCCCTTCTCTCCAGCGAGAAGTCGAACTCCGTTCGCTTCGACTTCTCCGGGGGGACTCTAACGGTGTCTTCGGTAACCCCGGAGGTCGGGGAATCCCGGGAAGAAATGGCGCTGGCTTATCAGGGACCGGGGTTGGAAATCGCTTTCAATCCCGGCTATTTGCTCGAGGTTCTCCGGGCCCTGGAAGGACGGAGCGAAGCGGTCTTGGAGCTGATCGACGAGAACAGCCCCGGAATTTTTCGGGACGAGAATTTCTTCTGCCTGATCATGCCCATGAAGCTGAATTGAAGGGAAAAGGCAGAAACAAGCGCTCGCCGGCGGCGGTCGGGGATATCCTCCCGGAGGTCATGACCCGCAATGGATTGATCTCCCTGCTGGAGTCCAGCCGGGTTCTTGCCGCCTGGGAAAAAACGGTGGGTTCCGCCGTGGCCGGGCATACCCGGCCTCTTTCCTTTCACCAGGGGGTTTTGACGGTGGCGGTGGACAGTTCGGCCTGGTTGTTTCAGATCGAGCGGTTTCAGAAAGAGCCGATCAGGAAAAAGCTCAACCGGGATTTGGGCGGCAGCCTGGTCGCGCAAATCGTGTTCCGCGCGGGCGAAGTGAAAAAAGTTTCCGCGCGGGATTGAATCGGGAAAACTAATGGCGGCAAAAGGCAAAAGCGATTACGAAGCCGGGAACATAAAGGTTCTCGAGGGGATACAGGCGGTCCGGAAAAGGCCCGCCATGTATATCGGCGATACCGCTTCCCGCGGTTTTCACCATTGCGTCTACGAGGTGGTGGACAATGCCATCGACGAGGCGATGGCCGGTTACTGCAAGCGGATCGACGTCGTCATTCACTCCGAAGGTTCCGTCTCGGTGAGCGACGACGGCCGCGGGATCCCGGTGGACAAGCACCCCACCGAGAAGATCCCCGGGGTGGAAGTGGCATTGACCAAGCTCCACGCGGGGGGCAAGTTCGACTCCACCTCCTACAAGGTCTCCGGGGGCCTGCACGGGGTCGGGGTCTCGGCGGTCAACGCCCTCTCGGAATGGCTCGAGGTCGAGGTCAAGCGCGACGGCAAAATCCATCACATGTCCTTTTCCCGGGGTAAGCGGGACAAGGCCCTGAAAGTGGTGGGCCGCGCCAAGACCACCGGGACCAAGGTCACTTTCAAGCTCGACTCCGAGATCTTCGGGGAGCAGGAGTTCAACTACGACATCCTGGCCAAGCGCTTGCGCGAACTGGCCTTCCTCAATTGCGACGTCCGCATCACCCTCGTCGACGAGCGGACCGACCGCCGCGACGAGTTCCGCTACAAGGGCGGGATCCAGAGCTTCGTCCAATACCTCAATCACAACAAGACCCCGCTTCACCACAAGGTGCTCTTCTTCGACAAGGAGCGCGACGGGATTGCGGTTCAGGTCGCCCTCCAGTACAACGACACCTACTCCGAGAGCATCTTCTCCTACGCCAACAACATCAACACGATCGAGGGCGGGACCCACCTCTCCGGGTTCAAGTCCGCCCTCACCCGGACCCTGAACGCCTACGGCCGCGCCCACAACCTGCTCAAGGAAAAGGACGACGCCATGAGCGGGGAGGATGTCCGGGAAGGCCTGACCGCGGTGATCAGCGTCCGGGTCAGGGAGCCCCAGTTCGAGGGGCAGACCAAGACCAAGCTGGGGAACTCCGAAGTCGAGGGGATCGTCCAGGCCCTGGTCAACGACGGGCTCGGGATCTTCCTGGAGGAGAACCCCACCGCCGCCCGCGCCGTCGTGGGCAAGTGCCTCAACGCCGTCAAGGCCCGGACCGCGGCCCGCAAGGCCCGCGATCTCACCCGGCGCAAGGGCGCCCTGGAAAGCGGCGGGGTGCCC
>CAZIEA010000042.1:2646-6646 GCA_964538495.1 uncultured bacterium | reverse complement strand
TTTTCCTGGTCGAGGGGGACTCGGCGGGCGGCTCGGCCAAGCAGGGCCGCAACCGCCTGTTCCAGGCCATCCTGCCGCTCAAGGGCAAGATTCTCAACGTCGAGAAAGCCGCTCCCCTCAAGATTCTCTCCAACAAGGAAATCCAGACCATGATCACGGCGATCGGGACCGGCTTCGGGACCGACGATTTCGACCTCAAGAAGGCCCGCTATCACCGGATCATCATCATGACCGACGCCGACGTGGACGGGAGCCACATCCGGACCCTCTTGCTTACCTTCTTTTACCGCCAGATGCCCGAACTGGTGGAACAGGGCTACATTTACCTGGCCCGGCCCCCGCTTTACAAGATCAAACGCCGCAAGACCGAGTTTTACGTCGAGAGCGACGACCACATGAACAAGTACTTGGTCGAACTGGGGCTGGAGGAAGCCAAGCTGGTCCGGGCTTCCGACGGGAAGGAGTTCGGCGGGGCGGGCTTGAAAAAGCTTTCCGAGACTCTTTCCCGGCTCGAGTACCTGATGGGACAGGTGCAAAAGCGCGCCATCAGGTGGGACGATTACGTCGACCAGCGCGACCCCGAGACCGGCAATCTTCCCCGCTATCTGGTCCGGCTCGGGCATGAGCACTTTTTCCTGGCCGACGACGACGCCCTTTCCGCCTATACCCAGGCCTACGAGAAGGAAAACGCCCCCGCCGAGGGCGAGGCGGAAAGCGCCAACGGCGACAGTAACGGGCTGGAGGTAGTGGAGATCTACGAGGCCCGGGAGCTGGCCAAGCTCCTGCGCGTCCTGGAAGAGAAGGGGATCTCCCTGGTCCGGGCGCCGGAGGATCCCGCCGCCAGCGCCTATCGCGTTCTCGACGGGACCAAGGTGCACGAGGTGGGCCGGGTCCGGGAGATCCTGCCTCTGATCCGCCAGATCGGGCGGGAGGGACTGAGCATCCAGCGTTACAAGGGATTGGGGGAGATGAACGCCTCCCAGCTCTGGGAGACCACCATGGACCCGGCCAAGCGGACCCTGGTCAAGGTCACCTTGGCCGACGCCGTGGCCGCCGACGAGGCTTTCACCCTCCTGATGGGGGACGTGGTCGAGCCGCGCAAGCGCTATATTTTCGCCAACGCCCTCTTCGTCAAAAACCTCGATATCTGATCCCGGAAACATTGTCCACAGATTTCACAGATTAACCGCGAATCTCGCGAATCCCCACAAATCAAGGCGACGGATTACTGACCACTGATTACGGATTACGTTCTTCCTGAACCCTGAACCCTTCAATGTACGCCCAGAACGAAAAGATCGTGGACCGGGACATCCGGGACGAGCTCCAGGAGTCTTACCTTAACTACGCCATGAGCGTGATCGTGGCCCGGGCCCTGCCCGACGCCCGCGACGGGCTTAAGCCCTCCCAGCGCCGGATCCTGGTGGCCATGAACGACCTCGGGCTCGGCCCGCGCGCGCATTTCCGCAAGTGCGCCAAGATCTGCGGCGACACCTCGGGCAACTACCACCCGCATGGGGAGGCGGTGGTCTATCCCACCCTGGTCCGGATGGCCCAGGACTTCAACCTCCGCTACCCCCTGGTCGAGGGGCAGGGGAACTTCGGCTCCATCGACGGCGACCCCCCGGCGGCCATGCGCTACACCGAGGCCCGCCTCACCGCCCTGGCCATGGAGATGATCCAGGACCTGAACAAGCAGACCGTGGATTTCGTTCCCAACTACGACGAGACCATGGTCGAGCCCGTGGTCCTGCCGGGCCGCGCCCCCAACCTGCTCCTGAACGGCGGCACCGGGATCGCGGTGGGGATGGCCACCAACCTGCCCCCGCACAACTTGCGGGAAACAACCGCGGCGGTCGCCCTCTATATCGATAACCCCGAGGCCGAGGTGGACGACTTCCTCAAAATCATCCCCGGGCCCGACTTCCCTACCGGGGGGATCATTTCCGGGACGGAGGAAATCCGGCGGGCATACGCCACCGGCCGGGGCAAGCTCCTGGTCCGCGGTCGGCTCGGGGTCGAGCCCCTGAAAGGCGGGCGCGAGGCCGTTATCGTCACCGAGATCCCCTACGCCGTGAATAAGGCCAAGCTGATGGAGGACATCGCCGCCCTGGTCAACGACAAGAAGATCTCCGGCATCTCCGATCTCCGGGACGAGTCCGACCGCGACGGGATGCGGATCGTAATCGAGCTCAAGCGCGGCGAGGTGGCCCGGGTCATCATCAACCAGCTCTACAAGCAGACCCAGCTTCAGGTCACCTTCGGGGTGATCATGCTCGCCCTCGACGGGGGCCGCCCCCGGGTGATGAACCTTAAGGAGACCATCCGCTGTTTTGTCGAGCACCGCAAGGAAGTGATCATCCGCCGCACCCGCTTCGATCTGGACGTGGCCGAGAAGCGGGCCCACCTCCTGGAAGGTTTCAAGATCGCCCTCAAGCACATCGACCAGGTGATCGAGATCATCAAGAAGTCGGCCGACCGCGACCGGGCCAAGGCCGCCCTGATCGCCAAGTTCAAGTTCTCCGAGGTTCAGGCCGATGCCATCCTGGACCTGCGCCTCTACCGCTTGACCAACCTGGAAGGCCAAAAGATCGACGACGAGTACCGGGAACTGATCAAGACCATCGCTTACCTCCAGAGCATCCTGGAGAGCGAGAAAATGGTGCTGGACCTGATCAAGGAAGACATGGCGGACCTGGCCCAGAAATACGGGGACGATCGCCGCACCGAGATCGTCCCGGCCGAGGGCGAGATGAAGATCGAGGACCTGATCGCCAACGAGGCCGCCCTTATCACCATCAGCCATCGCGGCTACATCAAGCGCGTTCCCGTCGCCTCCTACCGCGCCCAGCGCCGCGGGGGCAAAGGCGTGGCCGGGATGGCCACCGTGGAGGAGGATTTCGTGGAACGCCTCTTCACCGCTTCCACCCACGACTACCTGCTCTTCTTCACCGAGGGCGGCCGGGTCTACTGGCTCAAGGTCTACCAGGTCCCGCCCGCCGGGCGGGCTTCCCGGGGCCGGGCCATCGCCAACCTCCTCAACATCCCCGCCGAGGAGAAGATCGCGGCGTTGATCCGGGTGCGCGGGTTCGCGGACCCCCACTTCGTGGTCCTGGCTACCGAGAAGGGGACGGTCAAAAAGACGCCGCTGGACGCCTACAGCCACCCGCGCTCCGACGGGATTATCGCCATCGGGGTGGACGAGGGCGACCGGGTGATCACCGCCCTGCTCACCGAGGGTAAGGACGAGCTCCTCTTCGTCACCGCCCGGGGCAAGTCCATCCGTTTCCCCGAGACCGACATCCGGCCCATGGGCCGGGTCGCCCGTGGGGTCCGGGGCATCAGGCTCGGCGCCGGGGACAAGCTGGTGGCCATGGAGAAGGTGGCGCTCGACCACACGTTGCTCGTGGTTTCCTCCAACGGCTACGGCAAGCGCACCGCTTTCGACCAGTACCGGATTCAGAAAAGGGGCGGGGGAGGCATCATCACCCTGCGCGTCACCGAAAAGGTGGGCGAGCTGGTCGGGGTGGCTTCGGTGCGCGAGGGCGACGAGCTCATGCTGATCTCGGCCGGAGGCAAGATGATCCGCACCCCGTTGGACGAGATCCGCATCATCGGCCGGGCCACCCAGGGGGTCCGGCTCCTGCGCCTGGAGGAGGGGGACACCCTGGTTTCCCTGGCCAAGGTCGCCGAAAGCAAGGACGAGGAGAACGGGGAAGGGGAGGAAGCGGGGGAAGAGGAACTCCCCGGGGCCTCGGAAGAGAGCCTCCTGCTCAAGGAAGAGGAGTCCTCCGAAGGAGAGGAGCCCCCGGAGGAAGAATCCTCCGATGCTTGATCTCAAGTTTATCCGGGAAAACCCCGAGCAGGTCCGCCAGAGCCTGCTCCGGCGCTTGGTGGAACTCGATCTCGACCGGCTGCTGGCCCTGGACCGGGAGCGGCGGGCCCTGATTTCCGAGGTCGATTCCCTCAAGCACCGGCGCAACGAGGTCTCCGCCGAGAT
>CAZIEA010000042.1:0-2636 GCA_964538495.1 uncultured bacterium | reverse complement strand
GAAAACCTCCGGCGAGGACGCCCGCGCCGAGATCGAGGCCATGAAGGGCGTTTCCCGCAAGGTCCAGCTCCTGGACGAGATGGTCCGCTCCCTGGACTCCGAGCTGGGGGAGCTCCTGCTCAAGGTGCCCAACCTTCCCCAGGAAGGGGTTCCGGTCGGCCCGGACGCCCGCGCGGCCGTCGAGGTGGCGAGCTGGGGGCAGGCCCCCAAATTCGCCTTCAAGCCCAAGAACCACTTGGAACTGGGGGAAGCCCTGGAGCTTTTCGACTTTGCCCGGGCCGCCCGGATCGCCGGGGCCCATTTCCCGCTTTTTCTCGGCGCCGGCGCCCGGCTTTCCCGGGCCCTGATCAATTTCATGCTCGACCTGCACACCCTCGAGCACGGTTACACCGAGGTCTCCCCGCCTTTTTTGAGCAACCGCCCGAGCATGACCGGGACCGGGCAACTGCCCAAGATGGAAGCCGACATGTACCTGGTGGAGGCCGACGACCTCTTCCTCATCCCCACCGCCGAGGTCTCGGTCACCAACATCCATCGCGAGGAGATTATTCCCGAAAGCTCCCTCCCGCTGCGCTATGCCGCCTACTCACCCTGCTTCCGCCGCGAGGCCGGAAGCTACGGCAAGGAGACCCGGGGCCTGATCCGTCTTCACCAGTTCGACAAGGTCGAGCTGGTCCAGTTCGTCCGCCCCCAAGATTCCGCCCGGGTTCACCTGGAACTCCGCGGTCACGCCGAGGAGGTGCTGCGCCGGCTCGGCCTTCCCTACCGGGTGATGGAACTCCCCACCGGAGACCTGAGCTTCGCCTCCTCCCGCTGCTACGATCTTGAGGCCTGGGCCCCGGGGCAGGGGGAATGGCTGGAAGTATCCTCCTGCTCCAACTTCGAGGCTTTCCAGGCCCGCCGGGCGAAAATCCGCTTCCGGGACGGGGAGGGGAAGGTGGATTTCCTCCATACCCTTAACGGCTCCGGGGTCGCCCTTCCGCGCCTGATCGTGGCCTTGCTCGAGAATTACCAGTGTCCCGGCGGCGAAGTCGAGATTCCCGAGGCCCTGCGCCCCTACCTCGGCGGCCTTTCCAGGCTGAAGCCTGAAGGCTGAAGGAACCGCCGCCTCATTCACATGTAGGCATGTAGTTAAATTCGAAATTCGAGTTTTTTCCATCTCCTGACTCAGTTTTCCTGAACCCTGAACCCTGACCCCTGAAAAAAAACCTCCCCCTCGCCTCCCTTAGTGGTAAACTGAAAGGTTGAAAACAGGTTCTTTAGGGAGAAACCTTTAACTTGCGGGAGGTATCATGAAAAAGTTGACCTTGTGGACGGCGGCCCTGTTTCTGGCCGCGGCCTTGGCCTCTACCGGCTGGGCCATCAGTTTCGAGGGTTCCGACATCCGGCTCAACGACACCGACGGCACGGTCGGGAGCTCCACTTTCGGGCTCGTGAGCGTGGGCTCCTCGGTGGTGGCCGCCTGGATCGACTACCGCAGCGGCATCGACGAGGTTTATTGCAACTGGTCCAGCGACGGCGGGGTCACCTGGCAGGCCAACGACACCCGGGTCAGCTTCGCCAACCTCACCTGCGCCAACCTGGTCGTGGTCGGGGACTCCACCTACGCCTACCTGGGCTGGCTGGAAGACCACTGGAACGACACCCGGCGCGACGACTTCGCTTTCCGCCGCCTCAACCCCGCCACCTCGACTTGGGGGACCCTTACCTATCTCGACAATGAGGCTTACGCCCAGGACGACGCCATGGACCCTACGCTCGCCATGGGCGGGGAAGGGATCGTCTACGCCGGCTGGAAAAGTTATCGCTCCTGCGTCTTCCGCTTCTCCACCGACAGCGGCGCCACTTTCAAGCCGATCGAGCTGATCGACTACGACTACAGCGAATACCCGGTGGTCGGGTCCGACCGCAACGGTAACCCCATTTACTGGTACGGCGACTACAACTTCCAGATCAAAGACACCTTCATGGTCCGGAAAGGGACCCATTCCGGCGAGACCGTGACCTGGAGTGAGCCCGCTACCGTCTCCACCGTCACCCAGCGCGCGAAAATCACCGCCGACGATGCCAACGCCTACGCTTTCTGGTGGGAGAACACCAACATCGGGGGCAAGCAGTACGGCATTTACACCACCGCCAGCGAGGACGGGGGCCAGAGCTTCACCAACCCCAAGACCATGCTCACCGCCGGCGGCTACGTGGACAAGGCCAGCTACCAGGTGGGCAACGACGGCGCCGGCAAAGTTTTCGCGGCCTGGGCCGAGGACGATCGGATCAACTTCCGCCAGAGCCCGGACACCGGGGGTTCCTGGGATGCCACCGTGGCCATGACCGCCTACACCTCCGGCTACCCCGGAATGGTGGTGGGAGACAGCGGCCTGCTCGCCCTCACCTACCAGGACAACCGGACCGAGAACGACAAGCTTCTTTGCCGCTACTCCCCCGACGCCGCCGACTCCTGGTCCGGCGAGCTCCGGGTGGACGGCAAGTCCGTCGAACCTTCCGGGGACCAGCGCAATCAGGCCCTGACCTTCGGCCCGGACCACCTTTTCGTGACCTGGCGCGAGTATCGCCCCGCCGACGGGGGCAACAACATCTACTTCAACCGGGCCGGCCTGGCCGCCAGCCCCACCCCC
>CAZIEA010000041.1:0-14999 GCA_964538495.1 uncultured bacterium | reverse complement strand
GGGTGACTCTATGCTCTATGCCCTATGCTCTATGCCAAAACATGTCTACATGTGAACAAGGCGCCCCTCAGGCGGAAAAGACGGGGACAATGTAGCCCAAAAGCGAGACCAGGGCCAGAACCGCCGAAACCGCAGCCATTGTCAGGGCCGCGCCCGGACGGGCCCGGTCCGGGAAAAATTCCAAAAATCCGCTCAGGAATACGATCGAGAGGGGCGAAAGGGCGATAAAAAGATATCTTCCCTGGGGGCTGGTGTCCGCCGGGCTCATCCCCCATCCCAGGTAAACCGCGCCCAGGGAAAAAACGGCGAAAAGCAAGGGAACCGTCAACCGCGGGGAAAGCCTCCGGGAAAACAGACCGGCCGCCAGGCCCATGCCGGCTCCCAGGCACAGGATCCGCAGCCAGGCGTAATAAGCCTCGGGCAGGGAATAGCGCATCCAGCCGAACCGGAGCCAGAAGCTCTGGAAAAGTTCGTTGCCGAACCAGCCCCAGTAACCCCGGGGGAGTTCCGCCCGCCCCGCCAGGACGGCCGACAACCCCCGGGCAAAGAGGCCCAGGCGCGAGATCATCCCGCCCATCAGGCCGGGCGAAAACCAGACCAACAGCACCAAGACGACCCCGAAGGCCATGAACAGCCGCCAGGCTGTTTTCCACCGGCCCGGGAAGATCAGCAAGGCGAAAAAGCCCGCCGCCAGCGCCGGCAGGAAGCGATAGCCGCAGGCCGCCCCCGCCAGGGCGACCGCAATAATCCGCGCCCCGCGGGGGGAACCGCGGAAACACGCCCGAGAAACCTCCCGGAACCAGAGAACGCCCGCCAAATTAAGCAGGGCGTCGGGGCTGGCGGAAGTCCCGATCAGCAGGGCCTGGGGAAGCAGCAGATAAACGGCCCCGGCCGCCGCCGGGATCAGGCGTCCGGGAAAATACTCCCGGGCGGCCGACATTGCCAAAGCCCCCGCTAAAAGCCAAAGCCCCAGGGAGAGGACCCGAAAGGCGTAAAGCCGGGTCTCCGGCGAAGAACCGGAAAAAATCCGCAAGACCAAGGCGGAGAGAAGATAAAGAGAGGGCGGATTCTTCCCGAACTGGGAGGGGGCGAGGGAAAGAAAAGGCGTGTCCTGGAAAAATCTGGGCAGCGGCTCGGGACGTTCCGTCCCCACCAGCTCCCACCAGCGATGACGGTCCATGGAGAGCAGGATCTCGGCCTGCGAATCCGCCCCGGGAAAAGCGCGCCCGGAGAAAAGCCGGCAGGAATAATCGAAGTGCGTGGGCTCGTCCGGGGACTGCCAGGGAGGAATCGCTAAAATGTATCCCGCGCCGGCGGTCACGGCGGCCAGCAGGACCAGAAACAACCCCGGCGCCGGTAGAAAACGCGGCATATCGAACTCCCGTTTCAACCCTCCAAGCGGGACACAGGCGGCCTGGCCGAATTCTCGGGACGGAGCAGAGAATCCGGCGAAGAACTTTCCCGAACCTTAAGATGTTCTCATAAAAACCCCGGATATAAAACCGGTTTCCCCCTGGTGACACGGACCCGGAAGGGGAGCGTGCCCGCGCCGGGGTCGTTGTGCTAAAGTGTTTTTTGGGGAATGTCCTGCCCCGCACATACTTCTTCGCATGGGCACGGAGATGACGATCGGACGACTCAAGGCGATGGCGCTGATTTTGCCCGTCCTCGCCATCGGGGGCGTCCTGTTCTACGTTCCCCCCTTGCTGGACGACCGTCCGTACAATCTTCCCGGCCGCTTCTACGATTTCTTCGCCCACGCCTACCATTCGACCCGGGCGCAGTGGCTGGGAAACGAGAGCCGCGCGGGAGAGTCGCGCCGGCATCACCCGGCGCGGCTGCGGGAATTGTGGCCCGGAGAACTCGGCGGGCTTTCCGGGCTAGGCCGGAAGTATTTCGAACTGGGGCTGGAGGGAGAAGCCCGCAGCCTCTTCCGGGCGGCGCTGGACGCCGTTCCGGCGGAGGAGGGGGACCCTCTGGAAACAGTCTCTTACCTGGCCCTTTTGGAGGATTGGCCCGCCGCGGCCGGGGGGGCGCGGGAATATCTGCGGACTCACCCGGAATCGGCGGAAGGGAAATACTGGCTGGGCCGGGCGCTCCTCGAAATCGGGTGTCCGGAAGAGGCGCGGCCCCTTCTGGAGAGCGCCTACCGAAAGGACGAGTCTCTGCTCGACGCGCTTTACCACGCGGCCCGGGCGGAAGAGAAATCGGGACGGCGGGAGATTGCTCTTGTTCAATACGAAAAATTGGTTTCGGTCCTGCCCAGGCACCTGGAAGCATGGCATGCCCTGGAATGCCTCTATGAAAAAAACTCCGAACCGGAAAAACAGCGGAACGCCCGGGAAAGGATCCGGGAGTTGTCCCCTCCCCGGTCCTTCCTGAAGAAAATTAATAATGAAACGGTCCTTTTAGGTTATGATTTCAATCGGGATAAGCTGGAGCCCGAGGACAGCTTATCCCTGGATTTATATCTCAAGGGATGGCGGCCCGCCCCTGCGGACAAGGTGATCCTGGCCCGGTTGATATCGGTCGATTTCTGGGGCGGAGTGGAGAAACGAAGCGAAGCTTTTCCCATCCGGGCGGCCGGCGAGGTAGCCAAACAAACGTTAACCTGGGAAAGTCCTTTCCACCTCTATCCCGGAAACTACCGACTGGAGATCGCCCTGGAAAAACCCGCCCGGGCCGGGGAAGCGTGTGCGACAGGGCAAAAAGGGGAATATCATGCGCTCACCGTCCTGCCGGCGGCGCCGCGCTGGCTTCCCGCCCACACTCGGGAGTCTTTAATCAGGCAATATTTCGGCGCCACGGCACATCCACTGGGGAAGAGAAGCTTCCTGGGGCCAGGGGTCGAATTGGATTTGGAAGTTGCCGGAGAGGGAAAGATAGCCGCGCTGGGGATGGTGTCATCGGCCCAATGTTACTCCTCCTTCCCCCAGGGCCGGGAAATCGCCCGGGTCATTGTCTCGGCCGGAGAGGATGAGTTCGAATTCCCGGTGCGCATGGGGATTGAGACCGCCAAATGCTGGTGGGAAGCGGCGACGACGGGGATGAGAAAGCATCGGCAAGCCATGGTATTCCGAACCTGGCCGGTCAACAACGGAGAAGGCAATTTCCGGGCCTTTGAGTATCGGGCGGTTTTCCCCCTGCCCCAGCCACTGGTTATCTCCGGTTTGCGGGTGAAAAACACCAGCGAAAACGCCGGGTTGAGCATTGCCGATATCATTCTGGTCCCGGAGGAATCCGGGAGCGGGGCCGAGCCGGAATTCACTTTTAATCAACACAGGGCAGACAAACTTACCGGATCAACGATTCCGGGGAGGTAACCAATGGACGATGCAATCCTTTTGCGAGATTACCTGATGGTTCTCCGAAAAAGAAAAACGTTCATTCTCCTGGGAACCCTGGCCTGCGTAATTGCGGCCGGAATAATCTCTTTCATCCTGCCCAAAACCTATCAGGCCACGATGATCCTCAGGGGCGGCGAACTGTACCTGCCCCTTAAAACCACGGAAAATAACGTGAGGTTGATCGAGGATCCGGAAATTACCGTCAAGATGATATTGAGCGACGCGGTGTTAGACAAGGTCCGGAAAAAACTGAACCTGCGTACGGACCTGATGAGTTTCAAGAGCCGGTTCACGGTGGCGCCGCTGAAAAAGGACGATATGCGGAAAGAAATGCTGCCTTATCTGGAGGTGGCGTTCCAGGGCAGAGAACCGGAGCAAACCGTCGAGGTCCTGAATGCCGTAGCCGAAGTCATTATCGGACGGCATCGGGAAAAATACGATGCCGTCCAGGACAGCCTGCGGAACATGCTGACCAACTTACAGGATAAGATCTCCGCTGCCAAAGCAATCGCCGCCGAAAAGACCAAGGCGCTTCAGGCGGCAGCGAAGTCAATCGAGGAGGGAGAGCGAGACGCCGGAAATTTCATAAACCGGATGGGAGAGGTGTCCGATTCGGAGACGACACCGGTTGAACTCCTGTTCCTGCAGAGTTCTTCCCTGGCGGAGAAAGTCAATATCACCAATCTCAAACAGATAAAAGACAACCTGAATACCGAGATCGAGAAGGAAAGGCAGAATATCGCGGACCTGCACGGACAGATCGACAGTATCAAAAACTTAATCGTTCTATCCTCCCCCACGGAAATCATCAGCGCGCCGATTCTGCCGGAAAAGCCCGTCAAGCCGAGAAAAAGGCTGATCGTAATGGCGGCGGGGGTTTTGGCCCTGGCCGGAACCACCCTGTGGGCCTTTTCCCGGGAAAACTTCGATCCGGGTGATTAGTGGATGGGCCTGAATCCCCCGATAAATAAAATCCGGGGTTGGCTGGCCCCCCAAACTTTAATCCGGGATACCCTCGCCACCACCGGCTGGAGCGCCGCGGGAAAAACGGTCGGGTTTCTCATCCCCTTTTTCATAGCTTCCTGGTTCGGCATCTCCGGGGAGACCGATGCTTTCTTTTTCGCTTACGGGCTGATCCTGTTTGTCGCGGCAATATTCGCCCCGGTTTTCGAGGGCATAATTGTCCCGTTTATCGCCGAAATCAGGGCCCGGAACGGCGATATCGGCCGGTTCGTGGGGGGGCTTTTGACGGCCGGCGGCGCCATCTTAATGGCCCTGACCGGGGTCTTGCTGGTCCTGGCCCGGCCCCTCCTTTCCCGTGTCACCCGCTTCGACGAAAGCAGCCTGGACATCATATGCCGGGTCCTGCTGGAGACCGCGCCCCTGGTCATCCTGCTGGCCTGGTCCGGCATCCTGGCGGGTTCCCTCAACGCCTTCAAAAAATTTCGCTGGCCGGCCGTCTCCCCTGCCTTCCGGGCGGCAATCTGTCTGGCGGTCATCTATCTCGGGAAGGGACGCCTGGGAGTGCATTCGATTGCCGGCGGCTATATCGCCGGCGAGGCGGCTCATTTGGTTGTTCTGTACCTGGCGATCAGGCGGTTCGGCCTTTTCACGATCATCCCAGCCCTGCTCCCAAGCCGGGAGGTATTGAATTTTTTCCGGACAGCTTCTTTCCAAGCCACCGGGATGGTGGCCGCCGCCTTCGTCCCGGTGGTTGACCGGACAATGGCCTCCTGGCTGGGCGAGGGCAGCGTATCGGTCCTTTACTACGCCGACCGGCTCTATATGGTCCCGGTCACCTTTATGACCGCGGGACTGATAGTCACCCTCCTATCCCACTGGAGCGAGAACCACTACCGGTCGGAAGGCGGGCGGTTGAAAACGGAAGTGGGGCGGGCCGTAAGATGGGTGGGGGTTATCGCTCTGGCCGCCACGGCGCTCTCTATCCTGGTCCGGATGCCGGTAATAAGACTTGTCTTTCGAGGGGAAACGGCCACTCCCGCGCAAATCTCTGAAATAGCCAGGGTGTTGCTGTTCTATCTGCTGGGTTACCTCCCCTACATTCTGGGACGGATTTATGTCCGGGCCCACCTGGTCTTGAAAAATACCCGTCCGCTGATGATATCCGCGTTCTTCCTGATCGGGATCAACATCATCTTGAATTATCTCTTGATGCGGGTTCTGGGGACGGCGGGGATCGCCCTGGCCACCACCATCGCCTCCGTTTTCTCATTGGCATACCTGAGCAGCGCATTTTATCGGACATTATCCCGGATGGCGGGCGAAAGAAGCCGGGAAAAACCATGACGGAAACCGGAAAAATCAAGGTGCTCTTTACAATCCCCACCATGACCGGGGGGGGCGCGGAAAGAATGCTCCGGAACCTGCTCAAGGGCATGGACCGCGGGCGTTTTTCCCTTTTCCTGCTCCTGCATAACCGGGAAGGCTCCTGGCTGGATGATATTCCCGGGGATGTGCCGGTGTATGACTTAAGAAAACGGAAACGCCTGGACGGGTTCCGGATGGTTTTTTCCCTGGCCTGGAAGATATTTCCCCGGGTCAAACCCGACGTGGTCGTCAGTTTCCTGGAATATTCCAACCTGGTCACACTGGCGGCGGCCTGGTTGGCCCGGCCGCGGCCGCCGGTCGTCATATCGGAAAGGACCCTCCCCTCCCTCCTGCACGCGCATTACCGCGCCGGGCGGATCAAGGGATTGCTGCTGAAGCATCTTTACCCCCGGGCAAACGGCATCATCGCCGTTTCCCGGGGAATCCGCGATGACCTCAGTTCATCTTATGCAGTCCCCCCGTCCCTTATCCGGGTCATCCCCAACTGCGTGGACCCGGTTGAGATCGCTAATCTCAGCCGGGAACCGATCCCCGCCGCGGATGGGTTCACCCGGGGCGAGCCCGTCGTTGTTGCCTGCGGCAGCTTCAAGAGGGAAAAAAACTACCCCCTGCTGATCAGGGCTTTCGCCCGGGTTCTGAGAAATATTCCCGCCCGGTTGGCAATTGTCGGGGACGGCCCCGAGCGCGGTCGGATGGAAGATCTGGCGGCGGCTTTAGGGATTGAAAAAAAGGTAATCTTTCTCGGGTACCGGAAGAACTCCTTCAAGTACATGGCCCGGGCGGACATCTTCGTCCTGTCTTCTTCCTGGGAAGGATTCGGCAACGTGATCATCGAAGCAATGGCCTGCGGGGTTCCCGTCATCGCTACTCGATGCCCATCCGGCCCGGAGGAGATCATCACCGACGGCCGGGACGGCCTCCTGGTCCCCGTGGGCGATGAAACGGCCCTGGCGGAGGCGATGGTCAGGCTGCTCCAGGACAGCCCGGCGCGACGCCGCCTGGCGCGGAACGCCCGGAAGCGGTCGGAGGATTTTCACCTGGAGAGGATGGTCCGGGCCTACGAAGAGGCGATCGCCGGCGCGGCGGGAGCGGTCCGGAGGTGACCCCCGGCGCCGACAAGGAATTTGTCCGTCCGGAGCTCTATCTCTTCCACCGTGTTACCATTTTCTTCTTCGTCTACGTTCAATTCCAGAATATTCTCGGCCTGGCCCTGAAAGCCGGCCACCCCCTCCTCAGCCACGCCGTTTTCCTGGCCGACAAAGTCTTTTTCTGGGGCTTGCTGGCAGTATTCCTGTATGCCCGGCTGCTGGGAGGTTGCCTCCTCGGCGGGAAAAACGCTCCCGAAAAAAAGGCCCGGTTTGTCCCGGTCCTGAAAAGCGAACTGATCTTTTTCTCCAGCCTGGCTTTATTCAGCCTCTGGTGCTTTTTCTCCGGTTCCCTGAACCGCAATCCCCTCCCGGTGACGGTCTTCGGAACCCTCTCTTACCTGGGATTTTGTTTCGTCTTTTTTGTCTATAGCAGCGTTCCTTATCCCGGCCGCCTGATCAAAAGCGGCTATTCGTTCCTGCTCCGGTGCGCCCTGTTCCTATCCCTCATATCCCTGGTCCAGGAAATCCTGGCCTTCGCCCATCCCGCTTCCGTGGACTGGTGGTGGAATGTTCAGAAAGGCACCTCAGCCGTCTTTAGGTTCGGCCTCTTCCGGGCTCCTTCCCTGTTGGGGCATCCCAACACCATCTCGATCTTCGCCCTGTTTTTTTTCACCGTCGAACTGGCCCGATTCCGATCCGGCGGCGGGAAGCGCGGCTGGGGAAAGATCGCGATCCTGGGGCTGGCAATCGTCTTCAGCGTCTCCCAGACCGCGATCGCCGCCGCCGCCCTGGCCGGTGTTTTATTGCTCCTCCCCTTCCGGAAGGTGATGGCGGCCGGAGCCCTGATCGTGGCGCTCGCCCTGGTCTGGTTCCTGGAGATGGAAACCCGGCGGACCCTCCCGGAGAAAGAGGACAAGGCCGGCGTCACTTACGGCGAGTACCGGGAATATTGCCGGGAGATATCGCTGCTCATATTCCGGGATCACCCGCTGGCGGGGGTGGGCCCGGGGATGTACGGAGGACATATCTCGCTCAAATACGGGAGCCCGGTTTATGCCGCCTACGGTTTTGACGGCAGGCATCTGCGGTACCTCAGCGAGCGCGTGGGCTCGATCGAGCAGCAATGGGCCCAGACGCTGGCGGAGACGGGGGCGGTCGGCCTGGGCTTGCTGCTGGTGGTGATCTTCACCCCGGCCTATATCCTCTACCGGCTCCGCCGGCGAGAAAAGGACCTGTTTGTCCGGGCCCTGATGAAGGCCCTGATGGTGATGCCGTTTTTGCTGATCGTTTATATGTTCGGGTTCACCGTCATGCAGCAACGGATCTGGCTGGTCCCTTACTATATCTTTGCGGGGGCGCTGACCGGTTGCCGGAGGAGAACGGAAACCGGGCCCTTGACCGGGCCGGGCTGAAAGAAACCGGCTTGACCGCCATGAAACGGCTGCTCGCTCTCCATTTACTGGTGGTCGCCTGCTTCGGTATTTTCGCTTACGCCAACTCCTTCTCCAACCAATTCCTCTACGACGACGAGCATTACGTGGTCAAGAACCGGTTCATCCGGAACATCGCCTTCCTGCCGGAGATATTCACGACCGATGCCGTGGCCGGTTCCGGCCAGAGAAGCAATTTTTACCGCCCCCTCCAGTTGGTCGCCTACCTGGCCGTTTACGGGGTGTTCGGCCTCGATGTCGGCGGCTTCCACCTCTTGAACCTGTCCCTTCACCTGGGAAACGCCTTCCTGGTCTATTTCCTCGCCCGGAGGCTATGGGGGCGGGAACCGGTCTCATTTTTCGCTTCCCTCCTCTTCGCCGTCCACCCGGTCCAAACCGAGGCCGTAACCTACATGAACGGGACGGCCGACCCCCTGGCGGCCTTTTTCGGCCTGGCCAGCCTGCTTTGCCACCTGAAAGCCGATGGGAAAACCGCTTTCCGGGCCGCTTCCCTGGCTTGCTTCGCCGCCGCCCTGCTCGCCAAGGAGACTATCGTGGTTGTTCCGGCGCTCGTCATTCTCCTGGACGTGGGCCGCGGCCGGAAACTTCGGGAAACGGCAAAAGGCTGTCTCCCCTATCTCCTGCTCATGGCCGCCTACCTGTGGGCCAGGGCGACGGCGCTTAATTTCACCCAGAGCCTTAACCTCTTCGCCGGGAGCAACATCTACACGGAAAATCCCTCCTACCGCCTTTATACCTTCCTGGCCGGCCTGACGGAGTATTACCAGGTGCTGCTGTTCCCCCTGCGCCTGAAATACGACCGGGCCCTGGTAGTGTTTATAAATCCCCTTTCCTCCCGGGTCCTGCTTTCCCTGCTGCTTCTGGTTCCGCTGTTCGTCTCCGCCCTCCGTTCACTGCGGCGGGACCGGGTTGTCTTCCTGGGGATTGCGTGGTTTTTTGTCTCGCTGGCCCCGGTTTCGGGGGCCATCCCCATCAACGGATTCGCGATGGAGCACTGGCTCTATTTCCCCTCGATCGGCTTCTTCATCACGGTCGCGTACCTGGCGGCGGGTTTTCCCCGGGAAACCGTCGGGCCTTCTTCGTCCGGGGAATGGAGGGGATGCGGGAAATGTTCGCTTGCCCTTGTGCTGGTTGTCGCCGCTTTGTTCGCGGTTTTGACCCGGGAGAGAAACAAGGTTTGGCGGGAGCCGGTTTGCTTTTACGAGGCCGTCCTGGAACACAACCCGCAGATCGCCCGGGTGCGAAACAACCTGGGGATGGCCTACGTCTCCCGGGGAAGACCGGCGGAAGGGCTGGAACAGTTCAAGCTCGCGGTCGCCCTGGAGGACAGGTACCCGGAAACCCATTACAACCTGGCCCTGCTCTACTTCCAACTCGGGCTCGACCGGGAAGGGACGCTCCAGCTTTATCGGGCGCTCGAGGTGGACGGCGATTTTCTCCCGGCCGCACGGGCCCTGGAGGAGATATCGGGACGGCGGGAGGGCGGGGAAGCGGCCAAATTCCCGCCGGACTGACTCCGCAAAACCGCCGGCGAGTTCCCGGGGCGGGCGCCGTTACGGCCTCCGGCCGCGGCGCCTTAACCTGTCCCTGGCAACCAGGTAGATGAACTCGGGATTCCCGAGCAGATACCTTTTCCAGAGCCGCCGGGGTTCGTGGATCAACCGCCAGAACCATTCCATCCCGACCGCCTGCAGGCACCCGGGAGCCCGCTTCTTCTTCCCGGCCAGGATATCGAAAATCCCGCCCACGCAGATTGCCACCCCGGTGTTGAGCCGGTCGATATTCCGGCAGATCCACTTTTCCTGCCGGGGGAACCCGAGGGCGACAAAAATGATATCCGGAGAGGCTTCGTTGATGGCCCGGATTATGGCCTCGTCATCGGTGAAATAACCGTGGTGCCAACCGCAGACATTTATCCGTTCGAACTCCATCCGGGCCCGAGCAACGACCGGCGCGATGACGTCCTCGGCCCCTCCCAGAAAATAGACGGAATATCCCCGGTCGGCGGCCAGGGCCCCGAACAGGTAAAAGAGATCCATCCCGGTCAGTTTCTCCCGCGCCGGCTTTCCGAGCAGGCGCGAGGCCCAGATCAGGGGCTTGCCGTCGGTAAGAACCATGCTGGCTTTTTTATAGGCCGTCCTGAATTCGGGGTTTTTCTGGTAGAGGACGACATGGGAGGCGTTGGGGGTGACGATGAAACCCTTTTCCCCCGCCTCAATCATCCCGGCGGCCTTGTCCCGGACTTCCTCCCGGGTGAGATTATCTATTTCCATGTCGGCGATCGTGAATTTCATCCGGGCGCTTTCTGAAAAGACTCATTAAGGCGTAGTAGCCGAGGAACCTTCCGCAGAACCTGTCAATGACTTCGCTGGAGCACAAACGACTGAATAGGATAACCGGAAACGACAGGAAGTAACCGGGGAGGTTCACCCGGCGCAAAAGCGAGAGTTGCATCAGGCTGCAGCAGGGATATTCCTTTACCAGCGTGAATTTCCGGGTCGAGAACGGGGCCAGGGATTTCAGGGGCGTCTCCTCGCCGTATTCCCATTTTTTCAGCCTCCTCAGCCGATCCAGAATTCTGATGTACAGCCTGCCTCCGCAATACGGGTTGACGGTGGCGAAATATCCGGGCGCGTCGAGAATCGAGATGATCCGCGCGAAGATGATTTTCTGTTCCGGAACGGGAAAATGTTCCAGTAACCCGGTATTGTAGACAATATCGTAGTGTTTCCCATCGAAATCGTGGCTGAAGATATCCCCCACGGTATAGCTGAAAAGACCCGGAAACAACTCCCGGTTGCGGGCCACGCACTCCGGGGAGATGTCGAAGACGGTCAATTCGACCCGGTCCCGAAATTCTTTTTTCAAATGGTAGGCGATGAAATCGACGCCCGATCCCAGGCTGATCAGGGAGACCGCCTCTTTTTCCCGCAGCAGACCGCGAACGAGGACCGCGATTTCCCGCCGAACGATTTCCTGGAAGGGATTGAGAAACATTTTCCCGACCGCGACCCGGACCCGGGAAAAACCGGGGCGGCGGCGATAGTAGCCGAGCCAGTTTTGGGAGCCCTGGCTTGTTCTGGTCGTCGAAGCGTTCACCTGGTGAGCGTGTCCCCGGGGCCCGGCTATTCCGGATCGGCGGCCGTCCGCAATTCCCGGTAAAAAAAATCCAGGACCTTGTCCCGGGAGTATCCGCCCACCGCGTCCTGGCATTGGCGGGGAAAAGGAGGGCAATCCAGGAGGGCCAGGGCCGCCGCGGCGATGTCCCGGGGTTCGCCGGAGGCGACCAACCTGCCGGAGGTCCCGTTTCCGACCACCAGTCCGGTCTCGCCCACGTCGGTCGCCGCCACCGGGAGACCGCAGGCTAAAGCCTCCAAAACCACCCGGGGCATCCCTTCCCAGGCCGAGGTCAGAAGCAAAACATCCGCCACGTTCATCAGTTCGGCAATCCGGGAAGGAGACATTCCCGGCAAAAAAAATACCTTCCCTTCCAGTTTATGCTTACTGATGAGCCCGGTTATTTCAGATTTCATCTCCCCATCACCCGCCAGCAACAGCACCGCGTCCGGACGGCGCCGGCTGATCAGGAGAAAGGACTCGATCAGTAAAACGGGATTTTTCTGTTTCTCCAGCCGCCCGACGAAGAGAAAGCGGGGGGAGTGCGGGGGGAAACCGTAACCAGCCGAAATTTTCTCCCGCTCGGCGTCGCCTCTCCGAAAAAAAACTTCCGGATCGTACCAGGTGGGCAAAAACAGGAAACGAACCGGGTCCCGGGCGTACTTCCGTTCGTAATAATCCCGCCCGGCGCGGCTGACCACGAACACTTTTTTCATCCCGGTTATGAAACGCGGCTCGATCCAAAAATAGAGTTTCCGGAGATACCGCCACTTGTTTTCACAATGCCTGCTCCGGAAATAGGCCGGGATGTCCCCGTGCAGGAAAAGAACTTTGTCGGCTTTAACGGATGTCAGGACATAGGCCGGCTCCAGCCGATGGAAAACGACCACCCGGCCGCGAAAGTCGATCAGGCGCCGCCAGCGGACCAATCCCGCCACGAATCGCAGGATGAGAGGGACCGGCTGGCGGGCATTGGGGTCTCCGACCCGGAGCAGGGGAAGAAAATTTACTTTTCTCCCGGCAAAAATGATTTCCTGCCACCGGCCGGGTTCGGAAAGGTGCCCCTTCAATCCGACGCCGGCGATTTCGATGTTGAAATCGTCGGGAGCATACTTTACATAATTCCTGATCGCCGTTTCGATTCCGCCGATCTTGCGTCCGGCGGGATCTATGGGATAGATAATCAGGACTTTCAGCCCCGGAGCGGAGGGTTTTTTTATTTCAAGCATGGACAACCTTCTCTGCTTCAATCCGCGCGTCAATACAGAAAAATACTTATTCTAAATTATCATCAACAAGGCCTGGCCCGGGGATAATTTTCAGGCCGCGGCAAAACCCGATTCGCGTTGAAACGGCCAAGGCTTTGGGGGAGACTTAAAATTTCCATTCATAAGCGCCGCGACCTTCATGTTCACGAAACGGCGCGCGCGGGCGACAACATCCGGATCAAGAGCGAGTGAGAAAAATATTCCGGCCGGCAATCCGGTTTCCCCTCCTGGTCGTGTTCCTGGCGCTTGCCGTCTTCGGCAACTCCCTGAAAAACGACTTTGCTTACGATGACTTCCGGGAGGTCGTCGATAACCCCCTGATCAAGTCGCTTCGCCTCCGGGAACTTTCCCGCCTGTATTTCCGGGGGCCGGACAGCCTTTCCGCCCCCCCGGCCCGCGTCTTCCCCCTCATCTCCTACGCCGTCAATTACTCCCTGCACGGCCTCGCCGCCCCCGGCTATCATCTGGTCAATGTCCTCCTGCACGGGCTCATCTCGCTCCTGATTTACGGGGCGACCCTCCGGCTCTTTCCCGGACGGTCCCGGCTGGCTTTTCTCACCGCCGCCCTTTTCGCCCTTCACCCAGTTCACGCCGACGTGGTCAACCCCGTCGCCGGCAGGGCCGAGTTGATCTCCAGTTTCTTTTTTCTCCTGATTCTGCTCATCTACCTGAAAAACACGCCGGCCCCTCGCTCCGACCGCCGCGCCTGGTTCTGGATCACCCTGCCGATGTTTCTCGTCGGGGCCCTGTCCAAGGAGACGTCCTGGTGCCTCCCCCTGGTGATGGCCGGCTGCGATTTTTACCGCTTCCGTCCCCCGCCCGGCGACAGCCTCGCCAAATACCGGCCGGTCTTCCTTTACCGCCTCCGGGCGTTTTACCTTCCCTACCTCCTGGTCCCGGCCCTGATCTTCGGGGTTATTCTCGCCGTCGGCTACGCCCCCGGCGAGGGCGAGGGGTGGGCCAATTTTCTGCGCTTCCTGGCCCCGGCCCCCCGGATCGCGGCGGCCCTGGGGATCTTCGCCCGCTACCTGGTCCTGCTGGTCTTCCCGGTCCGCCTGAGCTGCGATTACGGCTACGCGCAGCTTTCCTGCCAACCCGAGTCGATCCGGCTGCTCTGGACCGCCGGAGGCGCGCTGGCCGGGGCGGCCGGGGTCCTGCTCGGGCTGGTCTCACTGCGAAAGCGGGGGAGCTGCTTCCTGGCCGTCTGGCTCTTCGCCGCCCCCTACCTGATTGTTTCCAACCTCCTGATGGTGATCAACACCCCGATGGCGGAGCGGCTCCTCTATCTCCCCTCCTGGGGTTTCTGCCTCCTGGCCGCGCTGATCCTGCGCGCGCTTCTCCGCCGGCCCGGGAAGGGAAAGGGGGCGGCCCACTCCCTCCCCTGGCTCGTTCCGGCTTCAGTCCTGGTCCTGTACGGGGCGAGGACCCTAGATCGGAACAGGGATTGGGAAAGCCAGGCCGCCCTGATGGAATCCGCCTACCGGGTCTGCCCCATGTCCGGGCGGGTAAATTACAACTTGGCGCTGGTTTACGAGGGTCAAGGGCGGAATGAGGATGCCCTTTCCCATTACCTTCGGGCGGCGGCCATCCTCCCCCGCCACCCGGTCATGCGCCTCAACCTCGGCAACATCTTGGTCAAGCTGGGGCGGCGGGAGGAGGCGGCCGCCTCCTACCGTGAGGCCATCCGCCTCGACCCCGGCGACCCCCGGAGCCATTCCAACCTGGGAAGGGTGAGCGGGGAAATGAACCGGTGGGCGGACGCCGTGGCCGCCTACCGCCGGACCGCCGAGCTCGCCCCCGCCGACCCCGTGATCTTCAACAACCTCGGGATCGCCCTCTACCGGGCCGGTGACCGGGAGGAGTCGGTCCGGGCTTTCCGGAAAGCACTGGCTCTGGATCCGGATTTCCGGGATCCCCGCCGCAACCTGGAACTGCTCCAGGCTTATCCTGGGGGCGAGTGATGACCGGATGAGATTTCTGGCCTTTATCCGCTGGCGGGAGTGGGGCCCGGACAAGCTCCCTTTCTTTTTCACCTTCTTCTTCTACTCCGCCCTGGCCGACCGGATCGTCGCCTTTCGCTTCCTGCTCGAGTTTTTGGCCGGCGCCGTTTTTGTCTCCGCGCTGGCGGTGTTCGGATACCTGGCCAACGACCTCGGCGACCGGGGAACCGACCGGGCGGAGGGAAAGAAAAACTCGCTCCGCGGGCTCGCCCCCCGGACCCTTTGCCTGGTTTTCGCCGGAGTTTTCGCCGTGATGATCGCCGCCGCAGGGCCCTTCGCCGGTCGGAAGGGCTTCATGCTTCTCTGGGCGGCGCAACTGCTGGCGGCGACGGCCTATTCCCTGCCCCCGCTCCGCCTCAAGGGCCGCGGGCTCTGGGGC
>CAZIEA010000040.1:2587-15426 GCA_964538495.1 uncultured bacterium | reverse complement strand
CGGGAGGGGGGATGCTGCCTCCGGAATTCGAGTTTCTCCTGGCCGGCGCCCCCGCCGGCGGGGAGCAGGCATTCGCGCGCGCCGCCGGAGAGTTCGAGCTTTTCGGCCGGCTCCTCCGGCTTCGGGCCCTGGAGATTCGCTCCGGGGATGTCCTGATTTCCGGGGAGGGGAGCATCGAACTGGAACCGGGCGGCTCCCTTGACCTGGAACTCAGGCTGGATTTCCCTTCCGGCGCCGCCGCTCGCCTCGGGAAGGATTTGCGCGGATTGTTCGAACCTTCCGCCCGGCGCCCGGGCGGGATGTCGGTTTCCTTGCGCCTCTCCGGGCCGCTCAACGCCCCCCGCACCGATCTCCTGGAACGGGCCGCCCGCCGGGTCGCGCGGCAACTGGGAGGCGAATCCGATCGCTCCGAGTGGGAGGAGCGCGGCCTCTCCCTGCTCCAGGAGTTGCTCAAGTGACAGAGCATGGAGCATAGGGACCAGGGGAGACAGGAGACAGGAGTCAGGAGTCAGAAAAAAACCATGATCCGTAATCAGTGATCCGTAATCCGGCAAACAGGATTCAGGTTTCAGGGTTCAGGAGCCGGTCCACTAAGTCCACTTCGTCCATAACGTCCACTCGGTTCTACATGTCTACATGTGAATGCGGCGGCGGTTCCTGCAGCCTTCAGTCTTCAGCCTGTCTTTATAGTCCGTGAAATCTGTGGAAAGAAACAATCTGATGAGGCTTTTCAAGAAAATCAGGAAGGCGGCCCCAGTGGCCCGCGCGCGCCATCGCCTGGCATATTTCGTTATTCTCGGGCTTTACCGGGGGAGCGGATTGCTGCCCTGGAGATGGCTGGTGAGGCTGGGGAGGTTTCTGGGGGGGGCGGTGTTCGCCCTTTCCCGGCCTTTCCGGCCCCGGGCCTTGCTCAACCTGGAAAGGGTTTTCGCCCCCGCGGCGCCCGGCGCGGACCTTCCGCAGATAGCCCGGGATTCCTACCGAAACCTGGCCGTGACCGTCCTGGAAATGGGCAGGCTGGGAAGGTTATCCGACGCGGAGTTTCTCTCCCTGGTGGATTATTCCCCCGCGGACGAGGCGACCCTCGGGAGCCTGATGGCCCGGGGCAGGGGGGTGATTTTCGCCAGCGCCCATCTGGGCAACTGGGAGATGCTGGCCGGTTTCGGGCCCCGGATCGGGATCGGGCTCTCGGTGCTGTACAAGGCTCCGACCAATCCCTACCTCGACGGTTTCCTGCGCCGGATCCGGGGGACAAACCGCCTGCTCGACATCGACCGGGACTTGCCGGCGGTTCTCAACCGGCTGCGGGGCGGAGAGGCGGTGGCCTTGCTCTTCGACGAGAACGCCCGCGGGCGCGGGGTGCGGCTGCCCTTCTTCGGTTTTTCAGCCTCCACCTACCGGGGCCCGGCCTATTTCTGCCTGCGGGCGGGTTCTCCCATTCTCTGCGCCTACTTTATCCGGCAGCCTTCCGGCCGCCACCGGCTCCTGCTGGAGCGGGTGATCGAGCCGGTCCGCCGGGGTTCCCTGGATGAGGATATCCTCGCCATCCTGAATGAGATGAACCGGAGCCTGGAAGAGGTCATTCGCGCCTACCCCGGCCAGTGGAACTGGACCTATCGGCGCTGGGGTCGCGACCCCGTGCCCTGGGGATTGGCATAGAGCATAGAGCAGGGAAGGAGGGGGGCCGTGATCCGTAATCAGTGATCCGTGATCAGTCGCTTGAGATTCGCAGGATTCGCGAGATTTAGTACTCGAAGAAGCTCTTGCCGATGAACTCGCGCAGGATGGACTTGGTGGGGACGTCGTCCTCGGCAATGGGGGCGAAGAAGGAGAGGAAGTTGAGGAGGCGGTCCGCCTCGCAGTATTCCGGGTCGCCGGGGGAAACGTCCAGGAGGGCCAGCTCGGCGTAGTGCTTGAGCACCCCGAGTTCGTAGACCAGGGCCGAGTTGAAGGTGACGTCGGCGTTGTTCTGGAAAGGGAAGATATTGCGGTTCTCCCCGCGGCGGACCGAAGGCCAGCGGGCCAGGCTTTCGGCGGCGTTGCAGCCCCGGTACTTGCGGTCGCGGACCAGGCGGCGCAGAAGCCTGGTGTCGGCGGTGAAGATGCGGTTATGGTCGTCGATGCGCAACTGGGGCAGGGCGCTGACGTAGATTTTGAACTTTGTTTCCTCCGGGACCGAAGCGGTGAGGCGGGGGTTGCCCCCGTGGATCCCCTCCACAATCAGGATTTGGCCCGGGGTGAGCTGGACCGTCCCTCCCGTCCCGTCCTTGCGTTCGCCCTTGCGGAAGTCGAAGAGGGGGACTTCGGTCGGCTCTCCGGACATCATCCGTTGGAGGTGGGAGTTGAAGAGATCCAGTTCCAGGGCGTCCAGTTCCTCGAAGTCCGGCGCCCCCTCCTGGTCCCGGGGGACCCGGTCGGGCGGCTTGTAGTAGTTGTCCAGGCTCAAGGCGATGGGGTCAAGGCCGTTGACCTGGAGTTGGATCATCAGGCGCTTGGCGAAGGTGGTCTTGCCCGAGGAGGAAGGCCCGGAGATCAGCACCAGTTTCAGGCGTTCCCGGTGGCGGCTGATCTGGTCGGCGATGGCGGCGATTTTCTTCTCGTGCAGGGCCTCGGCGATGGCGATCAGGCGGCGGATTTCCCCGGTGATGCAGAGACGGTTGACTTGGCCGACGTTCTCCACCCCCAGGATCTTGTTCCAGTAGCGGGTTTCGTTGTACTCTTGAAAAAGTTTTTCGTCGTTGAGGGTGAGGGTAAGTTTCCACTCCCGGGCCCAGGTGGGGAGCCGGGCCAGGTCCGACTGGCTGGGGAAGCGGAGGATGAATCCGTTTTCGTAGGAAGCCAGGGCGAAAACCTTGATCAACCCGGTTTCGTAGGCCATGGGCTCGATGTAGATTTGCTTGGCCCGGCCGCAACTGACCAGGCAGAGTTCCGAGGAATGCAGGTATTGCAGAAGCCCGACCTTGTCTTCCTCCCCGCGCTGCTGGAAAAAAGTCTTGGCCTCGGCGTAGGGGACGAACTCGCGCCGGACGGGCCGGTTCTCGGCCACGATCTCGCGCATCTTCATTCCGATCCGGTTCAGTTCGGGCTTGGTGATCTTGTGGTCGAGGTAGGGATGGAAGTAATAGCCGTTGGCCATGCTCTGGCCGACGACCAGGCGGTTGCCGGGGTAAACTTCGTCCATGGCCTCGAGCAGGATGAGGACCGCGGTCCGGCGGTAGATGCTCATGCCCCGGAAATCGTCGTAGTTGACCGGGATCAGGGCGCAGTCTTGCTTGATCTCATAGTCCGGATCCACCAGCCGGTTGTGGATCATGGCCCCCAGGGGAGGGTAGGTCGTGGTCCGGGACAAGGATTTCAGGACCTCGGTCACGGACACCCCCCGCCGGAAGGTGTGGGAATTGCCCTTGATATTCAGGGTGACCAGGCTGTTGCCGTTTTCCATAAAGTCGACCTTTCCCGGCTCAGTAGTCGAAGAAGCTCCCCCCGATGAATTCGCGCAGGATCGAGGTGGAGGGGACTTCCAGTTCCGAGAGGGGGGCGAAGAAGGAAAGGAAGCCCAGGAGCCGGGCCGCCTCCATATACTCCTTCTGGCCCGGGGTGACCTCGAGCAGGGCGCGCTCGGCGTAATGCTTGAGCACCGCCTGTTCGTATATCAGGGCGGAGTTGAACATGACATCGGCGTTTTCCTGGAAAGGGAAGATATTGCGGTTTTCCCCCCGCCGCACCGCGGGCCAGAGCTGGATGGTCTGGGTAGCGCTCCAGCCCCGGTATTTGCGGTCGCGGACGATTCGCCGCAGCAGCCGGGTGTCCGAGGTGAAAATCCGGTTATGGTCGTCTACGCAGAGCTGGGTCAGGGCGCTGACGTAAATCTTGAACTTCATCTCCGGCCTGACCGCCTCGGAAACCCGGTCGTTCAGACCGTGGATGCCCTCGATGATCAGGATGGTATTGCCCCTGAGGGATATGGGCTGCTTGCCCGGGGATTTCTGCCCGATTTTGAAGTCGAAAACCGGGGGCCGGACGGATTTTCCCGCCATCAGGTCCTGGAGCTGGGAGTTGAAAAGATCGAGGTCGAGGGCTTCCAGGGCCTCGAAGTCGTATTCCCCGTCGGGTCCGCGCGGGGTCTTGTCGCGGTCGTGGAAATAGTTGTCCATGCTCAGGGCGATGGGGGAGTAGCCGTTGACCTTGAGGTCGATCATCAGGCGCTTGGCGAAAGTGGTCTTGCCCGAGGAGGAAGGCCCGGCGATCAGGATGAGTTTGACCTCGGAGCCTTTCGAGTTGATCCGGTCGGCGATGGCGGCGATCTTTTTCTCGTGCAGGGTCTCGGCGATCACGATCATCTCCTTGATCTCGCCCCCCACGATCAGGTCGTTGAGCATCCCCACGTTCTCGACCCCGAGGATCTTGTTCCAGTGCCGGGTTTCCCGGTAGACGTTGAAGAGCTTGTTCTCGTTGCGGGCGGGACCCAGCTTCCAGCCCCGGCCTTCCTTCCAGCTTGGGAAGCGCAGGACCATCCCCTCCTGGTAAGGTTCGAGAGAGAAGATCTCGATTCCCCCGGTGGAAGGGCAGAGCGGTCCGGAGTAGATCTCCTGAAATTTCCCGCAGGAGACCACGCAAATCTCCGAGGTGCGCAGGTAGTCGAGCAGTTTGACCTTGTCTTCCAGGCCTTGGCTCTCGAAGTAGATCTTGGCCTCGTCGTAGGGGAGGTATTTTTTCGTGAAACGCCGGTTGCTGCGGACGATCCGCTGCATCCGGTTGGAAATGCGCTCGATGTCTTCCCGGGAGAGAGGGCGGTCCAGGTGCAGGTCGAAGTAGTAGCCGTCGGTGATGGACTGGCCGATGACCAGGCGCTTCCCGGGGAAGATCTGATGAACCGCTTCGATCAGGACCAGGATGGCGCTGCGGCGATAGATGGCCAGGCCTTCCCGGGAATGGTAGTCCACCGCCCGGATGGAGCAGTCCTGGTTGAGGACGTAGTCGGTGTCCACCAGGCGGTTGTGCAGGATCGCGCCCTGGAAGGGAGGGGCGTTTTTCCCCCGGGTTTTTTCCAGCACTACCCCGACCTTGGTCCCCCGGGGGAAAACGTGCTTGCGGTTGTTGACGGTGACCCGAATCTGCTTTTTCATGGTTTCCCCGTTCTCCCCGCCCCTTCGGGCGCGTCAGTAACCCGGCGCTGAACAAAATTTATTTTAACGCCCGTTCCCGCCGGGGGTCAACATTCGTGTTCCCGGGGCGGGAGGCCTTTTCTAAAGCTTGAGACCTTTTGCCGTGTAAATCTGTGGACGAATCGACTTTCGTGGTAAAAAATATAAAATTCGTGCAATTCGCGTAATTCGTAGTTTATTTTCTTTCGCGAGGAAAGAGGATATGAACGGTGCCCCGATCGAGATTGCCCCCTCCCTGCTGAGCGCCGATTTTGCCTTTCTGGGGAGGGACATTGCCCTCCTTGAGTCCGCCGGCTGCCGGGTTCTCCACCTGGACGTGATGGACGGGCACTATGTCCCCAACATCACCATCGGGCCGGCGGTGGTATCCGCTGTCCGGCGGGTCTCGAAGTCAGAGCTCGACACCCACCTGATGATCGAGGACCCCGGCCGTTTTCTGGAGGCCTTCCGGGCCGCCGGGAGCGACCAGCTTACCATCCACTACGAAATCGCGGGGGACTGCCGGAAGGTGCTCTCGAAAATCCGCGCATCCGGGATGTCCCCGGGGATATCCCTCAAGCCCGGCACCCCGGTGGAGGAGATCGGGGGGCTGCTGGACCTGGTGGACCTGGTGTTGGTGATGAGCGTGGAGCCGGGCTTCGGGGGGCAAGAGTTCATCCCGGAGAGCCTCGAGCGGATCAGGACTCTTAAGGGGATGGTCGCCAAGACCGGCCGGGAGATCCTGATCTCCGCGGACGGGGGGATCAACCTCCGCACCGCCGCCGCGGCGGCGGCGGCCGGCGCCGCGCGACTGGTGGCCGGGAGCGCCGTCTTCCGGGGCGACCCGGCCGCCAACTACCGCGCCCTTCTGGCCGCCGCCGGCGGCCAGGCCATTTACATGTAGGACATGCAGCAAGGCCGGGGGCCGGTGAAGGAAGAGGATCTCATCGGAGTTCTGGCCGGGAAAGGCCCCCTGACCGGGCAGGAGCTTTTCCGGCGGACGGGGGGCGATGTTTTCCGTCTCTGGCAGTTGTGCCGGCGTTCTTCCCGAATCCTTTCCGAACGGGTCGGCCGCCGTTTTCTCCGCCTGGACCGCGCCGTGGAAGGTTTCGCTCGCCTTACTCCCTCGATCCGCCGCGAGTTCCAGACCTATACCGTCCTGGGCCTGGAAGGGCAGGAGCCCGAAATCGAAGGGCGGGTGCTGGAGCTGGCGGGGGGCTTTGTCGAGGTCAGCCGACAAAAGCGCCGGCTTGCCTCCGAGGTCGCCTCGGCGGTGGTTTCTTCCCTGGATTCGGGGGACCGGATCCGGGAGAAGGTCTGTTTCATCGTTGCCGGGGACGTGACCTATTCAATGGCCCATGCCAATCCCCGTCCGGAAAAGAGCACCGGCAAAATCGTCCGGGGCTCGGATCTGGACATCGTGGTGATCGCCGCCGACGAAGTGGGAGGGGAAGACCTGGCGGCCCTGGACCGGGCGATCCACCGGCGCAAGCATTATCTCCTGGTTCATCCTGATTACCGGGAGGAGATCGACTACGTGATCAAACCCTTCTCCCGGGTCGGGGAGCAGGCCCGGTTTTCAACATTCGAGGACATGGTGGCGGGCAAGATTCTGCGGGAGGGGGAGTTCCTCCACGGCAGCCAGCGGCTGTTTTTGCAGGTGAAGGAAGTCCTGGCTTCGGCCGGAATACCGGAAAAACTCGACCGGATGGAGACGGCAGCATGGACGCACCGCCGGAGGGCCGAGGAGCGTCTCCGGGACCTGGAATCCGACCCGGTCGATAGCGAGTTCGCCAACCTTTTCTTCACCCGGGAAGAACGGATCGAGGACACGCTCGCCGAACCCCGTTGACCGGACCGTCCCCGCTGTTTTTCCGGGGAGATCGCCCGCGCCCGGGTCAGCCGAGCGTTTTTTTCAGGATCCGGGCCAGCTCGTCGCCGATTCGCGCGGTCATCGTCTCGGTCGGTCCTTCCACCATCACCCGGCACAACGCCTCGGTCCCCGAGTAGCGGATCAGGATCCGTCCTTTCCCTCCCAATTCCTTCTCGGCCTTCCGGACCGCCTCTTGCAGCCCCGGGATTTCCTCCAGGGGGGGCTTGTTCCTGACCTCGACGTTCACCATGATTTGGGGGAAAACCTCCATCAGCCCGGCGAGCCGGGAGAGAGGCTGCCGGTAAAAACGCAGGGCCGCCAGCAGTTGCAGGGCGGAGACGAGTCCGTCCCCGGTGGTGTGATGGTCGAGGAAGATCACGTGCCCCGACGCCTCTCCCCCGATGACGGCGCCGCGCTCGCGCATCAGCTCCAGGACGTAGCGGTCTCCGACTTTGGCGGCGTCGTGTTCGATCCCGAGTCTTTTCAGGGCCTCCCCGAATCCGAAGTTGCTCATCACGGTGGAGACGACCAGGTTGTTGCTCAAGCGGCCCTGCTCCTTGTACATCCCGGCGCAGATGAGCATGATCTGGTCGCCGCTCAGGGGCTTGCCCTTCTCGTCCACCGCGATCAGGCGGTCGGCGTCCCCGTCGAAGGCCAGGCCGAGGTCGGAGCCGGTTTCCGCCACCTTTTTTTGCAAATCCCCGGTGTGCTGGGAGCCGCAATCGCGGTTGATGTTGAAACCGTCGGGACGGTTATGCATGACGGTCACTTCCGCTCCCAGCCCCGCCAGCAGCGCGGGGGCCGCTTCGGAGGCCGCTCCGTTGGCGCAATCGAGAGCGATCTTCATTCCCGAAAGGCTCCAATTCCCGGGGAAAGTGCTCCGGCAGAAGGCAAGGTAGCGGGGAATGGCGTCTTCGAGCCGGCGGATCCGGCCGATGTTTTCGCCCGTGGGGAAGGGGCCGGATATTTTTTCGGACCGGATCAACAAGGCGATTTCGTCCTCCTCGCGGTCGGGGAGTTTGCGGCCGTCGGAGGAGAAGATCTTGATCCCATTGTCCCCGAAGGGATTGTGGGAGGCGGAAATCATCACCCCGGCGTCGGCGCCCAGGTCGCGGGTGAGGAAAGCGATCCCCGGAGTCGGGATCGTGCCGGCCAGCCAAGCCTCCGCCCCCCGCGAGCAGATCCCCGCCGCGAGGGCGCTTTCCAGCATGTCGCCGCTGGCCCGGGTGTCCCGGCCGATCAGGATCCGGCGTCGTTTTCCCGGGCCGCCGCGGAGCCCGGCGACGGCCCGGCCGATTTCCAGGATCGTCTCCGGGACCAAGGGCTCCAGATTGGCCGTTCCCCTGATCCCGTCGGTTCCGAACAGCCTGGCCATCAGCGCACTCCCGCCACGAATTTCACGAATTATTGTTTTCTCGCTTCACGGACTTCCCGGCTGGAAGCGCCGGTTGTTTCTCCACGGGCTTGCGCCCGTCAGAAGGAGGGGATGAGGGCCAGGAGCTTTTTCGTGAGCCCGTCCACGATTCCCTGGAGCCAGGCCGAGGCCGTCCCCGCCGCTTCCTCGTCCAGGGCCTTGACCGCGGCCAGGTAATCCCGGCCGGCGTTTTGCCTTTCCCGGGAGAGTTTTTCCAGGAAAAGGTCCCGGAGCGCCTCGTCGCCCCCCCCCTCTCCGGCCCGGGCGATTTCCTCCTCGATCCGGGGCCAATTGGCGTGAAGTTCCCGCTGCCGTTGCGCTTCCTCGCCGGCGGGTTTCCCGGTTCCCAGCGAGGAAGGCATCCGGCCGGCCAGTTCCCCCAGGCGCGTGACCCGCTCCCGCAGGTTCAGATCCAGTTTTTCCAGGGCCCCGCGGTGGAGGGCTTCCTCCAGGGGGCCGGAGGGGAAGAGGGCCCGGGCGTGCAGGTGCCACCGGCGGAAGGCGAAAAGGTTGGCTATGTAGGTGAAGTTGTTTGCGATCTTGCGCCCGATCCCGCGGTAAACCGTCGGGTCGAACGCGGCGGCGCCGGCTTTGGTCGAACGCCCGAAAAGGAGCTTGCCCCCCGCGGGGAAATCGGCGCGCCAGATCGTCCCGGCGGCGATCACGGTCCCGTAGCCGAGCCGGACCGGGCCCACCAGCCCCCCTTGTCCTCCGAGAAAGATGGGGGGCTGCCGCAACGTCACCCCCCGGGGGACGTCGCCGAGCAGGGAAGGGGTGGCCTTGTCCGCATTAGGGGAGAAGTTGAAGTGGATGTAGGAACTTCCCACCTCGCTGTGATTTTTGCGGCCGGTCCCGCCCGCCATCAGGCAGTCGCAGAAGTTGATCAGGCTGCCCAGGGTGACGAAGGGGAAAAGAATGGTCTGCTTGAGCCCGACGCAGTGGGCCCCTCCGGATTCCTCCTCGAGTAGGCAGCCTTCCCGGACGTGGGCCCCGGGCCCGAGCGAGGCTTTCCCGAGAAAAGTCGAGCGTTGGAAAAATCCCCCCTTCAACTCGACCCCGGGGCCGAGCTGGCAGTCGCTGACGACGGCCGGTCCCTCGGCCCCGATGACCGAGTTCTCCAGGATCAGGGTGTCCTTTCCGGAGACGCGGCAGCCGGGATGGATGACCACGCCCCGGGCCGCGATCCGTTCCGGATCGACCTCCTCGCCGATCGAGACGGTCCCCGGATCGGGAATCCGAACCCCGCGCCTGATCAGCGTCTGCGCCTTCTCCCGGCTGGCCATGATTTCGTCTTGGGCTTCCGCTATGTCTCAGTTGACCCGGAAAGAGGCGTCCCCGGTCCGGAAAAAGGCGACGATCTGGCGGGCGGCGGCGCAGCCGGCGTTGAAGTTGGCTTCCGCGCTCTGGGCCCCCATCTTCTTGGGGGTGAAGAAACAGCGGTTCCCGTCGCAGGAGACGATGGCCTCGCGGTTGCCGGGGGCGATGTCCGAGACGTAACGGAAGGAAGGGTTTTCCCGGTAAACCTTGAGCAGCCCCTCCTCGTCCACCACCTCGCCCCGGGCGGTGTTGACCAGGACCGCGCCCTTTTTCATCAGCTTGAGCAGGTCGTAGTTCACCGAGCCCTTGGTCTCGGGCAGGGCGGGGATGTGCAGGGAGAGGTAGTCGCTCCGGCGGTAAAGCTCGGGGAGGTCCTTGACCGGCTCGGCTCCCGCCAAGCGGATTTTCTCGGCCGGAACGTAGGGGTCGTAGGCCAGGACTTTCATCTCGAAGCCTTTGGCGGCGATCTCCCCGGTCCGGCGGGCGACGTTGCCGAATCCCTGCAGGCCCAGGGTCTTGCCCCGGAGTTCCGTGCCCGACTTGCCGTTGTAGTTGCCCCGGGCGATCATGATCATCATCCCCAGGGCCAGCTCGGCCACGGCATTGGCGTTCTGCCCCGGGGTGTTCTCCACCACGACCCCGCGGGCCTTGGCGGCCTCGCAGTCCACGTTGTCGTAACCGGCCCCGGCCCGGACCACGATCCGTAACTTCCGGGCGGCCTTCAGCACCGCTTCGTCCACTTTGTCGCTGCGCACGATCAGGGCCTCGGCTTCGGCGACGGCCTTGAGCAGTTCGGCTTTGTCCGAGTAGGACTCCAGGACCGCGACTTCGCAGCCGGATTTTTTCAGGATGGCGGCGGCGGCGTCCCGGGCGTCCGGGGCGAAGGGTTTCTCGGTGGCGATCAGCACTTTCTCGGCCATGGTCTTTCCCTCCGGGATAATTTCACGATTCAACGATTGGCGGCTTCGAACTTCTTCATGAAGCCGACCAGGTCCGCGACCCCCTCCAGGGGAAAGGCGTTGTAGATCGAGGCCCGGCAGCCGCCCACGCTGCGGTGGCCCTTGAGGCCCACGAATCCGGCCGCCTTGGCCTCGGAGAGGAACTTTTTTTCCATCTCCTCGGCGGGCAGCCGGAAAGTGACGTTCATGATCGAGCGATCCTCGCTGGCGGCGGTCCCCCGGTAGAACTTGCTCCCGTCGAAGAGATCGTAGAGCAGGGCGGCCTTGCGGTTGTTGATCTCCTCCATGGCCTCGATCCCGCCCAGCTTTTTCAGCCATTTCAGCACCAGGCCCACGATGTAGATGGAGAATACCGGCGGGGTGTTGTAGTTGGAGTCCTTTTCGGCGTGGATGCTGTACTTGAGCATGGTGGGCAGGCTGGAAGGAACCTGGGCCAGCAGCCGGTCGCTGATGATCACCAGCGTCACCCCGGCGGGGCCGAGGTTCTTCTGCGCCCCGGCGTAGATGAGGTCGAATTTGGAGACCTCGATCCGGCGGCTGCAGATTTCCGAGGACATGTCGGCGACCAGGGGAACATTGCCGGTGTCGGGGAAGCGGTTGAAGCGGATGCCCCCGATGGTTTCGTTGCTGCAGAGATGGACGTAGCGGGCGTCCGGACTGAAGTTCAGCTTCTTCGGGACATAGGAGAAGTTTTTGTCCTCGGAACTGCCCGCGACCTTCACCGTCCCGAAGAGCTTGGCTTCCTTGATGGCCTTGCCCGCCCACTCCCCGGTGTTGATGTAGTCGGCCGTTCCCCCCTGCAGGAAGTTCATCGGGATCATCCCGAACTGGAGGCTGGCCCCGCCTTGGAGGAAGAGCACTTTGTAGTTTTCCGGGATCCCCAGAAGTTCCCGCAGGTCCCGGTTGGCAGCCGAGTTGATCTCGTCGTAAAGGGGGCTGCGATGGCTCGATTCCAGCAGCGAAAGACCGGTCCCCCCGATATCGAGGAAATTTCTTTGGGCTTCCTGCAGGACTTCCTGGGGCAGGATGGCCGGGCCGGCGTAAAGGTTATAGGGCCGTTTTCCCATGATTGATTCCTCCCGGTTAAGTGCAACGGTTGAAAACCAAAAAAATGGAATTGACCTGCGGCCGCCGTGCGCGGCGGTCTCAGTCCCGCAGGATCTTGCGATGAGCTTCCAGGATCGAGAGGGAGGTCAGGATGATGATGCCATGTCCCTCGCGGAAGTCCTCGAAGACCGCGGTCTGCCCGCTGTCCACCACCGCCTTGGTGTTGAGCCGGAACAGCCGCCAGACCTTGGCCCGGCGGGTCCCGTACACTTCCAGGACGGGATTGCCCGGGAACCGCTCGGGATCGGCGAAGAAGGTGGTGGCGATCTCGGAGACGATGTGAAAGGCGATCTGGTTGTTTTCCAGGATCTCGGGTTTTATGGTCAGGCGGCTACCGTCCCATTCCGGACTGGGAACGGGCATGCCCGGCCGGCCCGGAGCGGAGGCGGCGGCCAGCTCGGGCTGGGAGGAGACCACGCTTTGGGATCCGTTGGAGGTGATCCACTTGCGGTGGAAGAGCACGGTGGTTTCCCCCATGTTGCGGAGGTAGTCCATCAGGGGCTTGAAATTCTCGATCCGGAGGGAGCCGAAGGAGAGATCGCCTTTGAGGGTTTTCGGGTTTCGGGAGTCCTCCCAGATCGGGCCGTAGTTGAACTCGGAAAGCCGGGTTTGTTCCACGGTCTCGAAGTCGGTGTTTTTTTCCTTGCCCGCTTCCGCCCGCTTCCGCATGGGCTTGAAGTCCAATCTCCGGTGGGCCCGGTCGGAGAGGGGGAAATAGCCGGTGGTGCTGGCCTGGTTGTCCAAATAAAGCTGGAGCAGGTCCCAGGAAATCCCGTCGGCGTGCTCGGGTTTCAGGTTGATGGCGATGATCCTCTGCTCGATCAGGATCGGGGTGTCGGCCGTGACCTGGGCCGGGCTCGATCCGGGGAGGACGGCCGTCGCCAGCAGGCTCAACCCCAGCCCGAGCGCGAAAATGGGTTTCATGGACTCCTCCTTGCTCAAAGGGTGGTTTCTGTTACTCTTTAAAATGATATTTTAAACGCCTCCCCGGGGGCAAGAGATTTTCGTTCCCGGAGGCCGGGGAG
>CAZIEA010000040.1:0-2577 GCA_964538495.1 uncultured bacterium | reverse complement strand
GATTCCGGAAACGGCGGGATCGGGCGTGCGGAAAACCATCAAAAATCAATTTGCGGGTTTGCTCGCGGCCTTCGCGGTTCTGGGGGCGGGGGGCTGTGCTTCTTCCGGAAACTCGGCCGCCGTTCTCTTCCGGGAGGCCGCCTCCGGGCTCCCCCCGGAAACGGTCGACCTCCTGCTCGAGACGGTCCGGGTCGTCGTGCTCGCGGAGAGGTACGCCGAAGCCTTCCGGTCCCGCGACGAGCGGGAATACATCTCTTGTTTTTCCCCCCAGTTTTCCTACTACGAGAACTCGATCGCCTGGCTCCGGAAGCTGGTCCGGGAGGATTTTTTCGACCGTTACACGGAGATCGGGTTCGAGATCGAAACCATGGAGTTGACGATCTTCAAGCCGGCGCCCGCTTTCTGGATGCGGCAGGATGGATTTGACTGGCTGCAAGGCGCCCAAGCCGCCCGGTCTCTCGCCTGCCTTTATTCGGTCGATCTCGGAGGCCCGGAGCCGGTCCTGGTCCGGCTCGGCCGTCCCGATCCGCGCCCCCCGGGGAAGGGGAAAAAAGGGCCGTCCGCCCCGGAATGCCGGGTGCCGGTTAGGGTTTTGCCCGTTTTCGATCCCGGCCTCGAGTTTCCGATGGCGGAACTGCGCCTACGGACCCTGACCCGGCTGGTCGCCGGGGCCGGGGCCGTGGAGAACCGGGGGGAGCGGGTCTGGCTCCTGGAAAAACAGGGGGGGAACTGGCGGATCGTTTCCTTGCGTTAATGGCATAGAGCATAGGGCAGAGAGCATAGAGCATAGAGTTCGGAAGCTAGGAGACAGGAGACAGGAGACAGGAGACAGGAGTCAGGAGTCAGAAAAAACCGTAATCCGTGATCCGTAATCCGTGTAATGGGGTATGGGGTGTGGGGCATGGGGTGTGAGCCTTCAGCCTGAGGTTCAATCTGTGAAATCTGTGGAAAAAATAATCTGCGGTAATCTGCGGAATCTTAGTTGCTGTTGGTGGGGAGAAGTTCGGCCTTGAGCTTTTCCCGGGAAAGGTAGAAACTATGTCTAATAGGAATAGTTCTTGTAATGAACCTTCAGCTTGCGGAGGGAACATGATCCTGAAAAAAGCGGTGCTGGCGGCGTGGGCGGTTTTTCTGGTTACGGCTTTTGCCTGGGGCGGGGCTGCCCGGGGGGACGAGATCCTGCCCTTTGATGACTCCGATACCCTGGAGGAGATCCGCTACAAGATCGACCACAACGGCTACTCCTTCGAGGTGGCCGACAACTGGGTCTTCAGCATGTCTCCCGAACAGAAGGCGGCCTTCTTCAGCCGCCGTCCTTCCCGGGAACCCAAGGCCGCCTCCGCCTCCGACGAGATCGGTCCCCTGGCCCGGCACCTGGGCCGCCAGCTTCCGGAGAGTTTCGACTGGCGCAACGTGGGCGGGCGCTCCTACATCGGCCCCGTCCGCAACCAGGGGGACTGCGGCTCCTGTTACTCCTTCGGGGCCAACGCCGCCGCCGAGGGGACCTACAACTACGCCATGGGACTTTACGATTCCAACTGCGCCGATTTCTCCGAGAGCTACATCATCTGGTGCCTGGGACGGCTCTCGCCCTACGGCGATCACTTCTATGGCTGCGACGGGGCCGACTACGACTATGCCGAGCTGTCCGCCCTGGTCGAGGTCGGGGTGACCGACGAGGCCAGTTTCCCCTATCAGGAATCCGACCCCGGGAGCTGCACCCACTGGGGCGACCAGACCGTGGCCTTTGCGGCCTGGCACCGGATCCCCTGCAACGACACCGAGGCGATCAAGACCGCGATCATGACCTACGGGGTGGTGGACGTGGCGGTTTACGTGGGCAGCGCCTTTTCGGCTTACGCCGGGGGCATCTACCAGGATTCCAACACTACCTGCTCTTCGATCCCCTGCTACTATACTCCCACCAACCACGCCGTCGCCCTGGTGGGCTGGGACGACAACCCGCCCGAAGGGGGAGGGGGGGTCTGGATCCTGCGCAACTCCTGGGGCGATAATTCCTGGGGCGAGAACGGCTACATGAGGATCCGCTACGCTTCGGCCCGGGTGGATTGCGAAGCCTGCTACCTGGTCTACCAGGTTCCGGTTCGCGACATCATCTCCGAGGGTTTCGACGGCTACGACGCCGGGGTCCGGCCGGCGGGCTGGACATTTACCGGCTGCAACGCCGACTCCGACACCTACACCGAACCCGGTTTTTACGGGGCCGAATCCCCCTCGCTCAAGCTCGACGAGACTGGAGATAGCGCCGAGACGGTGCGGTTTTCCTCTCCCGAGACTCTGAGCTTCTGGTGCCGGGGGATCTCCACCAGCCCCTCGAGCGCGCTCCTGATCGAGGAGTACTACGGGACCTGGGAGGAACTGACCCGGGTCGTCTCCCTCCCGGACCCGGGCGAGACCTTCGCTCCCCTCGGCCTCAACTCCGCCACCTCCCGGCTCCGTTTCAGCTACTTGAACGGCGGCGGGGCCCTGGCTCTGGACGACGTCCTGGTCCGGGGGACCGGCTGGATCACGCCCCCGCCCACCGCTACCCCCACCCTCACCCCCGAAGGCTACAAG
>CAZIEA010000039.1:11330-15454 GCA_964538495.1 uncultured bacterium | reverse complement strand
GGCCGAGATCGCGCCGGCGCGTCCGTAAACCTCGTCTCCGAGGACCGGGCAGCCCAAGTGGGCGAGGTGAACCCGGATCTGGTGGGTGCGCCCGGTCTTGATCTCGACCTCGAGCAGGGCCGCCACGGGAAAACTCTCGATCACCCGGTAGAGGGTCAGGGCCTTTCTGCCGCCCTCGAACCGGACCGCCACCCGGGTCCGGACCCGCCGGTCCCGCCCCAGGGGCAGATCGATCTCCCCGCTCGCGGCAGGGGGATGACCGAAACAAACGGCCTGATAAATTTTGGTCACCAGCCGGTCCCGGAACTGCCCGACCAGGTGGCGATAGGCCGCCGGGGTCTTGGCCGCAACCATGACCCCGGAGGTGTCGCGATCGAGCCGATGCACGATGCCGGGGCGGTCCCGGCCGCCCTCCTCGGGCAAGGAGGGGCAATGCCCGAGCAGACCGGAGGCCAGGGTGCCTTTCTGTCCCCGGCGCAAGGGATGGACCAGGAGCCCGGGGGGCTTGTTCAGAACCAGAAGATCGGCATCCTCGAACAGGATCTCGAGCGCCATCGCCTCCGGCGCCGGGGCGTCCTCGGCGGGATTGGGAAGCACCAGCGAGATCTCTTCCCCCCCCCGGAGCCGGTAATCCGGCGCCGCCGGCCTCCCGTCCAGCCGGACCCCGGCGTCGGCGAAAACCCGCTTCAAGCGGCTCCGGGAATAAGCAGGCAGGGATCGGGCCAGGAAGGCGTCGATCCTTCCCCCCCGGTCCCCGGCTGCGGCTTTAAGCGTGGTCTCCATCCCCAGTGTTCAGCGTGCGCGTGTTTTTGCACCTGATTAACTCTGATTTCTCTGTTTTTCAGCATAGAGCATAGAGCATAGAGCCCGGAAGCTAGGATACAGGAAACAGGAGCCCAAAATTCGAAATTCGAAATCAGAAATCCGAAACAAAACCTAAATTCGAATTTCCCAAACCACCTCGCGATTTCGAGTTTCGGGGATTCGAGTTTCGAATTTATCTTGGCGTCTTGGCGTGATAGAGGCGGCAGTTCCTTCAGTCTTCAGTCTTCAGCCTGCTTTTCTCACCATGAAGAACATGAAGAGTAATCTGTGAAATCTGTGGACAGATTAGTATTTGGCGTCTTGGCGTCTTTGCGTCTTGGCGTGATAGAGGCGGCAGTTCCTTCAGTCTTCAGTCTTCAGCCTGGTTCCCGGATAAATGGGGCCGGAGGCAGAGCGGCGGCTGAGGATCAGGAGCATCCCCAGGGCAAGAGCGGCCAGAAAGAGACTGATCCACTGGTAAAGGCTCATTCCGGCGGCCAGGGCCGGGTTATCCCCCCGGAACAACTCGAGGACGAACCGGGCGCCCCCATAGAGCAGGATATAGCCCCAGAACACTTCCCCCGGAAAAGTCGCCCGGCGCGTGAGCAGGAGCAAGAGGGCGAAAATCCCGAGCAGCGCCAGGGCGCTGAAAATCTGGGTGGGGAGAACCGGCAGGGAAGAGCAAGCCGCCGAAGGAATAAGCCCCCGGGAAAAATGTTCCTGGGAAGCCAGGCTCCCGGGGGGAAAGCTGATCCCACAGGAAGAGCCGGTAACCTTCCCGAAACAGCAACCGTTGAGCAAGCAACCCAGGCGCCCGATGGCGTGACCGAGGGCGATGGAGGGGGCGAGCACGTCCCCCACCCGCCAGGGGGAAACCCGGCGACAGCGGAGGTAAATCAGCGAGGCCATGAGCGCCCCGATCAGGCCCCCGTGAAAGGCCAGCCCCCCTTCCCAGACCTTGAGGGCGTCCAGGGGCACCGCCCGGTATGAGCCCCATGCGGAAATCACGTGCAGGAGGCGGGCCCCGACCAGGATCCCGAGCAGGATATACAGGGCCAGGTCGGAGATGAGCTGCGGCTCCACCCCCATGGCGGGGGCCCGGCGCCGCGCCAGGAGGACCCCGAGGACGAAGGCCGCCGCCAGCAATGCCCCGTAAGAGTAGAGAGTGAGTGGACCGATCTTAAACAGAACCGGGTGCATCTTCGTTTGGGGGACTTTTCTGCCGCAGGGTGGTCAGGATCAGGAGCCCCACCCCCACGCAGATGGCGGAATCGGCCACGTTAAAGGCAGGCCAGTGGTGGGGCCCAAGATAAAAATCGAGGAAATCGATCACATGGGAAAACCGGAGACGGTCGATCAGGTTGCCCACCGCCCCTCCCAGCACCAACCCCACCGCCGCTTTCAGCATGACCCCCCGGGACAAAACCCGGCGGTAATAATAAACCACCCCGCCGATGATCAGCAGCGAGAGGATGATGAAAAACGAGGAACGATGGGGAAAAATCCCGAAGGCCGCCCCGGGATTTTTGACCAGCTGCAGGCGGAAGAAACCGTCCACGACCTCGACTACCCTGCCCCGGGCCAGAAAATCCTGGACCCACCACTTGCTAAGCTGGTCCAGGAGCAGGACCAGCAGGAATACGGTTATGACCGCCATTCAGCTCAGGCCTTCCGCCTCGAGTTTTTCCACGCACTTGATGCAGTAGCGGGCAAAGGGCTTGGCCTTGAGACGCTTGAGGGGGATCTTGACCGCGCACCCCTCGCAAGTCCCGTAGCTGCCGTCCTCGATCCGGTCCAGGGCGTCGTCGATCTGGGAGAGCATCTTCTGCTTGTTGGAGACCAAGCTGAAATTGAAGCTATAGGAATAGTCGGCGTCGGCTTTGTCCACCTCGTCGGCCGCCGCCCCGCCGGACCCGTTCCCGGAGGAAGGGTTGAGGTTGGAATCGTGCAGGTGGTCGAGGTCTCCGAGCAAGCGCTGGCGTTCTTCCAAAAGCTGGTTCTTGTACTGCTTGAGCTGTTCCTTGTTCACCATTCCCTCCTGACTTGAGGCAAAAAATTAAATCCGGGGCTACGCCCCGATGTGTTCGACACACTCCCGGCAGAGGGAGGGATGCGCCGCACTCTCCCCCAGGGTGGGGGAATACTTCCAGCAGCGCCGGCATTTCCCCCCCGGAGCGGGTCCGACCCGGACCCCGAAACCCTGCTTTTCCCGCCGGTATTCCAACCGGACGGAGGATACGATAAAAAGGGTTTTTAGCAAACCCCGATATTGCTCGAGAAAGCGCATAAGTTCCTCGTCCCCGGTTTCCAGGACGACTTCGGCGGCCAGGGAAGTGCCGAACTCCCCGGCGGCGCGGGATTCCTCCAGCCGTTTGAGGACGCCGTCCCGGATCGCCAGCAGCCGCTCCCAGCGCGGTTTCAGCTCGGGGTCCTTCCAGCGGTCCAGCGCCTCCGGCCAGGTCTCGAGGTGGACGCTCGGAGCCAAGGGGCTGATCCGGCCCCAGACCTCCTCGGCGGTGAAGGGAAGGATCGGGGCCAGGAGCTTGGCCAGGAGCACCACGATTTCCCGCAAAGCGGTCTGGCAGCTCCTGCGCTCCCGGGAATCCGCGGGCCAGGTATAGAGCCGGTCCTTCTGGACATCCAGATAGACGGTCGAGAGGAGCACGCAGAAACCGTGGATGTCGCGGTAAACCCGGTGAAACTCAAACTCCTCGTAGGCGTCGGTAACCTGGTCGCGCAGCTCCGCCGCCGCCGCCATGACCCAGCGGTCGATTTCCTCCATCTTGTCCGGCTCTACGGCGGCGGCGGGAGCGAAATCGAAGAGGTTGCCCAGGGCGTGCCGGAAGGTATTGCGGATCTTGCGGTAGGCCTCGGCGGTCTGTTCGATCAGGTCGAAAGAGACATTGATGTCGCGCCGGTAGTCGATCGAGGAAAACCAGAGGCGGAGAATGTCGGCGGGGTATTTTTTCAGGGCTTCTTCCACGGAGATGAAGTTGCCCCGGGACTTGGACATTTTCTCGCCCCGGCCGTCCACCACGAACCCGTGGGTAAGGACGCTTTTGAAGGGCGCCCGGTCCTCGGAGGCCGTCGCCAGCAACAAGGAGAGCTGGAACCAGCCACGGTGCTGGTCGGAGCCTTCCAGGTAAAGATCGGCCGGAAACTTCAGCTCGGGATAGTTCATGAGCACCGAGCGATGGGAGGAGCCGGATTCGAACCAGACGTCGAAAATATCGTTTTCCTTGAGAAAATCCTTCCCCCCGCAACTCCGGCAGGCCGCGGATTCAGGCAGGAGTTCGCCCGGAGAGCGGGCGAACCAGGCG
>CAZIEA010000039.1:6674-11320 GCA_964538495.1 uncultured bacterium | reverse complement strand
CCCCCTCGCGTTCGAAAAGGCAGGCGACCGCCTCGATCGCCGCCGGGTCAATCAGGGCCTCCCCGCAGCTCCGGCAGTAAAAAGCCGGGATGGGGACCCCCCAGTTGCGCTGACGGGAGATGCACCAGTCCGGACGCCCCTCCAGCATTCCCCGGATCCGGTTGTAACCCCACTCGGGAACCCAGCGCACCTTGTCCACCTCTTCCAGAACTCGGCGGCGGAGGTCCAAGTGGGAAAGGGAAACGAACCACTGCGGGGTGGCGCGGAAAATAACCGGGTTATGGCAGCGCCAGCAATGGGGATAAGAGTGGGTGATCTCCTCCTGGGCCCGCAGCAGCCCCCGCGAACGCAGACGCTCGACCAGCTCGGGGTTGGCCTGGAAAACGCCCTTCCCCGCCAGAGCGTCCCCGGCCTCGGCGGTAAAGCAGCCCCCGGCGTCCACCGGGCTGAATGGTTTAAGCCCGTAACGCACCCCGGAGTTGTAATCGTCGCTCCCGTGGCCGGGGGCGGTGTGAACACAACCGGTCCCTTCCTCGCAACTCACGTAATCGGCCGCGATCACCGGGCAAACCGTCCCGTTCAGGGGATGAAAATACTCCAGGCCTTCCAGATTCCTTCCGGCAATCGAGCCGGCCGACTCGACCGGGATGCCGAGGGTGTTGCCGACTCTCCCGGCCGCGGCCGCGGCCAGCACCAGCAGAGCCGTTTTTCCCCCCGGCCGAGAGGCCCGGAGCAGGACGTACTCGATTCCGGGCTGAACCGCCACGGCCAGGTTAGCGGGCAGGGTCCAGGGGGTGGTGGTCCAGATCAGGATCGAGGCTTCCTCCTCCCCGGGAGGGAGCCCCGCGGTTTCCCGCAGGCGGGCGGCGGCGGCGGGGGAAAATGGAAATTCCACGTAGATGGAGGCGTCGCGGCGGTCCGAGTATTCCAGTTCGGCCTCGGCCAGGGCGGTCCGGCAGGAAGAACACCAGTGGATGGGCTTGAGCCGGCGATAAACATAGCCTTTTTCCGCCAGCCTGCCGAAAACCCGGATCACGCCCGCCTCGTAGGAGCGGTCGATGGTCAGATACGGCTCGTCCCAGCGCCCCAGGCAGCCCAAGCTTTTGAACTGGCGCCGGTTGGCCTCGACATAGCGAAGCGCGAATTTCAGGCACAGGCCCCGAATCTCGGATGCGTTCATGAGCTGCGCCTTTTGGCCGAGTTCGGTCATCACCTTGTGCTCGATCGGGAGTCCGTGGCAGTCCCAGCCCGGGATGAAAGGCGCGTCGCGGCCGGTCATGGAACGGTAACGGACGATGAAATCCTTGAGGATCTTGTTCATCCCCGTCCCGATGTGGAGATCCCCGGTCGGGTAGGGCGGGCCGTCGTGCAGGGTGTAATTGGGCGCGCCGGCGCGGGCGCGCCGGATCGCCCCATAGAGGCCCTCCTCCTCCCAGCGCCGGAGGAACTCCGGCTCCTTGCGGGCCAGATCGGCCTTCATGTCGAAGCCGGTCCGGGGGAGGTTCAGGGTATCCTTGTAGTCGTTTTTTCCCGCCTGGGGCTCTTTCATAAGGCGGGCATACTACCAGACCCCGCAAGTGTTTTTCCATAGATTACAGAGATTTTCACGGATCCGGATCATGGTCGTAATCGGGGTGTGGGGTATGGGGTGTGGGGCGTGGGGTGTGGTAACAGGGTTCAGGGTTCGGGGTTCAGGCGCGGATCGGGATCGCTATCGGGATCGGGCGCGCAAGCATCACGCCAAGACGCAAAGGACCAATCTGTCCACAGATTTCACAGATTTTTACCTTCCTGTTCTTCATGCCCTTCATGGTGAGAAAAACAGGCTGAAGGCTGAAGGGACTGCCGCCTTTATCACGCCAAGACGCCAAGACGCAAAGGACCAATCTGTCCACAGATTTCACAGATTTTTACCTTCCTGTTCTTCATGCCCTTCATGGTGAGAAAAACAGGCTGAAGGCTGAAGGGACTCACACCCCATGCCCCATACCCCATTACACGGATTACGGATCACTGATTACGGATTACGGGTTTTTTGACTCCTGACTCCTGAATTCTGTTTCCTGTATCCTAGCTTCCGGGCTCTATGCTCTATGCCCTATGCTGAAAAACAGAGAAATCAGAGTGAATCAGGTGCAAAAAATCGCGGAAGAAACATTGGCGGAGATTCGCGGGATTCGCGGTTGAATCCGCGGAAGGCGGGCGCACCCGAGAAGGCTAAAGGTTCTTGAGCTTGGCTTTCTGCTCGGGGGAGAGGTCGCGCGGGATGGAGACATTAAGGTGGATCAGCAGGTCCCCCCGGGCGGCGCCCGGACCCCGGGGAAAGCCCCGGCCCTTAAGCCGGAGGATGGTCCCCGGCTGGGTCCCGGAGGGGATTTTGGCCGTCACCGGACCGTCCGGGGTCTCCACCTTGACCTTGCCCCCGAGCAGGGCAGTAGCGAGTTCCACCTTCACCCCGGTGTGAAGGTCCGCGCCTTCCCGGCGGAAAATCCGGTCGGGAGCCACCTCCACCCGGATCAGCAAATCCCCGGGAGGGCCTCCGGCCGCCCCCCGCTCGCCTTGCCCGGAGAGCCTGATCACCGAACCGGGCCGGACCCCGGGAGGGACCCGAACCGCGATCTTCCGGGTGGCCGGGCGGCTCCCCTCCCCCCCGCAGGTTCCGCAGGGCCGGTCGATGACCGCCCCCCGCCCGTAACAGCGCGGGCAGGGGCGGGAAACTGCCAGTTGCCCCTGGGGAATGACCACCATCCCGCGCCCTCCGCACTCCGGGCAGGTCCGCGGCGCGCTCCCGGGGGCGGCCCCGCTCCCGGAGCAGGCCGGGCAATCCTCGGAGCGCTTCACGGTGAGCCTGACCTTGCCCCCCTTGAAGGCGAGATTGAAGGGAACGGAAACCTCGGCCGAGATGTCCTGGCCGCGGCGCGGGGCATGGGAGTGTTCCCGGCGGTAAAAACTTCCCTGGTCCATGAACTGGCTGAAGATATCCCCCAGCCCGCCGAGGCCGCCCAGATCGGCATAGCTGAAATGCTCCGGCCGCGGCCCCGCCGGAGAGCCCCGCCCCGAACGGCGGAAGAGTTCCTCCAGGTCGACCCCGGATCCGCTGAAGTCGAATCCCCCGGGACGGAAACCGCGGGAGAAGGCCGCCCGCATCTGGTCGTATTGCTTGCGCTTGCCCTCGTCGGCGAGGACGTCGTAAGCCTCGGAAATTTCCTTGAACCTTTCCTCGGCCGCCTTGTCCCCGGGATGGGTGTCGGGATGATACTTCTTGGCCAGGGAGCGGTAAGCCTTCTTGATTTCCGCCCCGGAGGCCGAGGCGGAAACCCCGAGAATTTTGTAGTAATCCTTGCTATTCATCCCTGGCGGAGATTGGCGAAAGTTTCCCGACGGCCCGCCGAAGTTCCTCGATCTCGAGGGGTTTGGCCAGGACCCGCCCCCCGGTCTCGACGGAGGCGGTGGGCAAGGAACCGGTGACCAGGAGCACCCCGGCCGTTCCCGGGCCCAGGGCGCGGCCGGCGGCGGACAGCAGCCTCCGGCCGGAATCGTCGTCGAGGCCGGCCACGTCCAGTAGGATCAGCGCCGGCGACAACTCGGAGGCCTTCCGGATCCCCTCCTCGTGCACCCCGGCGGTGGCCGTCCGGAAACCCAGGGACTCGAGCAGGCACTTGGCCTGAAAACGGGAATCGTAATCCGGATCGATCACCAGGGCCGCCGGCCGGGAATCCTCCCCTTCCCGGGGAGGAAGGGAGCCGGGGGTACAGGGGAGATAAATCGAAAAAACAGTGCCTTCCCCGGGCTTGGATCTGATGTCGAGATAGCCGCCGTGGTCCTCGATCACCCCCGCCACCACCGCCATCCCCAGGCCGGACCCGGAACGGCCCATCTGCTTGCGGGAGAAAAACGGGTCAAGCATGTGCTTGATCGTTTCCTCGTCCATCCCCTTGCCCTGGTCGGAGACAGTGAGCAGAAGGTAGGTGCCTCGGGGAACCTGCTGATAGCCCCGGTGCGGGAATTCCAGCTCTACCAGGGAAGTCCGCAGGGAGACTTTTCCCCGCTCGTTGCCGGCCTCGAAAGCGTTGCGGACCAGGTTCATGACCATGTTGCCGAGCTGGCTGGCGGCCCCCTCCAGGGCGGGAAGGCCGGTCCCGGGCTGAAACTCGATGGCGGCCTGGGGAAAGCGCTCCCGGAGCCCCTCCAATTCCACCGATTTCATGAAGCCCTCGAGCAGGGCGTTGAGATCCACCGGCCCCGACTCGAAGCGGCCCCGGCGGGCCAGGGCCAGGAAATTGAGAATGGTGTCGCGGGTGCGCCGGGCGGCGTCCCGGACCTTGAGCACCTTGTCGCGGAGAGGGCTGTCCGGAGAAAGTTCCCGCAGGATGATCTCGGGGTAGCCGATCATCGGGTTGATGATGTTCTTGATGTCGTGGGCCACGCCCCCGGCCAGAACCCCGAGATCCTCCATCCGAGCCGCCTTCCGGAGTCTCTCCTTCATCTCGAGAGCGGCTTTTTCCAGTTCCCGCAGGCCGGTGACTTCCATTCCGGCGCAGAGGATTTCCCGGGCCTCCCCCGGCAGGACCAGGCGCGCTTCCCCGAAACGGACAACCCTCCGCCCGCCCTCGGCGGGAAAAGCGAAATCGGCGGCCGGGGGGATC
>CAZIEA010000039.1:6117-6664 GCA_964538495.1 uncultured bacterium | reverse complement strand
GGTGGCGCGCCAGGTAAGCGCGAAAGGCGGCCTGGTCGTCGGCCACGGCCAGGCCGGCCGGATCCCGGCCCCGCAAGGCTTCCGGGTCCTGTCCCAGGAGCCTGGCGAAGGCGGCGCCCGCGGAGGCGATCTTCCCCGCCCGGTCCAGGCGGAAAGAACAAAGGGGAAGATCGTGCATGAGAAAGGAAAGGACCGGGTCCCCGGCCAGGGACGGCGCGCCGGGAGGCTCCGGAGAAGGCGCCAAGGCCTCGGGAGCGGCCGGAGCGGGGCGGCGGCGGCGGAAAATCGGGGCAATCAAGGCTAGAAAGATGAAAAAGATTGAGGCGCCCAGGCAGGAATCCGAGATATATTGCCAAGGTCCCCCGCCCGGCCGGGGCAATCCGCCGGAACCGACCAGGTTGAAAGCCAGGTGTAAGGTCAAAAGAGCCGCCGAAAAAACGGCGAAGAAGAATCGGGGACCGGATCCTTCCGAAGCTTTTCCCCTCGCGATGGCGGTCTTTTTTTTCATGGTCTGGCCCGGACTCGATTTTTGATTATAACACCAGGC
>CAZIEA010000039.1:0-6107 GCA_964538495.1 uncultured bacterium | reverse complement strand
TTTCCACCCCGGCGACTCCGCCGCGTTTTCCCGGCGGGAAGTTCAATCCCGCCGGGAAGGCAGATACTGTTTGAGATCCACCCCGAGCAGGCGCAGGACCAGGAGATAGGCGAACAGGGCCGCCCCCCCGGGGAGCAGGACCTGCAGGAGCCTTAAGGGCAGCGAAAGAGCCGGTTGCGGGAAAATCCAGATTTGGAGGAAATAACAGACCGCGGCAAAAAATGCCGCCGCGACCGGGATTTGGTAAATCAGGCGCCCGATCCCCTCCCCCAATCCCAACCGGCGCTTCAAGATCAGAAGCAGAATAACGCTGTTGGCGAGGTAGGAAACGCTGGTGGAAAGGGCCAGGCCGCCCGCCCCCAGGCGCGCCCGCAGAAAGGGGTGAAGAACAACCAGGAGGTTGAGACCCAGGTTGATCCCCACCGCGGCCAGGCCCGCCCGGGCGGGGACCGACGGCTCCCCCAGCGCGTAAAAAGCCTGGGTGACGATCTTGACGACGATGAAAAAGACCAGACCGGTCGCGTACCAGAGCACCACCGGGGCCGTGGAGAGGGTGGAAGCGGCGTCAAAATGGCGCCATTGGAAAAGCAGGCGGACCAGGGGATAGCGCAGAATGATCAGCCCCAGCGCGGCCGGCAGGGCGATGAGCAGCCCGGTCCCGAGCGCGTGGAAAAGAGTAACCTGGAAGTCCCGCTCGCGCTTCTGCGCCCACATCCGGCTCAGGAGGGGCAAGGCCGCGGTAGCCAGGGAAACCCCGAAGACCCCGAGCGGAAACTGCACGAGATGGTTGGCGTAAAAAAGCGAGGAAACCGAACCCTCGGGAAGAAAAACCTTAGCCAGGTACTTGTCGGCCAGGGTGTTGATCTGGAGCGCCGCCATGGCCAGGAGAGTCGGGGCCATCCGGGCGAAGATGCGCCCGAGCCCGGGGTGGGAAAAATCAAAATCCGCGCGAAAATGGAAACCCGCCCGGCCCAGGAAAGAGCACTGGAGCCAGAGTTGGGCGACCCCGCCCAAGAGCACCCCGGCCGCCAGACCGAAGACCCGCCGTTCCGGGGAACCCCCAAGCAGGGGGCTGAAAACCAGAAGTCCGAGAATCCAGGAAATATTGAAAATCACCGGCAGGGCTGCGGGCGACCCGTACCGGTCCAGGCAGTTGAGCAGTTTCCCCAGAAAACCGGCCAGGCAGATGAAAAAAAGATAGGGGAACATCACGGCCGAGAGCGGCCAGACCGTAGAGCCTTTTCCGAACACCGCAATCCCGCTGAAAACCAGGACGCCCAGGATCGAGATGGCCCCCAAAACCGCCCCCAGCAGCGTGACGGCGGCGGAGGCCAGGCGAAAGCCCCCGGGCCGTCCCTCGTCCCGGCAGGTCTCGTCGAAAATTGGGACAAAGGCGATCCCCGCCGCGCCCTCCCCGAACAGGTTGCGGAAAAGGTTGGGCAGGGCGAAAGCCACCATGAAGGCGTCGGAGGCGGACGAGGTCCCGAAAACGGCGGCGGTGAGAATGTCCCGGACCAGCCCGAAAACGCGGCTCAAGGCGGTCCATGACACCACCACCCATTTATTGCGGGTAAAGCTCCGTTTTTCCCTCACTCTTCCCTCCCCGCTTCCGGCCCCGAAGAGAATTCCGCCCTTGACGGGAAAATGGCGGATATCTATATTACACCGAATCCGCCCCCGGGCAAGACGCCGCCCGGCGGCGCCGGGATCGTTCAGACAGGAGACATGCCGATGCCACAGATCAAGTCAGCCGAAAAAAGACTGCGCCAGAGCGTGAAACAAACCGAGCGGAACCGCGCCCTGCGGAGCCGCCTCCGCACGGGACGCAAGGCGGTTCTCGACGCCATCAACTCCGGAAACCCGGCGGCGGCCGGCGAAGCCCTGAAAAGCTACTATTCCATGCTCGACCGGGCCGCCCTCAAGGGCGTGGTCAAGAAAAATTCCGCCGGGAGAAACAAATCCAGGTTCACGGCCCGGATCAACGCCCTGCGCCCGACCGGGGCCTAAAACCCCGCCCGGAAGTCACGGTCCCGAAACATCCGGGCCGCGGCTGATCGCGATCACGGCCCGCTCCAGGGCCAGCCGTTCCGAGGCGCCCGAATCCTTGAGCAGGGCGTCGGCGTTGAGCAGTTCCCGATAAGCGGTTTTCACGGTCCGGGGCCGGAGAGCGCGGGCTTGCGGGATGAACTCTTCCTGGAAGTAGAAGACCCCGGCGGCCCGGCAGGCGGCCTCGGCATCCCCGGTCCGCTCCAACACTTCCCGCGCCCGCTGCAGGCGCCGGAAGTGCCTGGTCAGGACGGCCAGAATCCCGACCGGGTTCTCACCCGCCTCCAGAAGCGAATCCAGGGTTTTCAGGGCTTCCCGGGACTTCCCGGAAAACACCAGTTTCCCCAGGGAGAAAACATCGGCCTCCCGGCTTTTCCCGGCCGCCGCCAGTACTTCGTCCTCGTCGATGGAACCGCCCCCGACGTGGTAAACCGAGAGCTTCTCCAACTCGCCCGCCAGGAGAAAACGGTCGTCGCCCCCGGCCTCGATCAAGCGCCGGAGGGCCTTGTCGGTGAGAGGAATTTTCCGGCGGGAGGACTCCTCCCGCAGCCACTGCAGGAGCTTGGCCCCCTTGAGCTTCCTGCACTCCAGAACCCCGGGGACCCAGCGGGCCGGCGCCCAATCCTTTTTCAAGCGATCGATCAGAAAAACCAAAAACACATCGCCGGAGGGATGATCGAAGTATTCCTTCATCAGCTTCCACTGCGCCGGAGTAAAGCGTTCGGCCGCCTCGACCACGACCAGGCGGCGGCGGCCCGCGGGATCCAAGGCGGCGAAAAAATCGAGGGAGGAAGTCCGGACGGCGTCCAGGATATCGGCCGGAGAAGCTTCGGAGGCCAGGAAATACTCGCGGGAGAACATGCCCCCAGCCCCGAGCCGCCCGGAGAGAGAATCCAGGTAAATCCGCTTGGCGTAATAATCGTCCCCGAGGAGGAAACTCACCGGCGGGGGCGAACTCGTCCTGGCGGCCCGGGGCGTCATCGCCGGACGATTCACCAGACGGAAATGGCGGCGTCCACCACCGCGCGGGCCAGGTCGCGGTAGGCGTCGGGGGCGGCCGCGTCCTCCGATTCCGGAAGGCTCCCCCCGACGAAGAAATCCGTAGTGCCCTGGACTACCTGGCCCCTGACCAGGTAGGAGGAAGTCTTGCGGTTGAAAAGGCTGATCCTGGCGCTGATCACCAAGCGGTATTCATCCACCTCGTCGTCGTCCCGGCCGGTGGTCCCCAGCACCATCCGGCTCCAGCCCATGATCTCCCCCTCCAGCGCCGTGTCGGCCTCGGCCTCTCCCACGGGCAGAAGGTTTCCGTCCTGCCGGAACCTGGTGATTATCGCGTCGGTGATGTCCAGCTCGATCTCGATCTTCTCGGTCCGGTTTTCGAAGGTCTGGACGTAGACGGTGCGCAGATCCCCGGGCAGAGTGGTCCCCAGCCGATACCCGGCGCAGGCGGCCGGAATAAAAGCAAACAGGAAAAGGAAAACGCCGAACCGCCTCATTCCTCCTCCCCGTATTCCACCAGGCCTTCTTCCACCTCCAGACCCTGCTGCCCGGCGGCCACCCGGCGGGCAGTAGCGGCCTCCTGTTCCGCGGCGGCGGGCGCGAGTTCCTCGATCCGCTCCCGGGCCGCCTCCGCCCGGGCGGACGCCGGGTATTTGGCAAGCACCGCCCGGTAATAAATGAGCGCCCCCAGGGGATTGCCCTTGCTCTCGTAATATCGCCCGGTTTTGTATTCCCGTTCCGCCAGCCGCTCCCTCATTTCCGCGAGCATCCCCTGCACTTCCGGGGCTTCTGGCGAATTTGGGTAGCGCTTGAGGAAAAGTTCCATCAGCTTGAGGCAACGCCGGGTATCGTCCTGCTCGTAATCCACCCCTCGGGAAAGCTCGTAGGCGCAGAGAATCTTGCCGTAAAGCGCCCCGGCCGCCTCGGGGGAGCCGGGATAGTTCTCCAGGAGCCGGTCATACTCCACCTCGGCCTCCCGGTAACGCCCGTCGCGCTGAATGGCGAGCCCGAGGTTGAGCTGGGCGGCGGGCGCCAGGGCGCTAAAGGGGGCGGTTTTGACGATGGCGGCGAAAATTTCCTCGGCCCGGGGGAGGCCGGAGCGGATGGGGAAAAAGACCAGATTGCGCTTGCGCCCGGCCAGGTAGGCCTCCCCGATCCGAAACTGCCGGGAGAGGATTTCGTTCAAGCTTCCCTGCCCGGGATACTTGTCCAGGATCTGCTGGTAGGTCTGAAAAGCCTCGTAAAGCTCGTCGGATTTTTCCAGGCACTCGGCCCGGCGCCGGAGGGCTTCCGGGGCCAGGGCCGAACCGGGAAAGTCCTCCTCCAGCCGCAGGTAAAGGTCCGCGGCCCCGGCAAAATCGCCGCGCTCCTCCTCGGCGCGGGCGGCGGCGAACATCATTTCCCCAGCCTCCGCCGGACCCTCGACCGTCTTCGGGGGGGAAGCGCAGGCGCAGGCGAGACAGACCGTGAGCAGGACCGTTCTCGACGCGGAATTCATGCCGGCAAGGCTAAAGCCTGGCCCCTTCCGGGTCAAGCGCTAATAGCATAGGGCATAGGGTCAGGGTTCAGGAAAACCAGAATACAGGAAACAGGAGACAGGAATCAGGAGTCAGGAGAAGCAACGTAATCCGTGATCAGTGATCCGTGATCCGTCCACCAAATTCGAAACTCGAAGTCAGAAATCCGAAACAAACCCCAAATTCGAATTTTCCAATCTCGCTTGGCGGTTTCGAATTTCTTCATTCTGATTTTCGAATTTGACTTTCTACATGCCCTACATGTCTACATGTGAATGAGGCGGCGGGTCCTTCAGCCTTCGGCCTGGTTTTCTCACCATGAAGATCATGAAGAGCATGAAGTTAAAATCCGTGTAAATCTGTGTAATCTGTGGGAAAGAAATAATCCGTGAAATCCGTGGACGAATCGGTTTTCTTGGCGTGATATGGTGTGCAGCCGGAACTCGGGAAGATGACGATGACGACGCCGGGAAAGAGGCTCATTCTGGTCACGGGAGCCAACGGCTTCATCGGCAGCCACCTGCTGCGGAGAATCCGCGCCGAAGCGGGCCTGGCGGTCCGGGGCCTGGTCCGCGAATCCTCCAGCCTGGAGCGCCTGGCCGGGGAGGATTTCGATCTGGCGGTTTCCTCTCTCCCGGGCGACCCCGGAAAGGCTCTGCGGGGAGTAGACACGGTAGTCCACGCCGCCGCCCTGACTTCGGATTGGGGCCCGCCGGAAGCCTTCTTCCGGAGCAATCTCGCCGGGACGATCTGCCTGCTCGAGGCCGCCGCGAAAGCCTCGGTCCGGCGTTTCATCCATATCAGTTCCGTGGCGGTTTACGGCTTCGGGGGCTGCCGGGATCTGGACGAAGACGCGCCGCAAAACCCGTTCCCGAACGGCTACTGCCTGTCCAAGGCCGCGGCCGAAAAAGAGGTCAAGGCCCGGAGCGGCCGGCTCGAAACCGTGATCCTCCCCCCCGCCAACGTTTACGGCCCGCACGACCGCACCACCACCCTCCCCCTCCTGCGGACGCTGGAAAAGGGGATGCCCTTCTTTCCCGGGGGCGGCAAAACCCTGACCTCCCCCTGCTATGTCGGGAACCTGGTCGAGGCCGCGATGCTCGCGCTCGACTCCGGGGGAAACCAGGGCGAAGCCTACAACATCACCGACGGCCGGGACATGCCCTGGGCGGAGTTTCTTGCCCTGGCCGCGGCGGCCCTGGGGCGGAGGGGACCGCGTTTTCTCCTCCCCTCCCGCCCGCTCTACCTGCTCGGGGGGGCCCTGGAAGGTCTCTATCGCCTGGCGGGGTCCGCCAAGCCCCCCTTGATCACCCGCTACCGCATCGCCCAGGTGAGGCGGGACTACGGCTTCAGCATCGCGCGTGCCCGGAATGTCCTCGGCTACTGCCCCCTCTTCACCCCCGAGGATGGTCTGGCCGAGAGCGTCCGCTGGTTTAAGCATAGAGCATAGGGCATAGAGGCAAGGTTCAGGGTTCAGGGTTCAGGGAGAACCAACGTAATCCGTGATCAGTGATCCGTAATCCGTGTAATGGGGTATGGGGTGTG
>CAZIEA010000038.1:13322-15569 GCA_964538495.1 uncultured bacterium | reverse complement strand
GAGCTCAACAGCCAGGCGTATCTGCTCACCCGCCAGGCCGCCGCCCAGGCGGCGGAGGGGGACGAGCAGGGAGCTTTTTCGGTTTACCGCGAGGCTCTGGGTCTTTACGAAGGGCTGGCCCGGGAGTACCCGGATTGGAATCCGGCCGGGGTCCGGGCCCGCCTCGAGCAAACCCTTCGGCAAGCCCGGGAGTTGGGAGACCGGCTTTATCCTCTTCCGGAAGGCGTCCTGGAATTGGGCGGGCCGCTCGTCCGCGAGGGGAACCGGTACCAAGTGGGGGCGGCCCTGGTCGATTCGGTCGAGGATTTGGGGGAAGACCGGTTCGAGGTCCGGGGTTTCACGGTCGAGCTTCTGGAAGCGGGCCTGCGCCGGGCCGTTCGCTGCAACTGTCCGGATTTTAAATCCCGCGGGGCCAAATTCGGCTATCCTTGCCGCCATATCTGGGCGGTCCTGATCGCCCGGGGCCTGGTCCCTCCGAGCCCCGAACCCTGAGCCATCCGGGTGCCGTCCACAGATTACACAGATTAAACTTCAGGCTGAAGGCTGAAGACTGAAGGCTGAAGGAACTGCCGCCTTTTCAACCATGTAGGCCATGTAGGGCATGTAGAAAAAATCGAAATCAGAAACTCGAAATTCGAAACCGCGAATCCCCGCCAACCGAAACTAAGATTACGCAGATTGCCGCAGATTATTTCTTATTCACAAAATTCAGAATGCGCAAGAATCTGTGTAAATCTGTGAAATCTGTGGCAAAGAATCGGTTTTTGTAGGGCACGGTCGGAACGGGAGAACGGTGAGCGGGATCAGGATACTTTCCGAAGAGGTGATCAACAAGATTGCCGCCGGCGAGGTGGTGGAGCGCCCGGCTTCGGTGGTCAAGGAACTGCTGGAAAATTCGCTCGACGCCGCCTCCGACCGGATCGAGGTTTCGATCTCCGGTCCCGGCCTTTCCGAGATCGCCGTCTCCGACAACGGGCGGGGGATGGACCGGCACGATATCCTGCTTGCCCTGGAGCGGCACGCCACCAGCAAGCTCTCCAGCTACGAGGCCCTCTCCCGGGTGGAGACCATGGGGTTCCGCGGGGAGGCCTTGCCCAGCATCGCCGGGGTTTCCCTGTTGGAAATCGTTTCCCGTCCCCCGGGGGAATTGTCCGCCCACCGGGTCCGGGTATCCGGGGGACGCGTCCTGGAAACCGCCGACTGCGGGGCGCCCGAGGGGACCACGGTCAGGGTGCGCAAGCTCTTCTTCAACACCCCGGCCCGGCGCAAGTTTCTCAAGTCCGACCGGGTCGAGTGGGGGCACATCGAGCGCGAGGTCATCGCCCGGGCACTGGGGGCGCCGGGCACGGCGTTTCTCCTGGCCCGCGACGGCGAGACCGTATTTTCCCTCCCCGCGGCCCCCGGGCTCCAGCGCCGGGTCTGGGATCTCTGGGGAAAAGAGACGGCGGAGATTCTCGTCCCCCTGACCGGGGAAAGGGAGGGGGTAGCCGTCTCCGGGTTCTTGAGCGCCCCGGAGGACTCGGCCCGCCTGCGCAAGGGGCTCTACATCCTGGTCAACGGCCGCTCGGTCCAGGACCGGGGAATTCTTTTCGCCCTGCGCGAGGCCATGGGCCCCCGTCTCCCTCGGGGAGTGCTCCCCATGGGAGTGCTGGCCCTCCGCCTCGACCCAGTCGAGGTGGATGTCAATATCCACCCGGCCAAGCGGGAAGTGGCTTTCCGCGCCCCTGCCCGGGTCAAGTCCGCCGTCAGCGCGGCCGTGAGCGCGGCTCTGGGGAAGAAAAATTTCCCGGCCTTCCCCCTTGGGTGGGAAAACCGGATCTCCCCGGAGAGGCCCGGACTTCCCGGCCCGGCTGTTTCCGGCCAGGGAGAGCTTTTCCCCGCCGACAGCCTCCGGGAGGGAGCGGCCGGGGCCGGCTGGCGGTATCGCCTGCTCGGGCAGGTCCGTGCCAGCTACCTGGTCGTGGAAGGGCCCGAGGGGCTGATCCTGATCGATCAGCACGCCGCCCACGAGCGGGTCATGTTCGAGAAGTTTTCCCGGTTCTTGGAAGCGGATCGGGGCGAATCCCAGCAATTGCTGGCCCCGATCCCCCTGGAACTCGGCTCCCTGGAAGCCGCCCTCCTGGCCGGGCAGGTTCCCCACTTGGCCTCCCTCGGGATCGAGGTCGAGGAATTCGGCCCCGGGAGTTGGGCGATTACGGCCCTGCCCGCCCTGCTCACCCGGAGGGAAAAGGAAAGCCTGGCCGCGGA
>CAZIEA010000038.1:7745-13253 GCA_964538495.1 uncultured bacterium | reverse complement strand
CCTGCCAAGCCGCCCTCAAGGCCGGGGAATACGCGGGCCCGGAAGGGGCGGTCCGCCTCTGGCGGGATCTCCTGGTCTGCCGGGACGGCTCCTGCTGCCCCCACGGCCGTCCGACCCGGCTGACCTTTTCCTGGGAGGAACTGGAAAAGAAGTTCGGGAGGCGCGGGTGAGGGTGGGGGCGCTTTGGCGGGGGTCTCGGTCATGAAGGCGACGCCGGTCATCCTGGGCCAGACCGCGGTCGGGAAAACCGCGGTCGCGGTGGAGGTGGCCGAGCGGCTCCGCGGCGAGATCGTCTCGGCCGACGCCATGCAGGTTTACCGGGAGATGAACCTGGCCACGGCCAAGCCCTCGGCCGAGGAACGCCGGCGGGTGCCCCATCACCTGGTGGATTTTCTCGACCTGGACGAGCCCTATTCGGTGGCGCGCTTCCGCAACCTGGCCCTGGATTTGCTCCCCGAGATCCGGAAACGCGGCCGCCTTCCCCTGGTGGTGGGGGGGTCGGCCCTTTATCTCAAGGCCCTCATAGACGGGCTTTCCCCCGGGCCGCCGCCCTCCGAGGGTTTTCGGCGGCTGCTGGCGGCGGAAGAAAAAGCCCAGGGCCCCGGCTGTCTCTATCGGCGGCTGCTGGAGGCCGACCCGGAAACGGCGCAAAACCTGCACCGCCACGACCTGAAAAGGATCATCCGGGCCTTGGAAGTGATCGAGCTGACCGGGCGCAGTATTTCCAGCCAGCGGGTGCGCTGGGACCGATCGGAGGAAGAGGGGCATTTTCTCCAGGACGAAGCCGGGGAGCCGGTCATGCCCGAGTACGGCCTCCGGCCGCCTTCGGCCGGGGACTTTCTCCTGCTCGGGCTCCGGCGCGGGCGCGAGGACCTGCGGCGCCGGATCGAGCTGAGGGTGGAGAAGATGTTCTCCGCCGGGCTGGTCGAGGAGACCCGGGATTTGATCCGGATGGGGGCGCGGGAGCACCGGGTGGCCTGGCAGGCCCTGGGCTATAAGGAGGTGGAGCGCCACCTGCGGGGCGAGTGCTCGCTGGAGGAGGCCCGGGGCCGCCTGGCCGCCAACACCTGGAAGTTCGCCCGGCGGCAGATGACCTGGTGGCGCCGGGACGGGCGGATCCGCTGGCTGGACATTCCCCCCGAGGAGGATCCGGCAGAGACGGCTTCCCGCGTCATCACCCTGCTCGAGGCCTGGAAAGCAGGCTGAAGACTGAAGGCTGAAGGAACCGCCGCCGCATTCACATGTAGGGCATGTAGAAGGGTTCGGGGTTCAGGGTTCAGGAATACCAGGATTCAGGAGACCCAGCGTAATCCGTGATCAGTAAACCGTAATCCGTCACCTGGGGCAGTCGTAGCGCTTTTGCTTCAACCCGGCCGGGCTGCCGGGGGGAGAAGCCCCCGCAGGGGGCGAGGCAAAAATAGCCACGGGTGCAACCCGTGGGGAAGGTGATACCCAACAACCCCCAAAAGCCCCCGCAGGGGGCGCCGCCCGCTGTCGCGGTGCCGGTAAGGCTTTACATCCAGGTTCATAGGTGCTGTAATGACTAATAACACAAGCTGTTCCGGCCCAAGGAGACCGCGATGAGAAGCACACTGACGATCAGCATTCCCGAAGACATCCGCCAAGAACTCGACAGGACTTCCCGGGAAGAGGGAGTTTCGAAAAGCTTTATCGTGCAGCAGTCTTTGCGCGACTTCCTCTTCATCCGCGAATTCAGAAACCTGCGCGCCAGGATGGTTCCCCCGGCCTCGGCCCGGGGGGTATGCACGGACCAGGACGTCTTCGACGTGGTCTCGTGAAGGTGGTGCTCGACACCAACGTATTGATTGCCGCCTTTATCGCTCGCGGCGCTTGCCACGAATTGCTCGAGCATTGCGTTCTTAAGCACACGGTGGTGGCCTCCGGTTTCATCCTCTCCGAGTTCGAGGAGAAGCTGGTTTCCAAGTTCGGATTCGATCTCCGGGAGGCGGCGTCCGCCGCCTTGCTGCTGCGGTCTCGGACCCTGGTTTTTGAGCCCGTGGCGCCGCCCCCCAGGATCTGCCGCGATCGCGACGACGACAATGTTCTGGCCTTGGCCTCCTCCTTCGCCGTCGACTGCATAGTCACCGGCGACCGGGATCTGCTCGACCTTCGGAGCCACGGGGAAATTCCGGTTCTCGATCCGGCCGGGTTCTGGCGCTTCGAAGCTCGCCGGGAAGGCTGAAGGAACCGCCGCCATATCACGCAAAGACGCAAAGACGCCAAGAACTGATATTTTTCTTCATGTTCCTTCATGGTCTTCATGGTGAGAAAAATAATTCTCTGTGACCTCTGGTTTTCCTCTGTGCTCTCTGTGGTGAGGAAGTTAGGCTGAAAGCTGCAGGCTGGAGGGCGAGCATGAAATGGGAAACGGACTTGGCGCGAATCCGGGAACTCGCTTCGCGCCGGGAAGACGAGAACTGGCGCTTCCGCGGATTTTTGAAGGGGATCTCCCTCTCCTCCCGGGAAGTGGACAAGATCGTCCATCGCCTCTACCGCGAGGCGGCCGGGCGGATCGATTGCCGCGCTTGCGGCAACTGCTGCCGCGAAGCCAGCCCGGTCTTGCTGGAACCCGACGTGAATCGTCTTGCCTCCGGGCTGAAAATTTCCCGGGACGAACTTATCGAAAAGTCGCTTCTGACCGGAGAAGAGGAGGGGAAGTACAGCTGCAAAAGGCCGTGCCCTTTTCTTCAAGGCAACGCTTGCGCGGTCTACCGGCATCGCCCGGATGACTGCCGATCCTATCCGCATTTGCACAAAAAGGGATTCGTCTTTCGCCTGATCACGGTCGTGGGAAACTGTGCCATCTGCCCCATCGTCTTCAACGTCTACGAGCGCCTGAAGCAAGAGCTTTGGCATTCCGAGGATGAGCGGCCCGCCGCCGGCGATTCTGGAGTGTTTTGAAAACAATTTAGTGAGCTTGGGGAGGGGATGTGGCTGAGCGCGGAAACTATCTCGAGCTGGAGGAGCTGCCCAACGTGGGGCCGGCCATTGCCGCGGACCTGCGGCGGCTGGGGATCGGAAAGCCCGCGGAGTTGATCGGGCGCGACCCTTACGCCCTGTACGACGATTTCTGCCGGCTGACCGGCCGGAGAGAGGACCCCTGCCTGCTGGACGTTTTCATCTCGGCGGTGCGCTTCATGCAGGGCGCTCCCGCCAAGCCCTGGTGGCGCTACACCCCCGAGCGCAAAAAACAGCGGGGGAGGGAATGACCGGACTCCTGACTCCTGTTTCCTGTATCCTGTTTTCCGGACTCTATGCTTGAGCCTGAACCCTGAACCCTTCTACATGCCCTACATGCTCTACATGGTTAATAAGTGTTTTCAGGAGGAGGGACGGCCGAGATGGAAATGATCGAGATCCCCCTGGAGAAGATCAAACCCCCGAAGCATCCCCTGCGCTTCGGCAGCGGCGACGAGAACATCGGCGCCCTGGCCGGCTCCATCCGCGCCTGCGGGCTGCTCTGCCCCCTGCTGGTGCGGGCCGCGGGGGAGGGCTACGAATTGGTCTCGGGCCGGCGCCGGCTGGCCGCCTTGAAGGCCCTGAAGGCCGCAAGCGCCTGGGCCGTTGTGCTCGAGTCCGGCCTCGACCCGCTGGCGGCGGCCCTGGCCGAGAACGTCCTCGCGGCCGAGATTTCCCCCCTGGAGCGGGCCCTGGCCCTGGCGGAGCTGGCGGGGAGGCATTCCCTGGAGGAACTGGGAGCGATCGTCGGGAGGGATCCGGGATACATCGCCCTGCACCTGCGGCTGCTCGAGGGACTGCACCCGGAAATCCTTAAACTGCTCCGGGAGGAAAAGATCACCTTCGGGCACGCCCAGGCCCTGAAACGGCTGCGGGACGGGGAAAAGCAGCGCCAGGTGGCCGGGCGGATTCTCCGCGACGGTCTTGGCGTCCAGGAGACCAAGCTGGCGGTGGACCAGGAACGGCCCGAAGGCGAACTCAACGAGCGGGAGAAGGAACTGAACCGGGTGGAGCGGGAAATCATCGCCGGGCTGGGGGAGGACTGGCGCTCCCGGGTGAGCATCCGCCAGGGGAAGGAGAGCGAAAAACTCCTGATCGATTTTACCGGGCTCGCGGATCTCAAGGAACTTTTGCGGAAATTGGGGAAGATCCTGTCCTGAGGCTCCCGAACCGTCCGTGCTTTCCCGGAGAAAGGATAAATTCATGAGCGAAAGACCTGTTTCCAACGGCGGCAGGTTCCCGCGCCGCTCGGGGATACTTCTCCATCTCACCTCCCTGCCCGGCCCGCACGGGGCCGGGGATATGGGGCCGGGCGCTTCTGCCTTCCTCGACTGGCTCGCGGAGGCCGGGCAGGGGCTCTGGCAGGTGCTGCCCCTCAACCCGGCCGGCTACGGGAACTCCCCTTATTCCAGCCCCTCGGCCTTTGCCCTCAACCCGCTTTTGATCTCGCTGGAGGTTCTCGCCGAAAGGGGTCTGATCTCCGGCCGCGAGCTGGCTTCGGCCCCGGAACTGCCCGGTCTTCGGGCCGATTTCCCCGCGTACGCCCGACGGAAATTCGGATTCCTCGCCCAAGCCTGGGAGACGTTTCGGCGGGAGGCTTCCCCTCCCCAGCGCCGGGAACTGGAGGAATTCCGCCGTCGCCACGAATACTGGCTCGATGATTTCGCGCTTTTTGTCGCGCTTAAAGCCGAATTCGGCGGGCGCAGCTGGCTGGAGTGGCCGCCGGCGCTGATCCGCCGGGAATCGTCCGCCCTGGAAGCGGCCCGGGCTCGGCACCGGGAGATGATGGAGCGGGTGGTATTCGAGCAGTTCATCCTCTTCCGGCAGTGGCGGAGGCTGGGAGAAGTTGCCGCCCGGCGGGGGATTGCCCTGGTCGGGGACATCCCGATCTTCGTCAACCACGACAGCGCCGATGTCTGGGCGCACCGGGAGCTCTTCCTGCTGGATCCCGCGGGCCGGCGGCGGGCGCTTTCCGGAGTTCCCCCCAAGGCCTGGAACCAGGCCAGCCAGATTTGGGGGAACCCGCTTTACGACTGGGAGGCGATGGCCGCCGAAGGCTATGCCTGGTGGAAGGCACGTTTCGCCCGGGGTCTGGGCCTCTTCGATATTCTCCGGGTGGACCATTTTAGCGGGTTTCACGCCTGCTGGCACATCCCTCCGGAAGCGCGAAATTCGGCCGAGGGCAAGTGGGTGCCGGGGCCGGGGGAATCTTTCTTCCGCAACCTGGAGGCGGAGCTGGGGCCGCTCCCGATCATCGCCGAGGCCCGCGAACCGGCTATCCACCTCGAGGTCGAACAACTCCTGCGGAAGCTGGGATACGCCCCCATGCGCTGGATCCAATACGCCTTCGACGGCAACCCCAAAAACGACAATCTCCCGGCCAATTTCCCTCAACATTGCACGGTCAACACCGGCAGCCACGACGACGATACTATTCTGGGCTGGTACCGCACCCGCTCCGGAGCGGCCCGGGAACAAGTGGATCTTTTCCTGGGACCCGTGGAGGAAGGGGAGGGCGGCCGCCGGATG
>CAZIEA010000038.1:3267-7735 GCA_964538495.1 uncultured bacterium | reverse complement strand
CCGCCGACTCCGTCTTTTTCCCCTTGAGCGATGTTTTCGGCCTCGGGAGCGAGGGACGGATGAATATTCCCGGGAATTCCTCCGGGCAATGGGAGTGGAGGTTCCTCCCCGAGGCCCTGACCGAAGCCACCGCCGAGTTCCTGCGCCGGACCGCCGCCTCCTCCGGCCGCTCGAGCCCGAAGCGCCCCGGATCCGCTTCGCCGGCCCCGGGGCCGGGAAGGGCGGAAAAGTGAACCGCGCCGCGAAGTTCATCCTGGCCGCCCTCCGGGGCTGGCTGTTAATGGCGGTTTTTTTCCTGGCCGCCGGCCAGTTCAGCCTGAACAAGTCCAACCCGGCGGAAGAGGCTCTTTCCCCGCCCTGCTTCCGGATGAGCCTGCCCGCCATGGCCTCCCTCAAGTTCAGCGTGGGGGGAAAACCCGCCAACCTGCTCTACGTGGGGGCGGGGCTTTATCTCCTGGCCTTGCTGGCCGGCTGCCGGGTCCGGCCCCCTGGTTCGCTTCTTGTCCGCGCCGCTCTTGTTTTCGTGGCCGTTTCCGCTCTTTCCTGGGCCTTTTCCCCCTATCGGCTCTTGAGCTGGCGGACCGGGCTTTCGCCCCTGCTGGTCCAGGCCGGATTTTTTCTGCTGGCGGCGGCCTCCTTCCGGACCGGGAGCGCCCGGAAACTGCTCTTGACGGTCCTGGCCGCCGGGCTGGGCGTGTCCGTTCTGGGCGGGATTGCGCTTTACGGGAGGGGGATCTACTTCCCCCAGACCCCCGACCGGATCTGGCTCTCCTTTGGGCATCCCAACAGCGCGGGCTCGGTCCTGGTCGTTTTCATCCCCATCCTGATCGCGCTGGCCTTTTTCCCGGGTCCCCGCAGCCGCCGTTTGGCCGCCGGGGCGGGGGCGGGGCTTTTCTGTCTCGCCCTGTTTCTCACCTACTCCCGGACCGCCTGGCTCAGCCTGCTGACGGCCCTGGTGGTCCTGGGCGCCCTGACGCTCCAGGGCCGGGTCCGGGCCTGGTTTTTCGCCGTGCTGGCGGCCCTGGTCCTGCTCCTGGTCCTGGGGGTCAACCTCGGGCCGCAGAAATATTGGAAAGAACGGGTCAAGAGTTTCGCCACCTGGCGCCAGGATCCCAACGTGCACCGGCGTCTGATCTACATGAAGGCGGGGCTCCGCCTGATCCGGGAGCGCCCGCTGCTGGGCTGCGGCCCCGGTTACGGCGTTTTCATGGAGATGTACCGGGGCCTGGGTATGCCCGCCACCGGCGAGGAGGTCAGCGCTCCCCACAACGGCTTTATCGCCCTGGGGGTGGGCATCGGCCTGGGGGGGCTGGCTTCGTTCGCGGCCCTGATTTATGGCGTTTTTCTGGCTCTCAAATCCCTCCGCCGGGATCCCGATCCCTGGGCGCGGGCCTTCTCGGCCGGGTTGGCGGCCGGGTTGGCCGGCTTTCTCCTGGGGAATCTGGCCGACGATCCCCTGCTCAACGAGCGTTTGGCCGGGGTGCTTTGGATCCTCTGGGGGGTGCTGGCGGCCTCCGCCGGCATTGACTCCCCCCCCTCCGGCGCCTACAATGCCAGGATTAAGGCTGAAGACTGAAGGCTGATGGAACTGCCACTATTCACATGTAGGCATGTAGGACATGTAGAAGGGAAAATTCGAAACCGCGAATCTCGCGAATCCACGCCAATTCAGGGAACGGATTACGGGTCACTGATTACGGATTACGGTTTTTTCGTACTCGTACGCGGTGTGAGGTGTGGGGCATGAGGCATGGCGCCAAGCCTCAAACCGCACGCCTCAGGCCGGAAGCAAGGCTGAAGGAACTGCCGCTATTCACATGTAGGCATGTAGGACATGTAGGAAGAAGGCAAATTCGAAACCGCTAATCTCGCCAATCCCCACGAATCAAGGTGACGGATTACTGATTACTGATCACGGATTACGTTGGTTTTTCCGAATCCTGACTCCTGTCTCTTTGCTCTCTGCCGAATCACGATTACGATTCCGACAACGACAACGGCAACTGAACCGATGAACGCAAGCAAGAAGATCATAGTTACGGGGGGGGCCGGTTTCATCGGCTGCAACCTGGTGCGCCGGCTTAACGAACTGGGCCGGGATGACATCCTGGTGGTGGACGAATTGGGGGAGGGGGACAAGTGGAGGAACCTCTCCGGCCTCAAGTTCCGGGATTATCGGGAAAAGGACGATTTTCTCCGGGACGTGGTGGAATACGGCCTGCGGGGTGAGGCGGAGGCGGTTTTCCACTTGGGCGCCTGTTCCTCGACCACCGAAAAGGACCTGAGTTACCTGATCGGGAACAACTACGAATACTCCAAGACCTTGGCCCGCGCCTGCCTCCCCGGGCGCATCCGCTTTATCTATGCTTCCTCGGCGGCTACTTACGGCGACGGGAGCCGGGGCTATTCCGACGACGAGGGGACCCTGGACCGGCTTCGGCCCCTGAACGGCTACGGCTTTTCCAAGCACCTTTTCGATCTCTGGGCCTGGAGGGAAGGACTGCTCGACCGGTTGGTCGGGCTCAAATATTTCAATGTCTACGGCCCCCGCGAGGAGCACAAGGGGCCGATGCGCTCCATGGTCTGCAAAGGCTTCGAGCAGATCCGCCAAACCGGGAAAATCCGCCTTTTCGCCTCGGATGGCCCGAAATACGGCGACGGCGAACAGGAGCGGGATTTCGTTTTCGTCGGGGACGCCGTGGACATGACCCTCTTCTTCCTCCTGGATCCGAAGGGAGCGGGGGTTTCCGGGATCTTCAATGTCGGCACCGGCGAAGCCGCCACCTGGAACCGCCTGGCCCGGGCCTTGTTCTCGGCCCTGAAGCTTCCGGAAAAGATCGAGTATTTTCCGATGCCCCCGCTCCTGGCCGGGAAATACCAATACCACACCCGGGCCGAGACGGGAAAAATCCGCCGGGCGGGTTACCAGAAGCCCCTTACCCCCCTGGAGGCGGCGGTGGCCGAGAGCGTCAGGGGTTACCTGGAATCTTGAAAGCGGCAAAGCGATGACTTTGAAAATAACTCAGCCCAGATGCTTAGAGTTGATCGAGGGGTTTCCGGGACGGCGGGTCCTGGTGGTCGGAGACGTCATGCTCGATGAGTATATCTGGGGCGAAGTGGAACGGATTTCCCCCGAAGCCCCGGTCCCGGTGGTGCAGGTCCGCCGCGAATCCTGGGTTCCCGGGGGCGCGGCCAATGTCGCCCATAACATCCGGGCCCTGGAAGGAGAGGCCGCCCTGGCGGGAGTGATCGGAAAGGACCTGGCCGGGCGGCGCCTGGGAGGCTTGCTCCGGAAAGCGGGGGTGGATATCTCCGGGTTGGTCATCGCCTCCGGGCGCCCCACCATCACCAAGTCCAGGGTTCTGGCCGGGCATCAGCAGGCCATCCGGATCGACCGGGAGGAAACTTCCCCGATCCAGGGTCCGGCCCGGGACCGCCTGCTCGAGGTCGTCTCCGGCTTGCTGGAGGGCGCCGACGCCGTGGTCCTGGAGGACTACGCCAAGGGGCTGTTCACCCAGGACCTGGTCGAGGAGCTGATCGCCCTGGCCTCTCGGCGCTCGCTCCCGGTGATCGTCGATCCCAACGCCAACAATCCTTTCGTCTTTTCCGGGGCTACCCTGGTCACTCCCAACCACAAGGAAGCCCGCCTGGCCGCCGGCCTTCCCCGCACGGCGACCATCGCCGAAGTCGGGGCGGAACTCCTGCGCAAATGGGGCGCCCGGGGCGTTCTTATCACCCTGGGGGAGGACGGGATGTGCTTGTTCCGGACCGGGGCGGAGCCTTTCCAGATCAAGACCGTGGCCCGGGAGGTTTACGACGTTTCGGGGGCCGGGGACACCGTGGTCGGGGTTCTTTCCCTCTGCCTGGCCGGGGGAGGCAGTTTCGAGGAAGCGGCTTTCCTGGCCAACCGGGCGGCCGGGGTCGTGGTCGGGAAGCTGGGAACGGCCACCGCCGGGCGAGAGGAACTTCTCCGGGCCCTCGACTGGCAATGAAATCCCGGGCCGTTTTTCTCGACCGGGACGGGACCATCAACCCGGATCCCGGCTACATCGGCGACCCGGGGCAGTTTAAGCTTTTCCCGGGCGTCATTCCCGCCCTGCGTTCTCTGGCGGCGGCCGGGTACAAGATCTTCATCGTCACCAATCAGTCCGGGATCGGGCGGGGCTATTTCACCCGGGAAGATCTCGAAACCGTGCATGCCCGGATGCTCTCCCTCCTCGCCGCCGGCGGGGTGAATCTGGACGGGCTCCGCTATTGCCCCCATCTGCCCCTGGAGGCTTGTTCCTGTCGCAAGCCCAACCCGGCCATGGTCCTGGACCTGGCCCGGGAGCACGGGATCGACTTGGGAAAATCCTGGTTTATCGGGGACAAGGCCAGCGACATCCTTTGCGGGCGGCAGGCCGGGTGCCGGACCGTCCTGGTCGGGGCAGGGGAGGCCGCCGGGGCCGATTTTACGGCGCCCGATATC
>CAZIEA010000038.1:0-3257 GCA_964538495.1 uncultured bacterium | reverse complement strand
GGGAGGGAAAGGGATGAGCCCGCGCGTCCTGGGGGTGATCCCCGCCCGCTGGGGGTCCAGCCGTTTTCCGGGCAAACCCCTGGCGGATCTGGGGGGAAGGCCGGTGCTGGAATGGGTCTGGCGCCGGGCCCGGAAAGCCCGGAGGCTGGACGAGGTCCTGGTGGCCACCGACGACGAGAGGATCGTCCGGGCGGTCGCGGATTTCGGGGGGGATTCGGTCCTGACCGAGGCAGGGATCGCCACCGGGACCGAACGGGTGGCGGCGGCCGCGGCCGGGCGCGAGGCCGGGATCGTCCTTAATATCCAGGGGGACGAACCCTTCATCGCTCCCGGGATGATCGACGCCGCCGTGGTCGCTCTCCTGAGGGAGCCGGCGGCTTCGGTTTCCACCCTGGTCAGGAGAACCCGGGACCGGGCCCGGATCGCCGATCCCAATCGGGTCAAGGTGACGATGGACCTCTCCGGCCGGGCTTTATATTTCTCCCGCGCGCCGATCCCCTACGATCGGGATGCCCCGGGCAGCGGTGAGGCCTGGGAACACATCGGGCTTTATTGTTACCGGCGGGATTTTCTGGAATTGTTCACCCGGCTAGCCCCGACCCCCCTGGAAAACCGGGAGAAACTGGAGCAGTTGCGGGTCCTGGAGCGGGGATATATAATTCAAACCGTGGAGGTGGAGGGGGAAACCTTGGGAATCGACACTCCCCAAGACCTCGAAACCGCCCGCCGCCTGCTGGCCCTGAACCCTGAACTCATGGATTGAACCGCGAATCCGCGCTAACTTAAACTAAGATTCCGCAGATTACCGCAGATTAATTCAGTCCACAGATTTCACAGATTAAACAGATTAATCGTTCACTTGGGCGGAGAAGCCCCCGCAGGGGGCGACGCTCGGAGATCGAACTGCCAATTACGCGAATTCAGGCGACGGATTACGGATCACTGATCACGGATTACGGATTTTTCGACCCTATGCTCTATGCTCCATGCCCTATGCTCGAACCTGAACCCTGAACCCTGAACCCTGATCAAGATGCTGGATAAAGTAAGACAATTCCAGGTTGGAAACGTGGTCTTCGGGGGGCCGCTGGTCCTGATTGCCGGGGTCTGCGTGATCGAGACGGAAGCCCATCTTTTCGGGGTGGCCGAGGCGTTGGCGGCCGCGGCGTCCCGGGCGGGTTTTCCCCTGGTCTTCAAGGCTTCCTACGACAAGGCCAACCGCACTTCGCTTTCCTCCTATCGGGGCCCGGGTCTGGAAGCCGGGATGGAAATGCTCTCTCGGCTCAAGGCCGCCTTCGGCTTCCCCCTCCTGGTGGATTTTCACCAACCTCCCGACGCCGCCGCGGTGGCCACGACCGCCGATATCCTCCAGATCCCCGCTTTTCTCTGCCGTCAGACCGACCTTTTGGTCGCCGCCGCCGCCACCGGGCGGGCGGTAAACGTGAAAAAAGGGCAGTTTCTCGCCCCCGGCGACATGGCCCACGCGATCGGGAAGCTCCGGGCCGCCGGCTGCGAGAGGATCGCGCTTACCGAGCGGGGAACGACTTTCGGCTACCACCATTTGGTTAACGACATGAAAGCCCTGCCGATAATGCGCTCCCTGGGCTGGCCGGTTATTTTCGACGCCACCCACAGCGTCCAGCTTCCCGGCGGGGAAGGAGGCGTTTCCGGCGGGGCCCGGCAATATGTCCCCGCCCTGGCCCGAGCCGCGGTGGGGGCGGGCTGCGACGGGGTCTTCCTGGAGGTCCACGACCGGCCGGAACAGGCGCTTTCCGACTCCGGGAGCGTTTTCCCTCTCTCCGAACTGGAAGGGTTGCTCCGGGAACTCAAGGCCATTGACCTGGCGGTGAAGGGGTGAACCGGGATCTTGACATCGTGGCCCTGGGCCGGACGGTCGTCGAGACCGAGGCGGCCGCCCTGTCCGGGTTGGCCGGGCGGTTGGGGGCGGATTTTCGCCGGGCCGTGGCTTTGTTGGCCGGTTGCAAGGGGCGGATCGTGGTGACCGGGATCGGGAAAGCGGGTCTGATCGGCCGCAAGATTTCCGCTACCCTGGCCAGCACCGGGTCCCCCTCGATCTGGCTCCACCCCACTGAGGCGCTGCATGGAGACCTGGGGATGCTCTCGGCGGACGACCTGGTCCTGGCCGTCTCCAGCAGCGGCGAATCCGCCGAAATCAAGGCTTTGCTGCCCTGCGTCAGGGGGTTGGGGGTCCCACTGGTGGCGATCACCGGAAATCCCTCCTCCACCCTGGGCCGGGCCGCGGACGTGGGGCTGGACGCTTCCGTACCCCGGGAGGCCTGCCCCGACAACCTGGTCCCGACCGCTTCGACCACCGCCGCCCTGGCTTTGGGGGACGCCCTGGCGGTCTGCCTCAAGGAACTTAAGGGCTTCAAGCCCGCCGATTTCGCCCGTCTCCACCCGGCCGGCGCGCTGGGCCGGCGCCTCCTGGCCCGGGTTTCGGACCTGATGCGGACCGGGGAAGCCAACCCGGTGGTGAGGGGAGAAAGCAAGGTCAAGGACGTCATTCTGGCCATTACCCGGGCCCGGGCGGGTGCCGCCAGCGTGGTGGGGCCCGACGGAGGCCTGATCGGGATCTTCACCGACGGGGACCTGCGGCGAAAATTGGAGACGGAAGGCGATCTTTTGGAATTGCCGGTCGCGCGGGTGATGACTCCTTCCCCGGCCGCCATCCGGGGGGAGAGCTTGGCGGCGGAAGCGATGGCGGAAATGCGCCGGCGGAAAATCGACGAACTCCCGGTGGTGGACGAGGCCGGCCGCCCGATCGGGATGCTGGATGTCCAGGATTTGCTCAGCGAGGGGATTGTCTGATGGGGAAGGGCAGGGGCAAGTACCGGGAGAAAGCTTCCCGGATCAGGCTGGTGATCCTGGACGTGGACGGCGTGTTGACCGACGGGAAAATCCGGCTTGGTTCCCGGGAGGGGGAGACGAAAAATTTCGACGTCCGGGACGGTTCCGCCCTGGTCCGCGCCCGCCAAAGAGGGCTCAAGACCGCCTGGGTGAGCGGGCGCCGCTCCCGCGCGGTCGAGCGCCGGGCCGAGGAGCTCGGGATCGGGGAAGTTCACCAGGGGGTTGCCGACAAGCTCCCGGTTTTTCGGGAGATCATGGCCCGGTCGGGGTGCCGCTCCGAGGAGACGGCTTATTTCGGGGACGATTTCCAGGACGTCGAGCTCTTTGCCGCCGTCGGCCTGGGCGTATCCGCCTCCGACAGCCACCCGGCGGCGGCCGCCGCCGCCGTG
>CAZIEA010000037.1:10235-15933 GCA_964538495.1 uncultured bacterium | reverse complement strand
CGGCCCAACACTCCCGGGACCTCGACCCCCTTGTTCCAGCCCAGCATCACGGCGTCCCGGTCGGGCAGGGGCCGGGTGGGGTAGGAAAAACAGTAGCCCAGCGGCAGGGAAGCGCCGGAGGCGACCCTGGAGGCCAGGTCGGCCTGGGCCGAGAAAAACTCCCCGGCCGATTCCCAGGTCCGGCCCAGGGAGCGCTCGACCGGGCCGGCGGGGAATTCCGCCTTCTCCGTGCCCTTCAGCCGGACCCGGGCCGCCCGCAGGTTGGTCCCGCCCAGGTCCGCGACCAGGGCCTCCCCGGACAGGTCCGGGGGAGGGGGCGGCAGGAAGGTGGGGAGGGCGGCGATCTCGGCCCCTTCGGCCGCGAGTCCCTCCCGAATCCTTTCGGCCAGGGTTTGGGCGATCTCGCCCAGTTGTCCCGGTGAGAGGGTGAGTCGGGCGATTATGGTCTCGATCCGCTCTTTGCTCATTCGGCCTGGTCCGCCATGAATTTCGCAACTGGTAAAGATTACACCAATCAGGCCGAAGGCTGAAGGCTGAAGGCACCGCCGCCTCATTCACATGTAGACATGTAGGACATGTAGAAAACCCGCTTTTCTCACGCAAAGACGCAGAGGCGCAAAGCCGCCAAAAAATCGATTCTCAAAGCCGCGAATTCTGGATTCTGAATTCTGGCTTCTGGATTCCGGTTTAACCTTCATGCTCTTCATGGTAAGAAAAAAATCTCTGTGCCCTCTGTTTTTCTCTGTGAGCTCTGTGGTGAGGAAGTTAGGCGAAATGCTGAAGGAACCGCCGGGTTTTTGATGAATTTTGAGGTATAATTTTTCCCGAATCGAGCCAAGGGAGAAGGGATGGAAAATATTTTGCTATGGGCGGTCCTGGTTCTGACCGCGGCTGACCTGGTCCTGTTGCTCCTGCGCCGGCGGCGGGGGGACGGGCTGGAGGCGGCGCTGCGGGAGGAACTGCGCCGGGGACGGGAAGAGGCGGCTCTCGCCGCCCGGCTGTTGCGCGAAGAGGTCGCGGGCGGCCAGGACAAGGCCGTCAACACCCTGGTCAAGACCCTGGGGGAACTGGGCGCCGCCCAGCAGGCGGGGCTGGAAGCGGTCGGGACCCGGGTGGAAAAGCTCACCGCCGGCAACGAAGAGCGTCTGGAAAGGCTGCGCCTCACCGTGGAAAAGCAGCTCGAGACGCTGCGGGAGGGCAACGAGAAACGGCTCGAGCAGATGCGCCAGACCGTGGACGAGAAACTCCAGGGGACCCTGGAGAAACGCCTGGGCGAGTCCTTCAGTCTGGTCAGCGAGCGCCTGGAAAAGGTCCAGCAGGGCTTGGGGGAGATGCGGACCCTGGCCACGGGGGTGGGGGACCTGAAGAAAGTGCTGACTAACGTCAAGACCCGGGGGACCTGGGGCGAGGTCCAGCTCGGGGCCATTCTCGAGCAGATGCTTTCCCCCGAACAATATACGGCTAATTACCAGCCCCGGGAGACCAGCCGCGATACGGTCGAATACGCCGTGCGCATGCCGGGGCGCGAGTCGTCGGGCGGAGAACCGGTCTGGCTTCCGATTGACGCCAAGTTTCCGGTCGAGGATTACCAGCGCCTAGTGGATGCCTCGCAGGCCGGGGAGGCGGATTCGGTCCGCAAAGCCGCCGCCGACCTGATCCGGTCGGTGAAAAAGGCGGCCCAGGACATCAGCGGCAAGTACCTCAATCCGCCCCGGACCACCGATTTCGCCGTCATGTTCCTGCCCACCGAGGGTCTGTACGCCGAGGTCCTGCGGCAGCCGGGCGTGGGCGAGGAGATCCAGAGGACCTGGCGGGTGGTGGTCGCGGGCCCCAGCAGCCTCTGGGCCATCCTGGCCAGCCTCCAGGTCGGTTTTCGGAGTTTGGCCATCGAGAAACGCACTAGCGAAGTCTGGGATCTGCTGGGGGCGGTGAAGACCGAGTTCGGGAAGTTCGGCGACATCCTGGACAAGGTGAAGAAGAAACTCTCTGAGGCCCACAACACCCTGGAACAGACCGGGGCTCGGACCCGGGCGATCGAGCGTCGGTTGAAATCCGTGCAGGAACTCCCGGTGGGAAAGGCCGAAGGGCTTCTGGAATTGGGGGACGGCTTCGAACCGGAGGAAGAGCCGGAAAGGGGGGAAGGGGAGTGAGCCTGAAGCGGACCCCGCTTTACGGGGAACACCTGCGCCTGGGCGCCCGCATGGGTCCCTTCGGGGGCTGGGAGATGCCCATCTCCTATCGTGGGATCCTCGACGAGCACCGCCACTGCCGCTCGGCGGCGGCCGTCTTCGACATTTGTCACATGGGAGAGTTTCTGTTCCGGGGCGATTTCGCCACCACCGGGATGGAAGCGGCCGTCACCCAGCCCCTGGGGAAGATGAAGCCCTCCTCCTGCAAGTACGGGTTCATCCTGAACGAGGAGGGGGGGATCCTGGACGATCTGATCGTGCTCAAGCAGGATCCGGAACGGCTGCTGTTGGTGGTGAACGCCGCCCCGGCTGCCGGCGATTTCTCGTGCCTGCACGGGAGGCTCCGGGGCGGGGAACTGCGCGATGCTTCCGCCGAGACCGCCAAGATCGACCTCCAGGGGCCGCTTTCCCGGGAAGTCCTTGAAGCGCTCCTGGGGACCGCCTTGGATCTGGGCTATTTCCGTTTCGGAGAATACGGGCTCCTGGGGGAAGAGGTCCTGATCGCCCGAGCGGGCTACACCGGGGAGCTGGGTTACGAGATTTATTCCCGCCCCGAGGCCGCCCCCGCCATCTGGCGGCGCTTGCTGGAGGATTCCCGGGTGCTCCCGGCGGGTTTGGGGGCCCGGGACATCTTGCGCCTGGAGATCGGCTACAGCCTCTACGGCAGCGACATCGACGAGATGACCACTCCCCTGGAGGCCGACCTGGGGGCCTTCCTCAATTTCGAGAAGGACTTCATCGGAAAGCAAGCGCTGCTGCGGCAGATGCGGGAGGGGACGCGGAAGCGCAAGATCGCCTTCGCGGCCGATTCCCGCCGCTCTCCGCGGCACGGCTACCGGATCGCGGTTTCCGGGGAGGAGGCCGGGACGGTGACCAGCGGTTGTTTTTCCCCCATGCTTTCCCGCGGGATCGGGCTGGGATACGTCGACGCCGCCCGGGCGCGGGAGGGGGGGCGGATCGAGGTCGGGGACGGGAAGTCGGTGACCCTGGCGGCGGAGATTGTTAAACTCCCCTTTTACCGGGAAGGGTCCTTGAGAAATTAACCGCGCCCGATAGCGAACGCTACATGATCTACATGTCCTACATGGTGAATAGTGACTAAGCGGAAGCCGCGCGAAAAGGAGGGAGGGAAGTGAAGACTTATTACACCCGCGACCACGAGTGGGTCCGGATCGAGGGAGGTTCCGGCACGGTCGGGATCACCGCCTACGCCGCCGGGCAACTGGGCGACATTACCTTCGTGGATCTGCCCGCCCCCGGGCGCAAGGTAACGCGGGGGGACGTGCTCTGCGAGGTGGAATCGGTCAAGGCCGCCAGCGAGGTTTTCGCCCCCGTTTCGGGGATGGTCCTGGAGGCAAACCAGAACCTCGTCGCCGCCCCGGAGATCATCAACGCTTCCCCCGAGGGAGAAGGCTGGATCGCCAAACTCGCCCCGGGCGCTCCCGGGGAGGAAGCGGAACTCATGACCGAGGCGGATTACCGGGAATACCTCGATTCCCTGAAGTGAGGGCCGGCGCGTGGAATTCACCCCCCATACCTCGGAAGAAGTCGGGCGGATGCTGGAGGCGATCGGGGTTTCCTCGATCGAGGAACTTTTTGCCGACATCCCTCCCGGGCTGCGGGCGCGGGAGTATCGCCTCCCGGCGGGCTTGAGCGAGCTCGAGGTCTGCGGGCGGATGCGGGAGTTGGCGGAAGCGAACCGGCCCCCCCGGATTTCCTTTCTCGGGGGCGGGTATTACGACCACTTCATCCCCGCGGCGGTGGACGCCCTGGCCGGACGGTCGGAGTTCTACACCGCCTACACCCCTTACCAGCCGGAGTGTTCCCAGGGAACGCTCCAGGCCCTCTACGAATACCAGACCGCGATCTGCCGCCTGACCGGCCTCGACGCCGCCAACGCCTCCAATTACGACGGGGGCACCGCCCTGGCTGAGGCGGTCCTGATGGCCTTGCGGATCACCGGGCGCGCCAAGGTGCTGCTCGACGGGGCGATCAACCCCCTGTACCGGGCCATCCTAGGGACTTACCTTTCCCGGGGCGGGGCGGCGGTGGAGGAGGCGGCCCCGGACGGCTGCGAGAGCGACTTGGCGGGGCTGGCCCGGCGGCTCGATTCCGACACGGCGGCGGTGGCGGTCCAGACCCCGAACTTTTTCGGTTCGGTCGCGGACGTCTCTCCTCTGGCCGAGGCCGCCCGCAAGCTGGGGGTCCTGGTCATCGTTTCGAGCTACCCGGTCTCCCTGGGGCTCCTCAAGAGCCCCCGCGAGATGGGGGCCGACATCGCCGCCGGGGAGGCCCAGAGTCTGGGCAACCCCCTGAACTTCGGGGGGCCTTACCTGGGATTCATCGCGGCCGCCCAAGAGCACCTGCGCGCGCTCCCGGGGAGGGTGGCGGGCGCTACGCTTGACGGGGAAGGCCGCCGGGGATTCGTGCTTACGCTCCAGGCCCGGGAGCAGCACATCCGCCGCCAGCGCGCCACCTCCAACATCTGCACCAACCAGGGCCTGTGCGCCTTGCGGACCCTGATCCACCTCACCCTCCTGGGCCGGGAGGGGTTGCGGGAACTGGCCCGGCTTAACTACGACAAGGCCCACTACGCCATGGAAATCCTGGCGGCGGTTCGGGGGGTGGAAGTCCGCAACCGGGGTCCGGTCTTCAACGAATTCACCCTGAGGCTGCCGCTTGACGCCCGCGGGGTCTGCGCGCGCCTGCTCCGGGAGGGGATCGCCCCCGGGATCCCCCTGGGGGAATTTTTCCCGGGGCGGGAACGGGAACTGCTGACGGCGGTGACCGAGAAAAACTCGAAGGCCCAGATCGAGGAACTCGCCCGGGCCTTGGGAGAGGCGCTGCGGCCGTGAAGCTGATCTACGAAAAATCCGTTCCCGGCCGGCGGGGGACGGCCCTGCCGGTCTCCGATGTTCCTTCCGCTCCCCTGCCGGCGGCTTCCCTGCTCCGATCCGCCCCCGCCGCTCTTCCCGAAGCGAGCGAACTCGACACGGTCCGGCACTTCACCAACCTTTCCCGGCGCAATTACTCGGTGGACTCGGTTTTCTACCCGCTTGGTTCCTGCACCATGAAATACAACCCCAAGGCGGTCGAGGCGGCCGCCGCCCGGGAAGGTTTTGCCGGCCTGCATCCCTTCCTGGGCCGGGTGCCCGGCGGGGCCGAAAGGGTCCAGGGGGCGCTGCGGCTTCTGTGCGAGCTGCAGGATTCGCTTTGCGACCTCACGGGGATGGCGGGATTTTCCCTCCAGCCCCTGGCCGGGGCGCAGGGGGAACTGGCCGGGATGCTGATGGTCCGGGCCCGGCACGAAGCCGCCGGGGAACCCCGGAAGACGGTCCTGGTTCCCGACGCCGCCCACGGGACCAACCCGGCCTCGGCCGCCATGGCCGGGTACGAGGTGGTCTCCATTCCCACCGGCCCCGACGGGCAGATGGATATCTCCGCATACCGGCGGAAGCTCACGGAGGAGGTCGCGGCCGTGGTCCTGACCTGCCCCAACACCTTGGGGA
>CAZIEA010000037.1:382-10213 GCA_964538495.1 uncultured bacterium | reverse complement strand
CAACGCCGTGATGGGAAAGATCAAGCCGGGGGAGATCGGGTTCGACATCGTCCACCTCAACCTGCACAAGACTTTTGCCGCTCCCCACGGGGGAGGGGGGCCGGGGGCAGGCCCGGTCGGGGCCCGGGCGGAACTGGTCGAATTCCTGCCCGGTCCGGTTGTCGTGAAAAAGCCCGGGGGAGAATACGGGCTTTCCGGCCCCGGAGAAAAGGCCATCGGCCTCCTGGCCCCTTTTTACGGCAACTTTTCCGTCCTGGTGAAGGCCTACGCCTATATCCTGCTGCTGGGAATGGACGGTCTGGCTTCCGCCAGCGAAAAGGCCGTGCTTAACGCCAATTACGTCCTGGCCAAGCTCAAGGGCCATTACGACCTCCCTTACGACCGGGCCTGCATGCACGAGTGCGTCTTCTCCGCCGCCCGGCAGGCGGCCGGGGGGATCCACGCCCTCGACATCGCCAAGTTCCTGATCGACGCCGGGTTCCACCCGCCCACCGTCTATTTCCCCCTCATCGTCAAGGAAGCCATGATGATCGAGCCCACCGAGACCGAGAGCAAGGAAACCCTGGACGAGTTCGTCGCCGCCATGACCGAGGCGGCGCGGCTGGCCCGGGAGGATCCCGAAAAACTTAAATCCGCCCCGGTCACCACCCCGGTGGGCCGCCTGGACGAGACCCGGGCCGCCCGGGAGCTCAACCTCAACTTCCCGGAAGCGTAAATGCGCCCGCGGACGAGGTGGCGGTTTTTCGACACCGGCCCCCGCCCCGGGAGCTGGAACATGGATTTTGACCGGGAGTTGTTCGAGAGTTTCGTCCCGGGCGAAACCCTGTCCGCTTTCCGCCTTTACCGCTGGTCGCCCCCGGCCGTCTCCCTGGGCCGGTTCCAGCGGGCCGAGGAGGTTCTCTACCTTGACCGCTGCGCCGCCGCCGGGGTGGGGGTGGCGCGCAGGATTACCGGGGGCGGGGCGATCCTCCACGACGACGAGCTTACCTACAGCCTGGTCTGCCCGGACGAGGGCCTCTCCGGGGTGGAGGAATCCTATCGCCGCCTTTGCGGATTTCTGCTGCTGGCTTACCGGGAACTGGGGCTGGAGCCGGTCTTTGCCCGCGCGGAACCGCCCCCGGGGCAAATCCTGGGAAGGAAGACCGCGATCTGCTTTGCCGGGACCGAGACCTGCGACCTCCGGGTCGGGGGGAAAAAAATCGGGGGCAACGCCCAGCGCCGCCGCCGGGGCGTGGTTTTCCAGCACGGCTCCATCCCGCTTACGCTCGACCCGCTCCGGGCCGGGCGTTATTTCCGCGATTCCTTTCAGGCGGCCGCCTTGAACGCCGCCGGGCTGCGGGATTTCCTGCCGGGCTTGCGCCCGGAGGAGCTCCAGGAGGCCCTGATCGGGGCTTTTGCCTGGAGCCTGGGGGCGGACCTGGTCCCCGAAAGCCCGAAGGAACCGCCGCGCTATTCACATGTAGACATGTAGGGCATGTAGAAAACCCACCTTTCTCACGCAAAGGCGCGAAGACGCCAAGACGCAGAAAACCGATTCGTCCACAGATTTTCCTTCATGTTCTTCATGCCCTTCATGGTAAGAAAAAAAATCTCTGTGCCCTCTGTTGCCTCTGTGCACTCTGTGGTGAGGAAGTTAGACTGAAGGCTGAGGATGGAAGCGAAGCGGAAAAAAAAGATCAGCCTGCGGGCCGTGGACGGGCTGAAAAAGCGCCTGGCCGGGCTGAGGCTGCACACCATCTGCGCCGAGGCCCTCTGCCCCAACATCTCCGAGTGCTACGGGCGCCTTCAGGCCACTTTCCTGATCCTGGGCCGGATCTGCACCCGGGACTGCGGTTTCTGCAACGTGCCTCCCGGGCCGCCGGAGCCGCCCGATCCCGGAGAGCCGGGGCGGCTGGTCGAGGCCTGCCGCCGCTTGGGCCTGCGCTATGTTGTTGTCACCAGCCCGACCCGGGATGATCTTCCCGACGGGGGAGCAGGGGCGTTCGCCCGGGCGGTGCGGGCCCTGCGGGAGGACGATCCGGGAAGGAAGATCGAACTTCTGATCCCGGATTTCCAGGGGTCCGGCGAGAGCATCGCCGAAATCGCCGCTGCCGCTCCCGACGTCGTGGGGCACAACCTCGAGACCGTGCGCCGGCTTTACGGCCTGCGCCGCCCGGGATTTCCCGGGGGTACCCGGGCCGATTATGTACGCTCCCTTCAGGTGCTGAAAAAACTGTCTGAAGCGGCGGCGGACCTGCCTACCAAGTCGGCCCTGATGCTGGGCCTGGGGGAGACTCCCGGGGAGGTGCTGGGGGCGCTGGAGGATCTTCGGGAAGCGGGCTGCCGGCGTCTCTGCCTGGGACAGTACCTGGCCCCGACTCGCCGGCATCCACCCGTGGTCAGGCGCCTGGGGGATGAGGAGTTTGCGGACTGGCGCGCCGCCGCCCTGAAACTGGGATTCGAGCGGGTTCAGAGCGGTCCCTTTGTCCGGAGTTCCTACCGCGCCGACCAGGACGCGGAGCATAATCAGTAGGCAGTAAGCTGTAACCGCCGCGCCGCCGCCTGAACCCTGGAGTCTGACGCCATGCGCTCTGCGCTTTGCGCTATGCCGATTGCGACCGAATCCGTAAAATCAGCGGACTGAATTCAGAGGAAGAGATGCAGACGAGCTACGACTGCGCGGTGATCGGAGGGGGGCCGGCGGGCTGCCGGGCGGCCGAACGCCTTTCCGCCCGGGGGCGGCGGGTCTGCCTGATCGAGGAGCGGGAGGATACCTTGGGCGGAACCTGCCTGAACCGGGGCTGCGTTCCGGTCAAGGCCCTGCTTCAGGCGGCCGAGCTCCGGGAAAAGATTTCCCGGAGCTCCGCCTTCGGGATCGCGGCTCACGCGGATCCGCTCGAACCAGGGAAAATCCAGGCCTATGCCCGGCAAAAGGTGGCGCGGCTCCGGCAGGGGTTGCTCTGGGGGCTGGAGAGGGGGAAGGTCGAGATCGTCTACGGGCGCGCATTCTTCCTGGCCCCGGGCCGGTCGCGGGTCTTCCTGGAGGCGGGAGGGGAGCGGGAAATTCGGGCGGAGAACTTCGTGCTTGCCCCCGGATCCGTTCCGGCGATTCTCCCCGGGCTCGAGCCAGACGGGGAGGCGGTTTTCGACAGCGACGGGCTTCTGGAAAATTGGCCGGGGACGAAAAGCGTCCTGATCGTGGGCGGCGGCTACATCGGCTCCGAGTTTGCTTCCTTTTTCCGCGCCCTGGGGGCCGGCGTCGTTTTGGTCGAATCGGCGACCCGGTTACTGCCCCGGGAAGACGAAGAACTGTCCCGGGTCCTGGAGCGGGAATTTAAGAAGCGCGGGGTGGAAGTCCTGGCCGGCCACCGGGTCGCGGGGCTGAGACGTCTTGGCGTCGGCGCGGAGGCGGAAATCCTCCCGGCCGGGACCGGCCCGGGCCGGAGAGTGGCCGCGGAAAAGGTTCTGGTCTGCGTGGGCCGGAAACCCCGCACCGCCGGTCTCAACCTGGAGGTTCTGGGGATCGGGCTCCGGGATGGGTTCATCCCGGTGGAAGCTGGGATGCGGACGGCCGCCTCCGGAGTTTACGCGGCGGGGGACGCGATCGGCGCCGCCATGCTCGCCCACGCCGGGGAATCCCTGCCTCCTCTCGACTACGGGCTGGTGCCCCGGGCGGTTTTTTCCTTCCCCCAGGCCGCCTCTCTCGGCCTGACCGAGAGGGAGGCGCGCGAGCGGGGGATCGAAACGGAGACGGAGAAAAAATTTTTCAAGGCCAACGCCCGGGCCGTGATCGCGGGGGAGGAGGGAGGGCTGGCCAAGCTCGTCTTCGCGCGGACCTCGGGGAAGCTCCTGGGGGCCGGAATCGTGGGCCCGGAGGCCTGCGAACTGATTCATCTCCTGGCCTGGCCCCTGGCCCGGGGCCTGACCCGGGAAGAAATGGCCGGGATCGTCTACGGCCATCCCACTTTTTCCGAGATCCTCTCCTGAAAGTTCAGCGCCGGGCGCGGTGGGGATCGATCATCGCTTTCAGGTGCTGGACATAGGCTTCCGCTCCGCCGGGCCGATATCCGGTGGTTCCGACCAGTCTCCCGTCCGGGCTCAGGACCAGGACCGTAGGGAATCCCCTGACCCCGTATTTCTTGGACAGTTCCTGGTTTTGTTTTTTTAGATCCGAGCTTTGGGTTTTGCGCCGGGGAAAATCCAGCAGGACGCAGACCAGGTTGTCGGCGGCGTAGCTGCGGAATTGGTCTTGGCTGAAGACCTCTTTCTCGAGCCGGACGCACCAGCCGCACCAGTCCGATCCGGAGAAGTCGAGCAGCATGTACTTCCCGCTTTCCTTGGCCCGAGCGGAGGCCCGGGCGAAGTCGGTCTCCCACCCGAGCGTCGCGCCTTGGGCGGTCCCCGGCTCGCCGAGTTGCCCGCAGCCCGTCAAGAGAAGAAAAGCCAGGCCGCACCCCGTCGCCGTCCTTGTCGCGCTCATTCCCCTCCTTACCGGGCCGGTCTCCGGCCCGGGTGTTCGTCCCCGCCCGTTTCCGGCCGGGAGATCAATAATTGAATATTTCTCCGCGGGGAAAACTTTTCCCCGCGGCTTTTTCCAGGGCCCGGATAACCTTGTCCTGGACGTGGGGGGTCAGGCGCCGCCCCCGCCGGGCCCGGGCCACCATCTTGTGGGTGAGCTGCTCGCCCGAGGCCTCCGCCAGGTCGTGGTTGCGCAGGCCCAATCCTGCCATGAGCACACTGAGCGGTTGCTCCCCCATCTCCCTGGATTCCGCTGGTTGCATCTTGTGAGAAAGACGGGGTTCAGAGGGAGACCTCGGTGTACTCGCCGAAGCCGGGGGGCATCCAGCGCACCCGGGAAGGGACGATCTCGATGTGAACGAAGTTGGGGTCGTCCGGGCCCCGGAAGTGGTTGCGCACCCGGGGATTCAGTTCCAGGAGGCGGGCTTTTTTCCCCGGGCCGCCGCTGAGATCGGCGATCCCCTGGACCCGGAGCTGGAGTTTCCCCTCCCCGACGAAACAAACCTCGACCCGGGAATCGGTTTTCATCTCCGCGGCCTTGCCGCTGCAGGCCCAGGTCGAGCTCCAGAGCGCGAACCGGTCCGGAGCGATGACGAAGGACATGGGGCGGCAGCGCGCCGCCCCTTCCGCCGTGGTCGCCAGCATCCCGTAGGGGGCCTGGGCGATTATTTTTTTCGGGATTTCCAGGCTCATGATTTTCCCTTTCCTTGTTTTTGAGCCTGCCACTGTCGGAAGTAGTCTTCGAGCAGGTTGCTGATCCCATGGCCGATCTTGTCGTAGTCGGGCTTGAAGAGGTTGGCCAGGGAAACCCGGACCGACATCTCGGGCGCGGCGAAGCCTCCCCCGTCCATCAGGACGATGCCTTTTTCCTCGGCCAGTCGCCAGACGAAGTCGATGGGTTCGTGCGCCGACTCCATCCAGGCCGCGAACTCCTTTCCGTGGCGTTCCCGGGCCAGCTTGCGGATGTCGATGGTGGTGTAGTAGCGGGCGTAGCAGGGCAGTTGCGGCGGTTCTATTCCCAGAGCCCGGTAGAGAGTTTCGTAGCGCTCCCGGACCAGGTCCTGGGCTTCCTTCTTGTAGAGGTGGCTGTCGGAGTCGAGCAGTTCCTGGAAGGAGAAAAGCACCATCATCGCCTGCTGGGGGGTGGAGAGTCCGGCGGTGTGGTTGAGAGCGACCGCCCGGCTGTCGGCGACCAAGCGGTCGATCAGCTTCAGGGAGGCCGGCTTGGTGGAGATGGTCTTGTAGCGTTCGTTAAGCTCATTCTTTTTCGTTCGGGGGAGCTTGGCGATTGCCTTGTCCATCACGTTGTCCTGGTAGATCCCGATGACCCCAAGTCTCCAGCCGGTGGCGCCGAAATACTTGGAGTAGGAATAGACCAGGATGGTGTTTTTCGGGGCGATTGCCGCCAGGGAGCGGAATCCGTTGACGAAGGTGCCGTACACGTCGTCGGTAAGGATGATCAGGTCGGGGCGTCGGCTCCGGACCAATTCGGCCACTTTGTTCAGGGAGGCTTCCGACATGCTCACAGAGGAAGGGTTGGAGGGGTTGACCAGGAAGAAGGCCTTGATCGCGGGGTCGGCGAGCTTGTCGATTTCGGAATCCGGGTATTGCCAGTTGTTTTCCTCGTCCTGCTCGAGCTCGACGATGACCAGTCGGTAGTCGTTGAGAGGGGGGATTTCCAGGTAAGGGGTGAAGATCGGGGTCCCGAGCGCGATCTTGTCCCCGGGTGAAATCAGGCCGTTTTCCTTGAGCGTGTTGAAAATGTAGCTCATGGCGGCGGTCCCGCCCTCGACCACGAAAAGATCCATCACTCCGCCCGGCGGGTTCCCGGCGCACATGGTGGCATCCAGGTAGGCCCGGACGATTTTTTCGGTGTGGGGGAGGACCCGATCGGGGGTGGGGTAGTGGTCTCCCAGGATGGCATCCACCATTTCGGAGATGAAGGCGTCGCCGTCGATCCCCAGGCGCTCGACGGCATAGCGGTAGGAGTCGGAGAGGAACTGCGCCCCCCGGCGTTCGGCGTTGACGCGGCAGAAATCCTGGAACCGCGACCCCATCCCTTTCGCCGCCGGCGCTCCGGCCAGGCCCGGCCGGCTCAGGACCAGGCGCCCTTCCTGGAGGGCGAATTGCCCGAGCAGGAAAAAAGCCTCCCGGGGCTGGGTGGCCACCCAGTTGGGATTGCCCCGCCCAGCGTTGAGCATGACCTTCTCCCGGAGGGTTTCGGCCATGGCGATCAGCTTGTCCTTGAGTTCAAAGGGGCTCAGGGCCTCGTATTTCTTTTCGGTTTTCGCCTGGTCCATCCACTCCTCCCCGGTTCAGGTTTGTGCGCGACTTTTTTGCGGATTCGCGGTTTAACTTTCTTACCACAGAGGTCACAGAGGAAGATCAGAGGCCACAGAGAAACTTCTTTTTCACCATGAAGACCATGAAGAGCATGAAGACTCGTAATCAGTGATCCGTAATCCGTCGCCTGAAATATCGGGAATCCAGAATCCAGAATTCAGAATCCAGAATACGCGGCTTTGGAAATTGATTTTTTGGCGTCTTTGCGTCTCTGCGTCTTTGCGTGATATGGCGGCAGTTCCTTCAGTCTTCAGCCTATCTTACTCACCATGCAGATCATGAAGAGCATGAAGAAAAAAATCTGAGTTAATCTGTGAAATCTGTGGGAAGAAATAATCTGCGGTAATCTGCAAAATCTTAGTTTAGATTCGAGTGGATTCGCGAGATTCGCGGTTTAACTTCCTTACCACAGAGGTCACAGAAAATTATTTTTCTCACCATGAAGATCATGAAGAGCATGAAGAAAAAAATCTGAGTTAATCTGTGAAATCTGTGGACAGCAGTAATCCGCGGTAATCTGCAAAATCTTAGTTTAGATTCGAGTGGATTCGCGAGAATCGCGGTTAAATTGTGAAATCAGCGGAAGCTCAGTAGCGGAAGTAGGTTTTTAGGGTCTCCCGGGAGAAGTCCGGCTGGGCCAGGGCGAGCATAAGCAGGATTCTGGCCTTGGCCCCGTCGAAACGGCCGCCCAGGATCGCCCCGATTTTTTCCAGGTCAGCCCCGCCGCCTATGTCCCCGTAGGCCGGGAAAACCCCGCCCCACTCGACCCGGGTGGCGATCACCACCGGGATATTCTTGTCCAGGGCTGCCTTGATCGCGGAGCGAACCTCGGCGTTGACGTTTCCGGAGCCCACCCCCTCCACTACCAGCCCCCGGTTGCCTTTTTCCGTCGCGGCCCGGATCAGAGAACCGTCGTCCCCGGCGAAGGTGGTGAGCAGGGCCACGGCCGGGAGTTTGTCGGGGATGGGGAACTTGAGCCGCCGGCCCTGGTCGGCGTAGCGCAAAACCTCGTTCATGACGATGTAGCCCAGGTAGCCGTAAGGGCCGGATTCGAAGGTCTGGGGGTTGGTGGATTGGGTCTTTTTCACGTGCCAGGCCGAGTTGACGTAATCGTTCAGGGTGACCGTGACCCCCCAGTCGCGGGCGGCCTCGGAACAAACCTGGCGGACGGCGTTCATGATGTTGGCGGGCCCGTCGGCGCCGAGTTCGGAGGAGTCCCGCATCGCCCCGGTGAAAACCACGGGTTTTCTCGAGGTGACGGTCAGCTCCAGGAAGAAGGCGCCCTCGGCCATGGTGTCGGTGCCGTGGGTGACCACCACCCCCCGCGTGTCCGGGTCGGCAAGGAATTCCTCGACCTTAAGGGCAAGCTCCCGCCAGATTTCCGGGGTCATGTGGGAACTGTCGATGTTGCAAAGAGGGAAGACCTCGATTCGGGCCACCTGGTCCAGCCCGGGGACGGCCGCCAGGAGGTCGGCCCCCGAGACCGCGGGCACCGCCGCTCCCGTGGCCGGATCGAGCTTCTCGGCGATGGTCCCTCCGGTGGTGACGATTCGGACCAGGGGAAGTTCTCCAGCTTCCGCGGCGGAAGCCAGGAGGGCAAGGGCGACCAACCCGGGCAAGAACTTTTTCATTTTTTCACCTCCGGTTCGGGCTGAGAGATCACACAAAAAGTTTAGCAAGAAAGCGTCCCCCGGGCAAGCGCCGCGCTGCCCCGAGAACCATCCAGGGATTGCCCGCCTTGCCCTCGAGGGGGAGAAGGGCGATAATCGGTGCCATGAAAAACTTTCGGGGCAAGTACCGCGGGCTCAAGGCGTTCCTGGCCGGGATCATCGTTTTCGGGCTGGTCACGGCGCTCTGGCTTGTCCGCCTCGCCGGGGAACGGACCTGGGCCCTGCGGGATTTCTCCAATTACCAGTTTCTGGCCTGCGCGCTGGCGGGCGCGGTGGCCGGAGCCTCTTGGCCGGAGAAGAGGGCAGCCTGGCTGGGAGGTTTCGTCTCCCTACTGGGTACGGTCCTGACCTTGGCGATCCTGCCCGGGGCGGCCCGAATCAGCTTGCCCTGGCAGCGCTTTCTCCTCAGCCGCCTCGGGCATATTCTGGCTTTTTCCCTGGTCGGGTTCTGCGCCGCCGCCGCGGGCCGCCGCCTGCGGGAAGCCGTTTTCCATTCCAGGCGAGGATGAGCGCGGCCGGCGATGCCGTGGATTTTCCGGACCCGGGGGCGGACAAGGCCGCCCCCGGGCCGCGGTTTAACCGGTTCCGGGCGTTTCGGTTTCTCAGCTCTCGAGCTTCATCCGGATTTCGGTGAGAAGCTTTTCCGGGGGCGTCCGGTCGGGGTCGGTGAGGTAGACCTCGTAGCCGACTTCGGGCGCGAGCGTCCGAGAGCTTTTCGGGGCCCACTCCGCGCAGAGGGCCTGGTAGGTCTTGCCCAGCTTATCGAAGGAACCCCGGTGCAGGGTGACGGCGAACTCTCCGCCCGGGATGGTCTTGATCTCGATTCCCGGCTCGTCCGGTACGACCTCCGGGCCCACGGTGAGGCAGGCATCGTAGCGGATCTTTTCCGGGGGGGTGACCTCGGGGTCGTCGTAGCTGATCCCGATAGCCTGAGTCTTGGGCCCGAAGAGCCGCTTTTTTCCGGCCCAGCCGCAGAGCTTGACCCAGGCCGCGTGACAGTCCTGGTAAGGGCCGGTGTGGCGCACGCAGGCCACCCGGATCGGCTCGAACTTTTTGATTTCCACCTTGATCATGATTCTCCTCCTCCCCATCTGGGGCCGGAACATGGTTATGTCGCCGTCGGGCCGGTAATGGACCCCGCTGGCGACGGGCTTGAGGGGAAAGGACCGGTTCCGTCTCGCCCGCGAGGGTGGGTCTCCGAACAGGGAGCGGAAGGCCCGGGTGAAGGACTCGTGGGACTCGTAGCCGGCGTCGAGCGCGATGTCGAGCACCCGTCGGTCGCTTTCGCGCAACTGGACGAGCGCCCGCTCCAGCCGCAGCC
>CAZIEA010000037.1:0-372 GCA_964538495.1 uncultured bacterium | reverse complement strand
CACGTGCTCCATCAGGCTCTCTCCCACCAGTCCGCGGAAAACCCGGTGGAAGTGAAACGCCGAGAAGCAGGCGAGGCGGGCCAGTTCCTCCAGGGAGAGGGGATCATCCAGGTGCCGCTGGATGTGAGCCAGCACCCGGCCGAGCCTCTCCCGGTATACCCGTTCGGTTTCCTGTTTCATCCTTTTCCCCTCCGGCCGGTTTCGGCGCCTCCTTTCCCGACCGTCAGGGGCAGTCTAGCGCCCGGGCGGAGGCAAAGCTTGACCGCCCTTGCTCATTTCCGCCACTGAGATTGCGCGGCTTGATTTTAACTACAGGCTGAAGGCTACAGGAACCGCCGCGCTATTCACATGTAGACATGTAGAGCATGTAGA
>CAZIEA010000036.1:9171-15999 GCA_964538495.1 uncultured bacterium | reverse complement strand
TATCCTTCTCCCGGTATAAAGAGTTGATCAGGACCTGGCCCACCCGGTTGCCTTTCAGGGTGAGCACCTCGAACTTGAGATCCTTATCCTCGAAAACATCGCCCGGTTCGGGAATCCGCCCGATCTTCTCGAAAAGATACCCCCCCAGGGTGACGCTCTCGCGGCTGGCCAATTCTAGCCCCAGTTCCTCGTTAACGGCGCCGAGCTCGGTCCGGCCCCGGAGCCGGACCGTGTCCTCGTCCACGACCTGGTAATCCGGGGCGCTTTCGCCTTTGTCCCTGATCTCGCCGACAATCTCCTCGACCAGGTCGTCCAGGGTGATCAGGCCGGAAAACACGCCGTATTCATTGACCGCCAGGGCGACGTGAATCTTTTTCTGGAGAAACTGCTTGAGCAAGCGGGAGGCTTTCATGGTTTCCGGAACGAAAAAGGCCCGGCGCAGGTAGGTCTCCAGCGGGCCGATTTTTTCTCCCCGGGAAAGGGCCACCACCAGGTCCTTGGGATAAAGAATGCCCACGATCTCGTCTTCCCGCCCCGAATAGACGGGGATGCGGGAAAACTCCCGCACCCGGACCGCTTCGGCGATCTTTTCGATCGGGGTCTGGAGTTCGAAGGAAACCACCTCGTTGCGGGGGGTCATCAATTGGCGGACGGTCTTGCTGCCCAATTCGAAAATCTCGTTGATCATCTCCCTTTCCTCCCCGTCCAGAGTCCCTTCCCGGCTCCCCACCTCGATGGCGGTGGCCAGCTCATCCTTGGTCAGGGGGGAATCGCCCACCGCGCGGTCACGCCAGAGCAAGGCCACCAATTGGTCGCTGACCAGGCGGACCAGTTTCCGAATGGGCGCGACCAGGACCTGCAGGATCAGGAGGGAGGGGGCCACCCGCAGGGAGACGCCCTCGGTATGGCCCATGGCCAGGGTCTTGGGAACGATTTCGCCCAGGATCAGGATGACCATGGTCATGATCACCGAGGAAAACACCCAGGCCAGGGATCGCAGGGATTCCGGGACAAGTTGGGAGGAAAGCCGCTCGCCCACGGCGGAAGAAAGGATATTGACCAGCATGTTCCCGATCACGATCGAGACCAGCAGGCGCCGGGGATGGGAGAGCAGACGGGCGATCAAGCCGCCCCGGGCGGGGTGCCGGTGCTTGAGCTTCTCGACCGTGACCCGGCTCAGGGAAAAGAAGGCCGTCTCCGATCCGGAAAAAAAAGCGGAGAAGCCGATCAGCAGGCCCAGGAAAACCGTCTCGAGCAGGAGTAGTGTGGGGTTCATTTCGCTTACTGTCTAATAGTATAAAATCCGGACGCGCAATGAAATCAATTATTATCCCCGGAAGTCTCCCCGGGCCGGATCTCTAATTTTTCCGGGAAGAATCGGGCGCGGGCGGGTAAAATTAAATATTTGCGCGAAAACATGAAAAAATTCGTAAATTACTACCGGGTTCTTGACGTCGGGAGAAAATCCGTCTCCGCCGACATCCGCAACTCCTTCCGCCGCCTGGCCAAAAAATATCACCCTGACACCACCGCCCTGGAACCGGGCCTGGCCGCCGCCCACATGCGGCTCCTGCTGGTGGCCTACCGGGTGCTGATGGACGGGGCGAAGCGCAGCGCCTACGACCTGCGCTTCAAGCTGGTCCTCGAGGAGGGAGGGAATCCCCGCCTGGAAAAGTTGCGAAACCGGGGAGAAGACCCCTATTCCCGGGCCTTGCTGACTCTGCGCAGCCTCCTGAACGGCCAACACCGCGAAGCCATCTCCCTTTGCCAGACTCTCTTCCCCTTGTTCCAGGACGGCCGGGACACCCTGCAAAAGCTGCTCGGAACCGGGGATTATCTCGATTTCCTTTTTCTCCTGGCCGAGGCCTTTGAAGCCGCCGGGGATTTTCCCCGGGCGGCCGGCCTTTACGAAAAAGCCTACCGGGAAGACCTCAAATGGGAGTATTTCCGCCATTTTCGTTCCGAACTCAAGCATCGGATCAGGACGGTTTATTGCCGGCATCTGGCCCGGGACCCGGATCCCCAAGTCGCCGTCTCCCGTTACCGCGTCCTCCTGGAAGAATATTCCTTTCCCCGCCAGGACCGGGCTTTCTTCCTGAAAAAAATGGCCGAACGGTTTTGCGAACTCGGCAATTTTGCCCGGGCCCGGGAGCACCTGGAGCAAGCGGAGCGGCTCAAGCCCGGCCTGGCGGGAACCAAGAAACTCCGGCTCCGGCTCGACGAGAATAAGCATAGAGCATAGGGCAGAGAGCATAGAGTCAGGGTTCAGGAGAACCAACGTAATCCGTAATCAGTAATCCGTAATCCGTCAGAACTCAGGAAACAGAAGTCAGAAAAACCAGGGTTCAGGCCACGGCCCATAAGTCCATATCGTCCATGATGCAAATCCGCGGCATAACCAAGGAGGCTCGGCAGCTACGATGGAAAAACTGGTGCGCGACCGGATTCCGGAAATTGTAGCCGCGGCCGGACGGCCCGACACCCCCTGCCGGACCGCCTCGGAAAAAGAGTTCCCCCGCCTCCTGGAAGCCAAGCTCCGGGAGGAAACCGAGGAATACCTGCAAAGCTCCGACCCGGCGGAGCTGGCCGACATCCTGGAGGTCGTTTACGCCTTGGGCCGAATCCAGGGAGAAAGCCCCGCCGACCTGGAGCGGCGGCGGGGGGAAAAAGCCGCCGCGCGCGGAGGCTTTGCCCGGCGCTTGGTCATGGATTTTCCCGGGCGAGGCGGCGGACCGGTCAGACGTACTTCCCGATGATGAGGCCGAGGCGGCGCGGACCGAGGGGGTGATCTTCTCCGGGGAGGTCATGATGGCGTTGCTCAAGGCCCGGGCGCAGGCGCAGGAGCGCGCTTCGGGCAGAAGCGGGACGGCCGCGCGGATCATCTTCCGGGCGGTCTCGATGTTTTTCTGGAGGTTGGCGATCACCATTTCCACCGAGACGTTTTCGTGGTCCTGGTGCCAGCAGTCGTAATCAGTGACCATGGCCACGCTCTGATAGCAGATCTCAGCCTCCCGGGCCAGGCGCGCCTCGGCCATGTTGGTCATCCCGATAACATCCATCCCCCAGAGACGGTAAACCTCGGACTCGGCCCGGGTGGAAAAAGCCGGGCCTTCCATGTTGATGTAGGTCCCGCCTTCGTGCACCTTGGCGCCGGCGGCGGCAGCGGCGGCGGAGAGGGCCTGAAGCATGACCGGGCAGGAGGGATCCGCCATCGAGACGTGGGCGACGCACCCTTCCCCGAAAAAAGTGGAGCGCCGGGCCCCCATCATGCGGTCGAAATACTGGTCGGGCAAGACCACGTCGGTGGGCGCGATCTCCTGCTTCAGGCTCCCCACCGCGGTAATCGAGATTATCCTTTCCACCCCCAGTTCCTTCATCCCCCAGATGTTGGCGGCGTAATTCACCTCGGAGGGCATGTGCACGTGGCCCCGCCCGTGCCGGGGCAGAAAAACCAGCCTCCGGCCTCCGAGATTCCCGGTGAAATAACCGTCGGAAGGTTCCCCGAAAGGGGTATGCACCGTCTCCTCGCGGACATCCTCAAGGCCTTCCATCTGGTAAAGACCGCTCCCTCCGATCACGCCGATAATCATCCCGCCTCCTTTTCAGCCGCCGCTGCCGGTATGCCCGAATCCCCCGGACCCGCGGGGGGTTCCTTCCAGATCCCCGACCTCCTCCAACTCCGCCCGGACCGCTTCCTGGATCACCAACTGGGCGATCCTCATCCCCCGAGCCACCTCGATCGGCTCCCGCCCCAGGTTGACCGCGATCACCCCCAGTTCCCCCCGGTAGTCGGAATCGATAGTGCCGGGGGAGTTGACGATGCTCAAGCCCTTTTTCAGGGCCAGCCCGCTGCGCGGCCGGATCTGGGCCTCGTAGCCTTCCGGGAGGGCGATAAAGATTCCGCAGGGGATGAGCTTGATCTCGCCCGGGGCCAGATTCAGCGGGGAATCGAGGGCGGCCAGCAGATCCAGCCCCGCCGCTCCCGCGCTCATGTAAGCGGGCAGGGGAAGATCCCCGCACCCGGTTTTTTTCCGGACTTTGACCGCTACCCGCTTCATGCCCTCAACCCGGCGGCCACCCGAAGCTCCTCCCCCCCAGCAGATGCAGGTGAAGATGAAAAACCGCCTGCCCGGCGGCGGGGCCGGAATTGATCACCAGGCGATAACCCTGCTCCTCGATCCCCAGCTCTCCGGCCAGACGGCCGGCCGCCTCCACCATTCTCCCGGCCAGATCCCGCTCGCCCTCCCCGATCTCGGGAACCCCGGAAATGTGCTTCCGGGGGACGATCAGAACATGGACCGGGGCCTGGGGGGAAACGTCCCGGAAGGCCGCCAGAAACTCGTCCTCGTATACTTTCTCGGCCTCTATTTCCCCGGCCAGGATCCGGCAAAACAGGCATTCCCGCTTCATCGGCGCTCCTCGGCCTCCGTCGCCACCGGCCGGGAGAAAAGAATGCGGGTGAGTTCGTCCGCCCCCATGGTGATTACCTGGCCGCCCTCGAGCTCCATCTCGAAACGCGGAGGTTCGATATATCCGCTGACGATATCGCCGTTGACGAACTGGACCATTTCCTTGATTTCATCCTGGTCCCGGTTGATCCTCACCTCCGAGATCAAGTTCCGGTCGATCGCTATCTTCCCGTAGGGGGCCCTGATCGTGATCGTATCGTTGAGCAGTTTGCCCGAAACGATGTCCCCCTCGAAAGTCACGAAGCGGTCGGTCGACTCCATGGTCTCGGGGATGGGCGGGACCCCGCATTGCTTCCCCCCCACCGGGCAACCGGTCTCGTCGAGGAAAACAATCCCGCGGACCAGGGTGGCGTTGATGTCGAACCGGCCGTAGGGAGACCAGCCCCGCAGGTTGTATTCGTCCTCGAAAAATTCCTGGAAAACATCGGTGCGCCCGTCGCGGAAGAGAACCTCGGTCTCGTCTTCGTTGAGCTTCATCGCCATGGCGATGTCGGCGAAATCCAATTCGATCTGCTGCAGACTCCCGCGCCAGCGCGGATGGAAGCTTTCGCTGGCGAACTGGAATTTCTTTTCCCAGAGATGAAGGTTCTTCAGGTCGATTTCCTCGTTGTTGATGGTATAAACCCGGACATTGTAGCCGGTCGGCTTGGGAGCGGAGGCGCAACCGGCCAGGAGCAGAAAAACCAACAGGAAGCATGATTTCATCTCGAGCATTCCTCGCATGTTGGACGTGGCGGACAGGGCCGGCAAGGTTTCCGGCCTCTCTTGGGATATTATACGATCACGGGGATTTTACGGTTCAGGCCGAAGGTCGTAAATCAAGATTCTCTCCCGGGGTTCCTGGAAAATCCGCCCCGGACGGGCGCCGGAGAGAAAATCCCGGATCTCGGGCTGCGTCCAGAGTTCGGTCTCCTGGATTATAAAAAAGCGCAGGCGCGGCTCTCCCCGCAGCCTCTCCATGACCTTGCCCAGGTCGGCCAGACCGCTGCGGAAGCGCATGTGGTTGGTGTCCACCTCGTCCAGCGCAATCCGGCGGCCGGCTTCCAGCGCCAGCAGCGGAGAGACGGCGACATGCCCGAAGATGAGGTCCTCGGGAGAGGAATTGTCGCGGATGTAGGCGACCGTGTCCTCCAGGCTGAAGTAATCCGTAATCCGTTCGTGCTCGACGGCGGAGCGGGAACTGAGGACGGAGACGCCGGCCACCAGAAAGATCCCCGCCGCCAAGGCCCAACGCCGGGCCGGGAGGCCGGAAAAATGTTCGCGCCAGCCGGCCAGGGCTTCCGCTCCCCCCAGGGACAGGAACAGCAGCGGCATCATGAAGTACTGGGTGAAAAGCGGGTTCAGGTTGAGCAGGAACAGGCAGTTGACGGCCCCCGCCCAGATCACGGCGGCGGTCTTGGAGTCCCGGGGGGAGAAAGCGTAAAGCAGCGGAAGGAAAAAAGGCAGGGGATTCCGGCGGATCACCCGGACAAAGACATCTCCGATCAGGTCGCTCCCCGGGGGTTTCAGAAAATGATAGATGAAGACCGGATCCAGGTAGCCGTTCCCGAACACCGCCAGCAAGGCCAGGTTGGAAGCGAGGAAGACCCCGCCGGCGGCCAGGAAATAACGCCGGAAGTTGCCCGTCCCCCTCTCCCGGAGGAGATAAAACCCGGCCGGGACCAGAGCCCAGGGGGCGGCGTAAAGCCCGGTCAGGCCGGCGACGGCGGCCCAGACCCCGCAGGAAAAGGGCTTGTCCGCGAGAAAGCCGCGCAGGCTCAGCATCAGGAAAAAAGCCGTCAGGTTGAGCCCGAAGGGATGGGTGGAGATCTTGAGGGATTCGTAACCGAAAAGGAAGACCCCGAGAAAGGCGAACCCCGCCAGCATCCCCCGGCGTCGGCAGGCGGCGTGGTAGATCAGGGCGCTCCCCGCCAGCAGGGGAAGGAAGGCAGTGGCCTTGAGCAGAACGAAGCTGTAGCCGAAAAGCCGGTAAACCGCCCCCAGCAGAAGCAACTGCACCGGGGGATGGGCGTAAAAGAAATCCCGGTAAGGGACTTTCCCTTCCGCCAGGAGCCGGGCCATGTAGAAATAGGTGTTCTCGTCGCCGCCGGCGGTGGGATGGATCCCGAAGGTCTTGACATAGAGATAAGCGCACCCGACCAGGGCGAAGACTCCCCACTTCCAGGCTGTTCTGACGGTTATGGACATTCCCCGTTATCCCTCATTGCCCGCCGATTCGCTGTTTTTATCCCGGTGAAACAAACGCATTATCACGCAAAGGCGCGGAGACGCCAAGAAAACCGATTCGTCCACAGATTTTTCCTTCATGCTTCTTCATGTCCTTCATGGTAAAAAAAACGGCGAAAATCCAAATCCCGGC
>CAZIEA010000036.1:2905-9161 GCA_964538495.1 uncultured bacterium | reverse complement strand
AGAAGCACCTCAGCCAGTTTCCCCTCAAACTCACCGGCGAAACCAAGAAAGCCTCCCGCCGGGATTCCCGGCGGGAGGCTTTTTCCTCGAGAAGCGGGATCAGAAGCTCAGGAAGAGCTCGGCCCGCAGCTCGAAGACATCGTTGGGGCTGTCTTCGTTCCCGGCGACCTTGTAGGCATCGCCCGGCTTGAACCAGGCGCCGATCAACTGGGCGCTGACGTCCTCGGTGTAGTTGTATTCGATGATGGCGTCGAACTCCATCCCGAGGGCCTTGTCGTCCCCATTGGTCAGGGCCATGACTCCGCCGTTATCCTGATTGGGATCGCCCATGGCCATGATATTTTCCTTGGCCTGGGTGTAGTAGTAGAAACTCCCGATCAGGGTAATGTCCTCGGAGGGCAGGAAGCTCACCTGGGCGTTCAGGATGCCGATGTTGGAAAGACGAGGGCTGTAGGCGTAACCGTAGTAATTGTAGTTGAAGAGAGGATCGAAGTTCTTCTGCTCCTCGTCGCCGAACTCGCCGCCGGAGCCGAAGGTATAGGAGAGCGAGATGGCCGGCTCCCAATCCACGTCAAAGACGTACAGGGCCCCAAAATCGAACCCGAAGGCCTGGTAATCCATGTCCTCGGCCCCGAAGTACTGGAAAGAGCCGAACTCGTAGGCGAACTCGCCCCAGATGTCGAAACGCTCGAGCGGGGAGGCGTCAAAGCGCATCCCCACCGCCACCGGGGCGTTCTTGTCGGTCCCGTATTCCTCGTCGTAGGCGTCGCGGATGCCGAAAACGTAGCCTTCCAAGGTCCAGAGGTCCTCGTTGTAGGTCAGGTTGATCCCGAAAAGGTCCTCGTCGTCCCCGGCCTTGGCCAGCGGGTTCAGGTCGGACTCGACCAGGCGGGAATAAATCAGGTCGATCGTCCAGTTTTTGGCGTCATACACCATCCGGATGGCGTCGAACTTGTAATACCATTCCCGGCTGCTGATCAGGAAGCCTTTGCCGTAGTTGAGATACTGCCGCCCGACTTTGAGGGTGACCGGGGAGTAATACATCTCGCCGAGCTGGACATAGGCCTCGGCCAGATTGACTCTCCAGTCGTTATTCACGGTGTATCCGTAATAGTCCAGCTGCTGGCCCCAGTAACCGTTGGCCTCCACCGTGGCCACGGCGAAAACCTGGTCGGTAAGGTCGGCCTCGGCCGAGATCCGGCTCAACTGCTTGATGTAGAAGTCGTCGCTTTTCTCGGTGCTGTCCACGCTGTAAAGATTCTTGGTGTAGTAACCCCGGACCCGGATGTCCCCGCCCAGGCGGACATTCTGAACCTCGGCTTTTCCGGCCGCGGCCAGGGAAAACACCAACCCGGCGGCCAAAACAGTCAGCAATGCCTTGCGCATGACGCAACCTCCTTTTGGATTGCTCTTACTCATTGAGGCCTCCGCCGGAGCCGGGGCAACGGCGCGCCCGGCCCTCGACAAAGACATTATGGGCAAATATTAAGGACCCCCCCGCCCAAGGTCAAGGGCAAATCAGCCCTCTTTCCGGACCGGGGCGGGCGTGAGCGCCGCCACCCGTTCCTGAGCGAACCCGGCGAAGACGCTGCGGGGATAGCGCGCGACCACTTCCCGATAAGCGACCAGGGCCTGGTCCAGGCGTCCCAGGCGGCTCAGGCAGCGGGCCGAGTTGAATAAAGCCTCGGGGACAATGGCCGAATCCCGGAAACGCTCGGGAAAAGAATTGTATGCCTCCAGGGCCTCTCCATAACGACCCATGGCTTCCAGGCTATAGGCCTCCCCCATTCCCGCCAGGTCGCCGAGTTCCCAGCCGGGATAGGAGTTAAGAACGGCGCGGTACCTCTCCAGGGCCAAGGCAAATTCCCCGCCCTGAAAAAGCCCGTCGGCCAGGCGCAGAAGAGCGACCGGGGCCTCCGGGGAATCGGCATAATCGCGGCAAAAGGCCGCGAGTTGCTCGTTGGTGCCGGCGGCGGCCAGTCTTTCCCGGGCATCCTCCCGACCCGTCCGGGCCCGGTGGGTGAAAATCCCGATGGCGACGGCGGCGACTACGCAGAGCGCCGCCCCCGCCAGATACGCTCCATAGTGTTTCTGGATGTGCAGGCTGAGCCGGGATACCGTGTCCACCAGCCCGTCGTGCTTGAGTTCCTTGCGGTCCAACTTGTCCTGGCTCATCCTTTCTCCTCTTCTAAAAAATTTCCTGCGCGCGGAGCTATAACACACAAAAACCCTTTCCAAGTCAAGCTTTCAGGAGCGCGCCCTATTCACCATGTAGAACATGTAGAACAGATCACCGAGTTCGAGTACGAGTACGGAAAATAATCTGTGAAATCCGGTGCAGGCATTTGTTTTTCTACATGTCCTACATGCCTACATGTGAAACGAAGAAGTTGAATTCGCGTAATTCGCGGAATTCGTAGTTCAATCGTGGCGGCGGTTCCTTCAGTCTTCAGCCTTCAGCCTGTTTTTTTTCACCATGAAGGACATGAAGAGCATGAAGGAAAAATCGTGAGAAAAGCGGGTTTTCTACATGCCCTACATGTCTACATGTGAGGAAAAAGAGTTTCGCGGGGATTGGCGAGATTCGCGGTTAACTCGGTTTCCGGGCGGGCAGGATCTGGAAAACCAAAAATATCTCTGGGCTCCTGGAATCCTCGGCCCGGGACAAAAGTCGAAAACGCGCCAACCCTTCCGGCTCGTAGAGAAGCCGGTAAAGCAAGGTGGGTTTAATCTTGTCCAAGGTGTTAATCCCGAACTGCTGGGGCTGGTAGACGACGTCGGGAGAGAACCGGAACCGGAACTCCCCGGTCTTGCGGTTGACGGCCAGGAGCTGAAAAAAGCGGTCGGTCGCCACCAGGTAGCGGATGTTCCGGGAGAGAAGAATGTCCGCCGCCGACTCTTCCGGCATCCAGTAAACCTGGGGCAACTGGAAGTCGATTTTTTCCGGGGAGAGCTCGGAGGGGAAACCCGAGATCGCCTGAGCCATGTAGCCGTGGCTCCAGGGGACGAAGACCTTCCCTCCCGAGGGCAGGTTTCCCTCCATCCAACGGTAGAGGTCGTATTCGGCCTGGGTGCTTTTCGGGGTCTGGTTCATCGAGGGGATGATGACGGCGAAAAGCCAGCAGACCAGGGCCACCACCCAGAGGTGCTTCCGCTCCGGAGATGGCGCCCCGGGGAGCCGTTCCAGGAAAGCGACGACCGGGGCGAAAACGGCGGGGGCGAGCAAATAGATCCAGGGATAAATCCCCGGCGGTTTCACCCAGACCAGGTAAAACGCCCCCAGGGTCAGGAAACCCAGCAGGGTGTTGAGAAGAGAAGAAGTGAGCCAAGTCCGGCCGGGATGACGAAGCTTTAAACCCCAGGAAAGCCCCCGGGCTTGCCAGGCCATCAGGATCAAGATCACCATCAGACAGAGCGGGATGTCCCAGCTTCCTTGTATCCTCTCGATCAGGGTCTGGGCCGCCCGGGCCGATTCGCTCGGGCTCAGCAGGATCTGCTTGGCCCCGAAAACCTTCCAGCCCAGGTAGCCTCCGATCCCGACCCAGGCCGCCGTCAAGGCCAGCACGGCCAGGGAAACCCGGCGGGCGGTTCCCCGGGACGGCCACTGCAAACCAAGGTAAGTCGCCAGCGCCATGGCCGGGAAGAAAACCGCGTATTCGGTGGAATACATCCCCCCGAATTTGCCGATGATGAATCCCATCCAGCCCGCGAGAATCCACCCGTAACCGCGTTTCCACCCGGTGAAAGCCAGAACCCCCATGGCCACGAACCCGAAGGTAAGGGGGCGAGTGCCCCGGTCGGCGGCCAGGGAGGCGAGCAGGCCCGAGAGAATCAAGGCCCAGGAAAGCATGTCCCTTTTGCGGAAAGCCGCCCAAAGCCCGACCGGGAGGAAGAAAAGCAGGAAGTTGAAACGGAGCCAGTAGTCCCCCAGGGAACTGCCCAGGAGATCCCCGCTCCCCGCCTGGATCTGGAGGCGGACGTCTATGCCCCGCTCCTTGAGGGCAAGGTCGAACATCCTTTCTTTAAGCTCGGGCATAACCTCGAAGTGGAGCAGGATCAAAAGAACGAAAGCAACCAGGAGAAAAAACGCCATCGGGAGCAAACCGGAATCCTTCCCCCGGACCAAAGCCCGGCGGGCCAGGGCGAATACCGCCCCCGCCCCCGCCAGCGCCGGAATGAACCCCCAGGGAAAATTTCCCTCTTCTCCTAGAAGCCCGTAACCCCGGAAAACCAGGGCAAAACCGAAAAAGGCCAAGGCCAGGATCCCGGCCCCGGCCGCCACCCCGGTCACCCCCGCGGCCGCCCCCGCCAGGGCGATCCAGCGAGTCCGGCCTTCCCCCTCGACAAAGGCCTGGGCGGCCACCCAGAGCAGGTAGATCAGGATGGCGCCGTAAGCCACGGCAATGCTGGGCCCGACGTGCCGTCCGATCTGCAGGGCCAGCAGGGCTATGCCCGCGCCGGCGACCTTCCAGCCCGTCTGGGGACGCTTGACCGCCAGCAGAACCCCGTACAGGGAAAGGATCAGGAAGGAATAACCGAAAACGTCGTGAGTCACGGTCCCGGCGCTGTTGAACATGGGCAGAACCGCGGAGGCATAGATCAGCCCGGCGAGAAACCCGGCCCGGCGGCCGTGCAACTCGCCGATAAAAAGGCAGAAAACGGCGGAGTTGACCGACTCCGTCAGCGAAGAAAGCAAAAAAACCGAGTAAAGCAGGGGAAGGCCGCTGAAAAGCAGCCCGAGCCCGCTCAGGAGCCACCAGCTCGGGTCCCACCAGGAATAGAGGGGGAATGTCCCCTTGGCCACCCCGTAATAGAACCAGAGCTCGATCCCGCTGACCGTCTGCCAGCCGTAGCGCAGAAAAAGCACCAAGGTGACGATCAGGCGCTCGGAAAGAGCGAAACCAGCCACCAGAAGCATCAGTTTCCAGACCGGCTGATTTTCCAGCCGGCTCCAGAATCCGCTTGGCGGCGTAGCTTCCGATGTATTATATTTACTTATATATCTGGGCATTTTCGCCGGATGCTAACAAACCCCTTCGGGGATCAACAAGCGAAACCTTCGAACAAGGAGAACCGGTCCTGATGAAGATCCTTCCTTTCTTCCTAGTCAGCGTCCTGGTCCTGGCCCTGGGGATGGCGGCCTTGGCCCCCTCTTCTTCGGCCGAACCCGTGAGCATGAAGTGCTGGAAATGCGGAGCCGTCTTCGAGGCCGACGACGCCGAAACCATCGTCCGCTGCCCGGCCTGTAACTCCAAGTGCCAAGTGCCGCCGAAACAAGCGCCAGAGGAAGCCAAGGCCCCGGGAGAGGAACCCCAGGCCCTGACCTGGCAGGAAGCCATGACCCGCAAGGGCCGCTTCGTGGTGGTGGAAGCCGTGATCGTCAATATCTACGATCCCGCCGCCCGCGGCAGGAAAGGCCCGGTCAAGCTCAACACCGACCGGGACTACAAGAAGAGCCTGTCTTTCGCCCTCAATAACGCCGACAACCGTTTCGGAGACCCCGGACAATACCGCAACCAGACCGTCCGGGTCCGAGGCACGGTCAGCGATTACCGGGGCGCCATGGAAATCAAGGTGGAGAAACCTTCCGACATCACCATCGTATCCGCCTCTTCCGGGCAGACCGCCGCCGCGGAGAAGGAGGCGGCGCCGAGCGAAGCGACTGACGCGGAATTCGCCGAGGAGGGGGACGAAGAAGCCGACGCCGGAGGCGAAAAAGCCGCCGCCGGAGTCGAGGAAGCCGCCGCCGGAGTCGAGGAAGCCGACGCTGGAGTCGAGGAAGCCGCCGCCGGGGTCGAGGAAGCCGCCGCCGAACCGGCCGGGAAAGCGATGAGCTGGCAGGAAGCGATGAACCGCATAGGGGAAACGGTCACGGTAGAGGCGACCGTCGTCAATGTCTATGACCCGGAAGCCAAGGGAAAGACCGGGCCGGTCAAGCTCAACACCGACCGGGACTGGGACAACAGCCTCACCATCGTTTTCTTCAAGGCCGGACGCGACGGGGGCGATGCGGGCTTCCCGCCGCCCAGCCAGTTCCTCAACCGGAAAGTCCGGGTCACGGGCAAGGTCGCCGAATACAAGGGCGCCAAGCAGATCATGCTCAGCGGGCCCGATCAAATCGCCATCGTGCCCTAAACCGGCCCGGCAGAGGCGAAAAGTCCCGGGATCCGGCGCGCCTCCTCGGGGGGGTACTGCAGGATGATTTCCCCGCCGGAGCGCTTCAGGGGCAGGTGGCTCCGCAGCGTTTCCGCCGGAG
>CAZIEA010000036.1:0-2895 GCA_964538495.1 uncultured bacterium | reverse complement strand
CGCCCGTTCACGGCGGCGGCGGCCTTCCAGGCCTCCCCGGGGGATATCCTGATCACGCGGTTCCCGTAAACCGCCGTCCCCTCCCCCGCTCCGGCCCCCGGAACCGGAGCCGGCAGGGAGACCTCCGGGTCGGCGGCGCAGGAAAGTGCCAGCTCCAGCGAGTTCCTCAGCCAGCCCCGGGGAAACCCCAGCCGGGCCATCTGCCGCGCGGAGCGCAGGAAATAATCCCGGGCTTCCAGCGCAAAGGCGGTAGGGCGGCCGAAACGGGTCTTGATCAGGACATCGTGAGCCCGCCAGTCGGAACGCAGGCGGTAGTGACAGTCGTTGGTGACCACCGGCCGCAGGGCGCAACTCCGGGCCAGCTCCCCCATCCCCCGGTTGGCGATCTCCTCGTCCGCGATCCCGTGGCGCTGGAGTTCCGGATGGAAATCCCGCCCGAAAATATCCAGGTAGCGGTGGAGTTCCTTCCGCCCGGCCTCAATGCCTCCCCGGATCAGGGCCTGGGGCAAGGAACCCCAGAAGCAGGCGGAAAGGGCGGCCAGGCCCCGGTGATGCTTTTGCAGAAGTTTCCAGTCGACCAGCCCGCGGATCCCCCGGAAACAGTTGTCCAGCCAGGCGGCGTTGTTGATCAGAATCAGGTTGCGCCAACCTTCGTCGTCGCGCGCGAGCAGGATCAGGTGGAATCGGGAAGGATCCCCCTTCTCGATCGCCTCGGCGGCCGAAGGCACGAAATAAAACTCGCACCCGACGACCGGGTGCAGCCCCCTCCGGCGGCATTCCCGGTGAAATCCCGGAGCCCAGGCGAGTTCCCCGTGATCGGTCAGGCCGACCGCCCGGTGCCCGAGCGCGGCCAGATAATCCAGGTCCTTTTCCGGCGCGAGCAGGGAATCGGAATAGGACCCGGAAAAGTGACAGTGGAGATGGGAGAACATCGCGGCGAAACCGGCAAGGAAAAATCAGCCGAGCATGACCTCGCGGGTGGTTTTGAAGTGGACCTTGGCTACCTGGACCAGGGCCTCCAGCCCCAGCTTTTCCACGATTTTTCGGGCGGCCGGGATAATGCGCGCTTTGCCGTTGCCCTTGGGCAATTCCACCTTCATTTCCTCGGCCAGTTTGTCCAGGCGGATGAGGAACTCGGCCCGGGCCAGCACGCTCCCAGCCGCCACGGCCAGGTCCTCTTCCCCCCGGTGGCGCTGGCAAACCTCGATGTTGCGCCCTTTTTTCATCAGGGCCCCGAGGACAAGGTCCTTGTGTCCGAATTGGTCCAGGACGGCCTTGCGGCAGTTCACCTTGGTCAAGATGTTCTCGATCACCCGGGCATGGCCCCAGGCCAGGATGCGATTGAGATTGCCCATGGTCGGGTAGAGCTGGTTGTAGCGTTCCGGGCCGACCGCCACCACGGAATGGACGCAGGACTTCTTGATCAGCCGCCGCAACTCCTTGGCCTTGCGGTCGGAGAGAAGCTTGGAATCCTTGACCCCCGCGTCCCGGAGGGTCTTTTCCAGGTCCGGGGTGACATAAACCCCCGCGATCACCAGGGGGCCGAAATAATCGCCCTTCCCGCTCTCGTCGATTCCGATGCGCGCTTCTCCCGGTTCGGTCAGAATCCCCTCGTAGCCGAGCCTGACCTCCTTAAGCACCTCCGGTTCGAGAATGAACTGCACGAAATCCCTGGTCCCCTTCCCCTGGACGACCAGCTTGCCCGAGAGGTAGGCGGAAACCGAGACGTTCTCCCCCGCCGCCCCGAAATGGCCGTGGGGGACCTCGCGCATTTCGTACCCCCTGGTTTCGAGCAGGGAGCGCAAAGCCGCCGCCTGCTCGGCGCTGACGGCGCAGGTGTAGGTTGTCAGGGCGGCAGCGTCCTTCATCGGCCGGGGCTCCAGAGATACATCAGGCGGGGGCCGGAAAAAAGGCGCAGTTCGCCAAGCAGGGCCTCGGCCGGCCCCGGGGGGGCCAGAGCACCCAGTCCGAGGTGCTGGAGCAAGGTCGGGGGAGAAGCGTATTCCACCACCCTGGCTTCCGCGATCCCTGCCAGCTCCAGCGCGGACGCCACGGCGTCCTCGAGGTAGCCGATGGAATCCGCCAGCCCGCTCTCCACCGCCCGGCGGGCGGCGAAAACGCTCCCGTCGGCCAGGCGGCGGACCGCTTCCTCGTCCAGGCCCCGCCCGGAAACGATCACCTCGACGAAGCGGCCGAGCATGGCGTCCACAATGGCCTGAACGTCGGCCCTCTCGTCCGGGGTCATCTCCCGAAAGGGGGAAAAAATGTCCTTGTGCTCTCCCGACTTGATCGAGCTTTCCTTCACCCCGACCTTGGCCAGCAGATCCTCGAGGTTGAACTGAAAAATGATGACCCCGATGCTCCCGGTCAGGGTGGTGGGATGGGCCAGAATCCGGTCGGCGGCACAGGCTACGTAATATCCCCCGGAAGCGGCTACGTCCCCCAGGATGGCCACCACGGGTTTGCCGGATTTCTTGAATTCCGTAAGCGCCCGCCACATGACGTCGCTGGCGGTAATGCCGCCGCCCGGGCTGTTCACCTCCAGCACCAGCGCTTTGACCTCATCGTCCGCCTCGGCCCGGCGCAGGGCCGAAACGAAATAGCGGACACGGTTGCGGCCGGCCCGGCCCAGGGCCTCGGGAGCGTCTTCGAGCACTCCCTCCAGGCGGATCAGGGCGACCTTGGCCGCCCCTTTCCCGTAAAGTTCGGATTCCTGCAGCGGGGTCCAGCCGCTCCGGAGCCCGGTTTCCCGATTCCCGGCCAGGACGGCCAGGAGCAAAAGCAGCCCGGCCGCCAGAAACAGCCACGGCCAGCGCCTTCTCCGGCGGACCACGTAAACCACCTGGCCCGGCGGAACAACCCGGGCCGGCTCGGGCTGATCGCAACGGTTAGTAG
>CAZIEA010000035.1:4607-16011 GCA_964538495.1 uncultured bacterium | reverse complement strand
CGGCCAGAGCGTCGTTGCGCAGAACATTGATCCCGATCGGCAGGGCCACGGCCTGGCGGACTTCCAGGGCGGCCGCGGCCATGGCCGCGATCGTCTCCGGAGGGACCCCCTCGGCGTAAAACGGGACATCCCCGAAGTTCTCGATCATGACCGCGTCCACCCCGCCTTTTTCCAGGGCGCGGGCGTCTTTAAGCGCCCGGGCAACGACGAGGCGGAAATCCCCCCGGTAGAGCGGGCTCCCCGGCAGGGGGGCAAGATGGACCATCCCGATCACCGCCGCGCGCGGCCCGGAAAAACTCAGCTTTTTCATCCTTCCCTCCCTCAAACCCCGATTACCACTGATTTCGCGAATCAACCGCTAATCTCGCCAATCTCCGCCAACGGCAACTAAGATTACGCAGATTGCCGCAGATTATGGGTTGAACTACGAATTCCGCGAATTCAGGCGACGGATTACGGATCACTTATTACGGATTACGTTTCCCTGACTCCTGTCTCCTGTATCCTTGGTTTCCTGAACCCTGAATCCTCCTACATGCCCTACATGTCTACATGGTGAATATGCGCGCTCTTCAGCCTTCGGTCTTCAGCCCGGCCTTGATCAACTCCTCCACCTGTCCCGGCAGTTCCTCCGGGAGGCATTCCCGGGTTTCCCCGGTGGCCCGGAGCCGGAGTTCGACCCGAGCGCTTTTCAGGAAGCGCTTGCCCACCGTGACCCGCAGCGGCACCCCGATCAGGTCGGCGTCGTTGAACTTGACCCCCGCCCCGGCGTCCCGGTCGTCGAGCAGGACCTCGACCCCGGCCGAATCCAGGCGGTCGTGCAGATCAAGGGCCAAGGCGGACAGGCTCTCGTCCCCGCCGGCCAGGCAGACTATGAGGACCTGGTAAGGCGCCACCGCCAGGGGCCAGACTATCCCGGCCTGGTCGTGGCCCTGCTCGATCGCCGCCGCCACCGTGCGGCTTACCCCGATCCCGTAGCAACCCATCACGCAGGGGCGTTCGTCCCCGGCCTCGTCCCGGAAAACCGCCCCCATCGCCTCGCTGTACTTGGTCCCCAGCTTGAAGACGTGGCCGACCTCGATCCCCCGCTTCAGGGCCATCCGGCCGCCGCAGCGGGGACAGGGGTCGCCGTCCGCGGCCAGGCTGAGATCGAAAAACTCCTCGATCCGGCAGTCCCGTTCGAGGTTGACGTTGACCAGGTGATAGTCGGCGCGGTTGGCCCCGGTGATCCCGTCGGCGACGGTCCGGAGCGAGTGGTCGGCGACGGTTTTCACCCCCTCGAGCCCGACCGGGCCGGCAAAGCCCAACGGCGCCCCGGTCACGTTTAGGATCGTCTCCTCCCCCGCCAGCTCCAACGCGGGCCTCTTCAGCTCCCGGCGCAGCTTGATCTCGTTGACCTCACGGTCTCCCCGGATCAGGACCGCCACCGCGCCTTCCCCGTCGGCGTAAATCAGGGTCTTGATGAAGCGGCACGGCTCCGCGGAGAAAAAGCGGCAGAGCTCCTCCACCGTGCGTTGTTGCGGGGTATGGACTTCTTTTATCTCCGCGCTCGGTGTTGGCGGCATAGCCGCAGCCGCCGCAGCAGACCATGGCGGCTTCCCCCGCCTCCGCCGGGACCCTGAACTCGTGGGAACGCTGCCCCCCCATCATCCCGGTATCGGCCTCGACCGCCAGCGCCTTGAGCCCGCAGCGGGCGAAAATCCTCTCGTAAGCCCGGTACATGGCGTCGTAGCTCGCGTCGGCGGCCTCGGAGGAGGAGTCGAAGCTGTAGGCGTCCTTCATGGTGAACTCCCGCGCCCGCATCACCCCGAACCGGGGGCGGATCTCGTCGCGGAACTTGGTGTTGATCTGGTAGATGTTTTTCGGGAGCTGCCGGTAGGAGCTGATCTCGTGGGCGACCAGGTCCGTCACCACCTCCTCGTGGGTGGGGCCGAGGATCAGATCGCGGCCGGAGTGGGTCCGGGCCAGGAGCATGATTGGCTCCATCGTCTCCCAGCGACCGCTCTTTTCCCAGATATCCCGGGGCTGGAGGATCGGCATCAGGATCTCGAGCGCCCCCGCCCGGTCCATCTCCTCCCGGACGATCCCCTCCACCTTCCGCAGCGCCTTCAACCCCAGGGGCATCCAGGTGTAAAGCCCGGAAGCGAGTTTCTTGATCAACCCGGCCCGGAGCATCAGCCGGTGCGAGGGGATCTCGGCTTCCTGCGGGACTTCCCGCAGGGTCGGGATCAGGGTCTGGCTCCATCTCATGGTTATCCTCCCCCGGAGAGCCGGGGCCGTTTCGGTTTGACGGCGCTCAAGGTAGCATTCCCGCCGGAGGCGGGCAAGCCCCTCCGTCTTTTACTTTTTCTTCCAGGAAGAAAAAGTGAAATGGCGCGCTCAACTCCCCGGCGGGGAGGGAACGGCGCGGGGAGACGGGGAAACGCGGGTGAAATCGGCGACCAGGGGAAGATGGTCGCTCGAGACGGAAGTGTCGGAGCGCTCCAGCCCCAGTTCCCCCAGGACTTCAGCCGGGGTGTTCTCAGTGCGCAGAACGAAACTCCGAACCGGGCGGAGAATCGAATCGGAGTAGAGGATGAAATCCAGCCGGCCCGGGGGATAGGGCTTTTCCCCCCGGGGGTCCCACCAGGTATAGACTTCCGGGGCGGCATTGTGCCGGGGGAACAGGTCGGTGAGCGAAGTGCCGTCGGGATCGGGCGGGGCGGGTTGTCCGAAAACTTCACCAGCGCAGATGCTCCCGTCGCGCAGGGTGAAAAAAGGCGCCGGGCCCACGACCAGGTTGAAATCCCCCAGGATCACGAGCGGGGTACCCGGATTCAGGAAGGGGGAATCCTCCCGGCGGCTGTCCCGGATGAAGGCGATCATGGCGTCGGCCTCCTCCTGCCTCCCCCTTTCCTTCTCCCCGGCGGGAAGATGAAGGTTGAGCACCGCCAACTCTCCCCCCAGGACGGTTCCCGCGAGATTGATCACAACCGCCAGGTTGCCCATGACCCGGCGGCTCCTGAGAATGGGATAACGGGAGGCCACCAGGAGGTCGGAATGGGCCGCCACTTCCCATTTCCCGCCCAGGAGGGCGCCCAGGCGTTGAACCATCTCCCCCGGATCTCCCCGGTAAATTTCCTGGAAAGCGACGATATCCGGGTTCAGGGCCTTAAGAATCCGGTCGAACCGCTCGCCGGCGCGGAGGAAGCCGTCCCGCAGGACATTGTAGCTCACGAGCCTGACCCCCTCCACCTTCCCCACCGGGATGATTTCTTCCGCGGCCCCTGGTTCCTCTCCGAACGAAACTTCCCCGGAAACCTCCACTTTCCCGCCCCGCCCCAGCCCCCAGGCGGCTTGCGGGGTCGTGAAGAGGCGGTAGAGAACCGGGGATTCCGTATCCAGGGCGATCTCGAACTCCCGCGCGGCCATGGTCGGGGCGCTGACCAGGCCAAGACCGTAGGCCGCGACCGGAACCGGGTTCCCCCCCAGCAAGACCTCCCCGGCCCGGTCACCGAAGCGCCAGACCAGTTCCGCTCCCAGCCCGTCGAGAAAGCTCCCGGTGGCGGGATCTCGGTCGGCGTCGACAACCAGGAAAAGATCGTTGTTCTTCTGCAGGACCACCGGTTCCGGCAGGAGAAAACTCAGCAGCAGGCGCCCGCTCTCGGTCCGGGCGGCGGCCCGGGGAATCCGGGAGTCCGGCCGGGATTGAAAGGGGACCCCCGCCCAATCCCGGAGGTCCCCGTCGACCACGGTTTCCGCCTCGGCCCCCGCCCAGGCCAAAAGGCCCAGAAAAACCGCCCCGAAAAATCTCACCGCGGCTCCGACTCCCGGCGCAGGGTCCGGAAGCGCTCCAGAAGTTCCGCCGCTTTCACGGGATCGTTCAATTCGCCGGAATAGAGGCGGTGAAGGCGGTAAATGGGAGAAAGGTCCCCGGGAAATTCCCGGCTCCAGGCCAGGTAGACATCCCGGGCCTCCTCGTACCTGCCCTCCGCCCGGAGGCGATTGCCCAGCCGCCGGTAAGCCCCGGGGGCCAGGGAGCGCAATTCGGCGCTCATCTCCGCCCGGGCCGCCGGCTTCGGCGCCCCGGGTCCCAGGTCCTCGGATACCAGGGAAGCCTTAACCAGCAGGGCCGCGATCCGCGAGCGCAACCTGCTCTCGGAGGGAGGCAATCCTTTCTCCAGTTCCTCCAGGACCCGGACGGCCGCGGCGGTCCGATCGGCTTTCAGGAGCACCCCGGCCCGGGCCAGGGCGGTCCGGGCGGCCTGTTCGGGGTCGAGTTCGTCGAGCCGGGCCAGTTGCGCCAGGGCCAGGTCATACTCTCCCAGGGCCAGGTAAACCTCGGCCAGACTGCGGCGGGAAAGAGCCTCCCCTTCCGGCCGGGCCTGAATCTCTCCCAGGTGATAATCCGCCAGGCGAAGCCGGTATTCCCGGGCCGCCTCCGGGTTTCCGGCCCGGGAGGAAACGAGCGCCAGCTTGCCCAGGTAATAGGCGGAACGATTGGGGTCCCGACGCAAAAGATAGCGGTATTCCTGGTTAAGCAGGTCGTAGCGGCCTTCCTTTTCCCAATCTTTCAGACGGCGGCGGTAAGCCTCGCTCCGGCTCCGATCCCGGGTGAGTTGGACAAGTTCGCGCTGCAGGAGCGCTTCCTCGGCAAGCCCAATCCGCTCGTAAAGATCGGCCATTCTCCGGTGATAAGCGGAGGCCTTTTCCGGGTTCAGGATCAGGGCATAGCGGTATTCCGAGAGCGCTTTCCGATACTCCCCGGCCCCGGCGTAGATCCGGGCCAGCCGTTCCAGGGAAGCGACCGACTGGGTCGGGTTGTGGGCGGCCTTGATCCGCTCGCGCCTGACCTCGGCTTCCAGCCGGGATTTTTCCAAAAGAGAAACCCAGCCCGGCCCCGGGGTGGCGGCGGGAGCGCTCCCCTCGGCCCGGGAGGCGGCGAGCGCCAGAATGGCCCCGGCCAGGAAAAACCCGCTACTTCTCCAACTGAAAGAAAATCCGACCATCCCTGACTCCGGCCCGCACGCGGTCCCCTTCCTTGATTTTTCCCCGCAGGATCTCTTCCGCCAGGGGGTCCTCGATAACCCGCTCCAGGGCGCGGCGGATCGGCCGGGCGCCCAGCGTGATGTCATACCCGGAATTAAGGACCAGTTCCTTAGCCGGGGAGGTCAGCGAAAGCGAGATCTTCCTCTCCTTGAGCCGGAGCGAAATCTCTTCCATTTCCAGGTCGATGATCTTGAGCAAATCCCCTTTCCCCAGGCGGTGAAAAACAATGGTGTCGTCCACCCGGTTGATAAACTCCGGCTTAAAAACCCGCCGGACCTCGTCCATCACCTTCCGCCGCATCGAGTCGTGCTCCTCGCTCACCCCGTTGGAGCCGAACCCGAGAGCGCTTTCCTTTCTCAAGTCGGAGGCCCCGGCATTGGAAGTCATGATCACCACCGCATTGCGGAAATCCACCGCCCTTCCCCAACTGTCGGTCAGCTTGCCTTCGTCCAGAATCTGCAGGAGCATCCCCAGGAGATCGGGGTGGGCTTTTTCCATCTCGTCGAAAAGAACGACGGCGTAAGGCCGCCGGCGGACTTGCTCGGTCAGTTGCCCGCCTTCCTCGTAGCCGACATACCCGGGCGGGGAACCGGTCAGGCGGGAAGCCGCGAACTTCTCCATGTATTCGGACATGTCCACCTGGATCAGGGCCTCACGGTTGCCGAACATGTATTCGGCCAGGACCCGGGCCAGAAGGGTCTTCCCGACCCCGGTGGGACCAAGAAAAATAAAGGACCCGATCGGGCGGCGGGGATCCTTGAGGCGGGCCCGGGAACGGCGCAGGGCCCGGCTGACGGCGGCGATCGCCTCCTCCTGCCCGATCACCCGCGCGCGCAGCTCCTCCTCCATCCGCAGAAGTTTTTCCCCTTCCCCCTCCTCCATCCTGGCCACGGGAATCCCGGTCCAGTGGGAAAGAACCTGGGCCACCTCCTCCTCGTCCACCCGGACTTTGGCCCGGCTGTGTTCGTCCCGCCAGTTCTCGATCTCCTGGTTCAGCCTGCTCTGCGCCTGCTTCTCCTCGTCGCGTAAGCGGGCGGCTTTCTCGAAATCCTGGGCCGCCACCGCCGCTTCCTTCTCCTCCTGCAAGGTTCCAATAGCCTTTTCTTTCCCCCGCAGCGATTCCGGACGGGTGATCACGGCGATCCGGGCCCGGGCGGCGGCCTCGTCGATCAAATCGATGGCCTTGTCGGGAAGAAAGCGCCCGGAAAGGTAGCGGTCGGAAAGACGGGCGGCCGCGATCAGGGCCTCGTCGGTGATCTCGGCGTTGTGATGCTCCTCGTAACGACGGCGCAGGCCCCGGAGAATCTCCACGGTTTCTTCCACGGTGTTCGGCTCCACCTTGACGGCCTGAAAGCGGCGCTCCAGGGCGGCGTCCTTTTCAATATACTTCCGGTACTCGTTGAGGGTGGTGGCGCCCACGCACTGCAATTCCCCCCGGGAGAGCGGAGGTTTGAGAATATTGGAGGTGTCGAGCGCGCCTTCCGCCCCGCCCGCGCCGACGATGGTGTGCAGCTCGTCCAAAAAGAGAATGACATCGCCCGAGCGCTTGATCTCGTCCAGGACGGCCTTGATCCGCTCCTCGAACTGCCCCCGGTACTTGGTCCCGGCCACCATCAGGGTGAGATCCAGGGTGATCAGGCGCTTGTCCCGCAGGATTTCCGGAACTTCCCCGCTCACGATCCGCTGGGCCAACCCCTCGACGATGGCGGTTTTTCCCACCCCCGCCTCCCCGATCAGGACCGGGTTGTTCTTGGTCCGGCGGCAAAGGACCTGGGTGATCCTTTCGATCTCGCGATTGCGGCCGATCACCGGATCGAGATCCCCGGAGCGAGCCAACTGGGTCAGATCCCGCCCGAAAGCCTTGAGCGCCGGATTGCGGGGCGCCTTTCCCCGGGCCGCGTCCTGGGGGGGAGGGGCGGCCTGCTCGTAATCGACCTTGAGCTTTTCCATCACCCGGACCCGGGCCTTCTCCAGATCGACCCCGAGATTGCGCAGGATCCGGGAGGCGACCCCCTCCTCTTCCCGCATCAACCCCAGAAGCAGGTGCTCGGTCCCGATGTAGCTGTGCTGGAGGTTCTTGGCCTCCTCGACCGCGTAATCGATGACCTTGCGGGCCCGGGCGCTAAAGGCGACCTCCCCGGCGATTTTGGTCTCCGGCCCGCCGGGAACGGCCTTTTCGACCTCGAGACGGAGAATCTCGAAATCGACCCCCATCTCCCTGAGCACGTCGACCGCCACCCCCTGCCCCAGCCGGAGCAGGCCGAGCAGGATATGCTCGGTCCCGATGTAATCGTGATTGAAGCGGTCCACTTCCTTGCGGGCCAGGATGATCACCTGGCGCGCCCGCGGAGTAAAACTGTCATACATGCCCGATAGCTCCCAAAATCAAAAACTGCGTTTCCCGGCCCCAAAACGGATCCCGGTAAATTCCGGAAATAAAACGGCTTGAACCGCGCGTAACTCAAAACGCGCGATTAAATGAGAGTATAACAAGAAGGAGAGCGGCGCAAGCGGCGGACTAATCGCGCTCCGGCGCCTTTTCCAGCCGGCGGCGGACCAGTTCGGCCCGGAAGCGGTCGCGCGCGGCCGGATCCAATTCCTCCCCGGCCAGCTTCTGCAGGTGGGCGGGCTGGGTGACGATCAGGAGATCGTTGATCATCTCCCGCCAGGAAGCGGGCAAAAGCTCCAGGTCGATCCCGATCCTGAGACCGGAGAGACCCCCGACGGTCTCCGCCGAGGTAAGCAGACGCGCCCCCCGGAGCAGACCCAGGTCCCGGAAAACCCGGTCCTCGATCTGAAGACGGCCTTTCTCGAGAAACTGCCGCCGGGATTGGCGCTCGTAGGCGATCACTTTCTTCACCACCCTTTCCAGGTCGGACACGATCTCCGCCTCCGGGCATCCCAGGGTGGCCTGGTTCGAAAACTGGTAAAGATTTCCCCTGATCTCGCTGCCCTCCCCGTAAAAACCCCGGACCGCCATCCCCAGCTTCCCGAGGGCGCGGACGATCTTCTCGATCGCCCCGCTCATCCCCAGGATGGGAAGATGAAGCATCACCGAGGCCCGGAGACCGGTCCCGACATTGCTCGGACAAGCGGTCAGGTAACCGAGTTGCCGGTCGAATTCATACTCCAGGGCCGCGCCCAGACCGTTGTCCACCAGGTCGGCCGCCCGCCAGCACTCTCCCAGGGCCAACCCGGGAAGCAGGACCTGGATCCGGAGGTGGTCCTCCTCGTTGACCATCAGGCTGACGGTCTCCCTCTCCCCGATCAGGACCGCGCCCTGGGAACGAGGGGAAAGTTCGGGGCTGATCAGGCGCCGCTCCACCAGGAAGAGCCGGTCGTTTTCCGAAATCTCCTCCAGGGAGACGGTCAGGGCCGTCCGCAGGCCTCCGCAGCCGGGGACGGCATCCCTGACCTTGCCGATCCGGCGGCGGCGCTCCTCGGGAGAGGACATCAGGGTGTATTTCTCCCCCTGGAGATTCCTGGCCAGCCGCACCCGGGTGGAAATCACGATGTCGGCGTCCGGACCGGCCCCGGAGAGCCAGCCGGCATTGCGGAGGAGCAGGGCCTCGATACTCATCTATTCCCCCGCTTTCGCCTCCGCCGGCCCGGCTTCCCTCAGGAGATCGCGGATCCAGGCGGCCTGTTCGAAATCCTCCCGGGCCACCGCGGCTTCGAGCATGGTCCGGAGCTGGGCCGGGGCGGGCGCGGCCTGCCCCGGGGTTTTTCCCGCGTGGACCTCCCCCCGCTGCAGACGGCGGATCATCTCCGCCAGGGGGGCCCCGAAAGCGTCAGGCCGCAAACCGGGCAGACCAGATCCGGCTCCGAGCCCGCCGGAGGCCCGGGGAGCTTGGCGATCAGCCCGGCCAGGGCCTCGCCGACCGGAAGGGCCACCCCCTTGTGCTTGGCGCACTCGGCGCAGAGGTGGACCTTGACGATGCTGTTGCCTTCGATCTCGGTGAGGTGAACCGTGGCCTCGGCTTGCTTGCAACCGGCGCAGAGCATGGCCTTTTTCAGCTCGCGACCAATTCCCGGAAGGCCGCGATCAGCTCCTGGGTGACCGGCCCGGGACGGCCGTTTCCGATCCGGCGGCCGTCGATCTTGACCACCGGGATGACCTCGGCGGCCGTCCCGGTCAGGAAACACTCGTCGGCCACAAAGAGATCGTGCCGGCTCAGGGTGGTCTCCTTAACCCGGTAGCCCCGGCCCCGGGCCAGTTCGATGACGACATCCCGGGTCACTCCCTCGAGAATCCCCATCGAGGAAGACGGGGTCAGCAGCTCCCGGTTCTTAACGATGAAGATGTTGTCCCCGGTGCACTCCGCCACCAGGCCGTAGGAATTGAGCATCACCGCCTCCTCGCAGCCGGCGTTGAGCCCCTCGATCTTGGCCATGATGTTGTTGAGGTAATTGAGCGACTTGACCCGGGGGCTCAAGGCCTCGCAGAGGTTGCGCCGGGTGGAGGCGGTGACCACCTCCAACCCTTTTTGATAGAGTTCCTCGGGATAAAGGGCGATGGTATCGGCGATAATGACGATCTGGGCCGGGCTGCAGGTAAAGGGATTGAGCCCCAGGCTGCCGATCCCCCTGGTGATGACCACCCGGATATACCCGTCGGAGATCTCGTTGACCTTCAGGGTAGCGATGATATCCGCTTCCATTTTCTCGATGGGGATCGGGATCGGCAGATGGATGGCCTTGGCGGATTCATACAGCCTGTCCAGGTGCTCCTGGAGCCGGAACACCTTGCCGCCGTAAGCGCGGATACCTTCGAAGACGCCGTCGCCGTAAAGAAAACCGTGATCGTAGACGGAGATCTTGGCTTCTTCCTTGGGGAAATATTCTCCATTGATGTAAACTTTCATTTTCCCTCCGATTGACCGTGAATGCCGCGGGCGGGGTGGGCGAATTTGCGACCCGCCGGATCTATTTTTCTATATTATTATAACCTATCCGGTCCAGAACGCGTTCGTATTTTCCGTCTCTCTCAATCCCGGATCACACTAATTGGAACCTGTTCTTTTCCACAGATTACACAGATTATAAAACCAGGCTGAAGGCTGAAGACTGAAGAAACTGCTGCCGCATTCACATGTAGACATGTAGGGCATGTAGAAAACCCACTTTTCTCACGCAAAGGCGCCAAGACGCCAAGAACAGATTCGTCCACAAATTTCACAGATTAAACCTTCATGCTCTTCATGGTGAGAAAAGAAAAGCAATTCTCTGTGGTCTCTGCCGTTTCTCTGTGAGCTCTGTGGTAAGGAAGTTAGGCTGAATCAGCGGCGGAGATGTACTCCTACATGACCTACATGTTCTACATGGTGAATCCAAGCGCCTGAATTAGCGTAATTCGTGGAGAACGGCAATGGCCGGGATACTGCTGATCGACGACGACCGCCACATTGCCGAGGTGGTGGAGTATGTCCTCAAGGAAAACGGCTTCGCTTTTTCCCACGCCCTCTCCGGGGATTCCGGACTCGAACTTTTCCGCCGGCGCCGCCCGGCGCTGGTCCTGCTCGATCTCAAGCTCCCGGGGATTTCCGGGCTCGATCTCTTCCGCCGTTTCCGGGAACTGGCCCCCGAGGTGCCGGTGATCATGCTCACCTCGCTGGGGGAGGAAGTGGATCGCGTCCTCGGCCTCGAGCTCGGAGCCGACGATTACGTCACCAAACCCTTCAGCCCCCGGGAACTGGCGGCCCGGGTCCGGGCCGTTCTCCGCCGGTCCGCGGGGGACCGGGAGCACGACCGGCGGCTGCTGGGGCCTTTGGAGATCGCGCCCGCGTCCATGACCGCGAGGCTGGACGGAAAACGCCTGGACCTGACCGCCCTGGAATTCCGGTTCCTGGAGACACTAACCCGTTACCCGGCCCGGATTTTTTCCCGCCAAACGCTGCTCGAACGGCTCTATCCGGAATCCGCCGCGGTCGGCGACCGCAGCGTCGACACCACGGTCAAAAAAATCCGCGCCAAGTTCCGGGCCCTGCGGCCGGATCTCGATCCCGTCGAAACCGTCTACGGGGAAGGTTATCGCCTCCACCGGCGCCTGGGCGAAGAAGAGTGAGCATCCGCTGGAAAATCGGGCTTGCCTTTCTGGCCGTGGTCATCATCCCCTCCTGGTTCCTGCACCGCTTCACCGTTTCCTTTTTCGACCGCTACACCAGGACCGCGCTGGAAAAGGAAATGGGCGCCTACGCCCTCCTGGCCGGGCAGCATTACCGCTCCATGGTCCTGGACGTTCCCGAGCCCTGGCGGGAACAGGGCGCGGCGCGGTTCCAGAAACTGCTCTCCGTTTACGGCCCGGACCTGATGACCCGGTTCCGAATCATTTCCCCGAAGGGAATCGTGCTTTTCGATTCCCATGACGACTCCACCG
>CAZIEA010000035.1:1380-4597 GCA_964538495.1 uncultured bacterium | reverse complement strand
GGGAATAGATTTTTCCTCGCGGCCGGAAGTGGGCCAGGCGCTCGCGGGCCGATACGGGGCGCGCTGGGAGCTGACCGAAGACCAAAACTACGTGTATTACTACGTCGCCGTCCCCCTCCGGAGCGAGACCGGCGAACTTCTGGGGGCGGTCATGGTATCCCGCCATACCGGACCGATCACCCAGGCCATCGGGGAGATCATAACCGAGCAGACCCGGGCCCTGATCCTGGCCGGGATTTTCGCGGCGGCGGCCGCGGCCGCGCTGGCTTTCACCATCACCCGGCCCCTGCGGCGGCTTACCCGGGCCGCCGGCGACATCGCCCGGGGCGCCGCCCGGGAGATTCCCCAAAACCTGCGCGGGCGCGGAGAGATCGGGGTCCTGGCCGGTTCCCTGCGCCGCATGACCGCGGACCTGGAAAAACGCAACCGTTACAACCGGGACTTCATCTCCGAAACCCTGCACGAGCTGAAAACCCCCTTGACCGCCATCATCGGGGCGGCGGAAATTCTCGAGTCGGAGGATCCCCCGGGGGAGAGCAGCCGCCGCCGTTTTGCCGCCAACATCCGCCGCGACGGGAGGCGCATGAACGCCCTGGTGGGGGAACTGGCCGCCCTGACCCGCCTGGACATCGAGACCGCCGCCGCTCCCCGCGAAACCGTCAACTATCCCGATTTCGTGCTCGGGGTCCTGGGCCGGGCCGAAGCCGCCTTCGAGCGGCCCCGGGCGGAGCTGAAAGTCGAACTGCCCGAGAAGGCGCTCCCGGTCAGCATCGTCCCGGGCCGGATCGAGCAGGTCATCCTCAACCTGCTGGAGAACGCCTTCCGCTATACCCCCCCCGGGGGAACGGTCACGGTCTCGGTCGCCCCCCTGCCCGACCGGGGGGTGCTCACGGCGGTCAGGGATACCGGACCCGGGATCGCCCCCGCCAACCTGGGAAAAGTATTCGAGCGCTTTTTCACCACCGAGGATCGCAACGGCAGCCAGCCTTACGGCTCCGGCCTGGGGCTGGCCATCGCCAAGAGCATCGTGGAAAAGCACGGCGGACGGATCGAGGCCGCCAGCCCCCCGGAAGGCGGCGCCCTTTTCACCTTCACCCTGCCTCTCTCCTGAACCCTCCTACATGTCCTACATGTCTACATGTGAATAGCGCGGCGGTTCCTTCAGCCTGAAGTTCAATCTGCGAGATCCGTGGACTCCCCTCGAGCGTCAACCCGGCCCGGCCACATTAGTTCACATTCCCGCCATATTTCGGCCGCATTTTTCCGGTAGCTTGGGGGAAACCTCAAACCGGGAGGCGGGAATGAAAAATGGCTTTTCCAACCGCTGGTTCGTCCTGGCCGTCTGTTTCGGGGCCGGGCTGCTCGCGCTCAACGGGCTGATCGCCTGGAAACTGTTAAACCGGGAATTCCTCCGAGAGCCGGAGCGGACGGTTTTTTTCCCCGGCGACGGCGGGATGGTCGGCGCCGGAGATACCCTGACCTGGATCTTCCCCTCCCCGCCCGTTCAGCCGGCGGAAGCCCCGGTGGTTTTCGCCCCTTTCGTAGCCGGGAATTTCCTCTGGACCAACGACCGGACCCTCACCTTCACTCCCTCCGCCCCCTGGCCGCCCTGCTCGAACTGGCGGGCCGGGTTCAAGCGGGGATTCCGTCTCTCGGGCGGCCGGACGGCGCCGGAGCAAACCTTCGCTTTTTCCAGCGCGCCCCTGAGCCTGGAGAACGCCCGCCAGACCGCGTGGTCCCACGGCGGGAGGGCCGAGATCGCCCTTTCCTTCAACGCCCCCGTCAACGCCGAAACTCTTTTCTCCCGCCTGCGAATCCATTATCCCGGCGGGGAGGAAATTCCCTGGTCCGCCCTCCCTCCGGACTCGGGCAAGAACCTCGCGATCAAGGTCGGGCCCATCCGGGAAGGGACCGGAAATATCAGCCTGATTCTCCGGGCCGGCACCCCGCCCGCCGCCGGAAATCTCCCCCTCCCGGCGGAAGTCACGCGCGAGATCCCTCTCGCCGCCGGTCTCGAAATCGAATCCTCCCGGGCTTATGCCTCCCTGAGCGACAAGTACGTCGAAGTCAGATTTTCCCAGCCGGTCGACCCTTCCCGGATCAAGGCTCATCTCTCCATCGCCCCGGCCATGGATTTCCGCGTCGAGTCAAGTTACTGGGACTCTTCCGGGGTGAGAATCCGGGGGGAATTTCTCCCCAATACCATCTACACCATCCGCTTCGACCGGGACCTCAAAGCCGAGAACGGGACCGGCCCCGAAGACGACCTGGAACTGACGACCTGTCTGCCCGAACTCAAACCCGCGGTGGATTTCGCCGACAGCGGGCGCTACCTCACCGCCCTCGGCGCCCGACGACTCCGGATCGAGTCGGTCAATCTCGACTCGTTCACCATCGAGGCCCGCCGGATCTATCCCAACAACATCGCCGAGCTGGTCCATCAGGAACAGTCCTCCCCCTGGTACTGGGAGGCCAGGAGCAAGGACGATATCTCCTCCCCGGCCCGGCGGCGGGAAATCCGGATCCCGCAAGCCCTCCGCAACCAAGTCCATCGCCAATGGTTAAACCTCGCCGAGTTAACGGGAGAAAACGACAGGGGAATTTTCGCCCTGACCCTCGCCGCCGAGAACGTGAACGACTGGGAGGTCTCCCGCAAGATCGTGGTCGTCTCGGACCTCGGGGTGAGCGCCCATCTGCTCCCCGGGGAAGCCCTGGTCCGGGTCGCCTCGATCCGGGAAGGCAACCCCATCCCCGGGGCCCGGGTCGAGATCTTCAACACCCCCAATCAGATCCTGGCTTCCGGAGAGACCGGCGCCGACGGCTGCGTCCGCTTGGAGCTGCCGTCCGGGGAGGGGCTGGAACCTTACCTGGTCACCGCCTCGGGCCCGGATGATTTCAACTTCCTCGCCCTGCCGGGGTCGCGGGTGTCCTGCGGCCGGAAACTCTCCGGCCCCGACTTCCCCCCGGATCCGGCCCAGGCTTTTCTCTACACCGACCGGGGAGTTTACCGGCCCGGGGAGACCGTCCACTGCCGCGGCTTGCTCCGCCGGGCCGACTTTTCCCGGCCCGACCCCTTCCCGGTCCGGTTGAAGGTACTCGGGCCGGACGGCCGCCTCTTCCGGGAACACCCCGGCTTTTCCGGCGAATTGGCCGCCGTCTTTGGTAAATTTGCCTTTTTCATCAACCTCGTACGCAAGTAAAGCAACCGCACTGCTGT
>CAZIEA010000035.1:0-1370 GCA_964538495.1 uncultured bacterium | reverse complement strand
GCTTGAGCTCGTCCTGCCCGGTTCGGAGACCGTCTTGGGCCGGGGCGCGTTCCGGGTGGCGGATTTTGTCCCCCCCACCCTAGAGGTCTCGGTCGCGGCCCCCGAAGAGGCCGGCCCCGGGGAGGAATTGGCCTTTTCCGTCAGGAGCCGTTATTACACCGGAGCCCCGGCGGCGGGCCTCCCGCTCCAGGGCCATCTCGACTTCCTGCCCGCCCCCTTCCAGCCGGAGGGCTGGGAGAGATGGGCTTTCGGGGACGAGGAGAAAAAATATGTTCCCGGGAGCGGCCGGGAGTTCAAACTCGAACTCGCCGAGGACGGCCGCGCCGAAATCGCCGCCGAGGCCCCCGGCGACATCTCACCCCCGGCCGCTCTGGAAGCGAGTTTGAGCGCCTCGGTGCTCGAGGCAAGCGGCCGGGCCGTCACTGCCCGGGGATCTTCCCGGGTCTACCCCTATCCCTTCTATATCGGGATCCTGGGCCTGAATAAAGATCAGACCCTGCCGGCGGGCGCACCCTGCCGCCAACCCCGACGGTTCGGTCCGGGCGGCGGATCTGACCCTGGAAGCCGACATCGCCCGGGTCACCTGGCCCTCGGTCCTGACCCGCGACGATAACGGCAACTATTCCTACACCTCCAGCCGGCGCGTCGAAGAACCCTGGAGTTCGGGAACCGTCAGCCTGAAGGAAGGGCGGGGCAGTTACGATTTTTCCCCCTCCGGCTGGGGGGAACATCTGCTCCTGGTCCGGGATCCGGACTCCGGGAGTTCGACCTCCCTGGTCTTCCGCAGTTCCGACTCCGCCCAGGACAGCTTTCCCTGGTCCCTGGAATTTCCGGAAAGAGTGGATGTTTCCGCGATCGGAGGCCCCTTCCGGCCGGGCAAGACCGCCGCTCTCTCCATCCGTTCGCCCTTCCCGGGATACGGCCTGCTCCAGGTCGAGACCTCCCGCCTGGTCGGCTGGCAAGCCTTTACCCTGGAAGGGAACTCGATCGTGCTCGATCTCCCGCTGGATGAGAGCTGCTTGCCCGGAGTCCATTGCACGGTCTCGGTTTACCGCCCCCTGGCCCGGGACGGGGAACCCGCCCCCACCCGGGCCTCCGGGAGCGTCTATCTTCCCGTAGTCGAAGAAAAATACCGCCTCGGGGTGGAGGTTTCCGGCCCCCCGGAGTGCCGGCCGGGCGAGGAACTCGCCCTTGATTTCACCCTCCGCGACCGGGAGGGGACCCCCGTGTCCGGCGAGATAACCGCCGCCGCCGTGGACGAGGGCATCCTGGCCCTTACCGAGTTCGCCGCCCCCGATCCCTTTAAGTTCTTCTCCTCTCCCCGCCGGGCGCTGGGGGCGCTCCACGACCTCTACTCGCTGCTGCTGCCC
>CAZIEA010000034.1:11497-16291 GCA_964538495.1 uncultured bacterium | reverse complement strand
GCAAATGGGCGCCCCGGTCAGGGCGTTATCGTGGCTGAGCAGGAGAAATCTTTTCTTCATCCAGGACCTTTGCCAGGTGCATGTCCCTGAATTCGCGCTTCCATGCCAGCTTGGCCCGAGTCTTCTCCGCCCGGGGCCCCCTGCCCCGCAGCGTCCCGGAAGCTTTCAAGAGGCCGATGTCGAGGGCAAGACGAGCCTTGAGCAAGGGGATAAACCAGCGCCGATAACGCCTCAGGGCCTCGACCCCGTAACGCACCCGGATGAACCGGAGAAAGCTCCGGATCAGCCAGGCGCTTTGGACGGGCCCGGCCTGGGCGGCGCTCGCCCCCCCGTGGTGGACGATTGAGACCGAAGGGTTGTAATACATGGGATATCCGGCCCTGGCCAACCGCCAGCAGAGGTCGACCTCCTCGAAATACAAAAAATAGCCTTCGTCCAGCCAGCCGGCCCGGGCCGCAGCCTCGCGGCGCAGAAAAAGCGCGGCCCCCATCGGCTGTTCCACCCGGGATGGCCGATCGTAGTCGAAGTCCTTTTGGAGATAGCGCCGGCGCTCGCAGCCGAGGATTCCCATTCGGCCCAGGACGGTAAACTGCTCCAATCCGGTCAAGCGGGTGGGGAAAGCCCGCACCGAAGGCTGCAGGCTCCCGTCCGGGTTGAGCTGCCGGCATCCCGCCCCGCCCGCCTCGGGATGGCGGTCGAGAAATTCCACCATCCCCCGCAAGGTCCCGGGGTTAAGCACCGTATCCGGGTTAAGCAGGAGAAGATAGCGTCCGGTGGCAGAGCGCAGCAGGGGATTGGCGGCGGCGGCCAGACCCCGGTTTTGGCCGCCGCAAACCAGCCTGATCCCGGGGTAATCCCGCCGCACCATCTCCGAGCTGCCGTCGGAGGAGGCGTTGTCGGCCACCGCCGCCTCCCCTTCCAAGCCCCGCAATTCCGCCAGCACCGAGTCCAGGCAGCGCCGCAGGAGTTCGCGGACGTTCCAACTCACGATGCAAACCGAGATTTCCATTTCAAGATCCCGCCCGCAACGCCTCGATCAGCCTGGGGACGGCGGAAGCGAGGCTGAAACCCGCCTCCACCGTCTTACGCCCTTCCGTACCCAGCCGTTCCCGCAAGGCCCCGTCGGAGATGATCTTTTCCAGGGCCTCTTCCCATTCCTCCCCGCTTAAGGCCAGAAAGCCGTTTTCTCCCGGTCGAACCACTTCCCGGTTCATCCCCACCGGAGAGGCCACCACGGGCAGAAAAGCCGCAAAATAGCGGAGGATCTTGAAGGAGCATTTCCCCCGGCTCCAGGGATCGTCGTTCAGGGGCATGATCCCGAGGCTGAAGTCGGCCAGAGCCGATCTCTCCGTTTCCGGGGACCAGGGGCGAAACTCGAACCGGATCCCCTCCAGAACGGGCCGGCGCTCGGCGACGATCACCAGCCGCCTTTCCGGATCCCGTTCCAGCACCCGGGCCAGGGCGGGAAGGACGGGACGCAAGTAGATGAAGTTGGAGCTTGTCCCCACCCAGCCGATCGTCTTTCCGGCTCCGGGCCGGGGGCGGGACGGAAATTCGTCCAAGTCCACCGGGGTGGGGATGATCCGGACCGCGGGGTTGAACTCTCGGGCCAGCTCGGCCAGGTATCGGTTGCCCGCGATCACCAGGTCCGCTCCGGCAACCAGCCGGGAAAACCGCCGGCGGCGGCTTTTCGACTCGAATTTAGCCGAGTTCGAGTCCCTTAACATCACGGCATCGTCGAAATCGAAGATCAGGCGGCGGGCCGCAGAGCGCAGGCAACGAAATTCGAAAAGGCTTAAGAGCTTGCGGTGAAGAACCACCGCGTCAAAGCCGGCGGCGGCGCTGAGGCGGCCATAGCGGGCCCGGAGGCCCCGGGGAATTTCCCGCACCGCCAGCTCGATGCCTTCTTTCCGGAGCGGATCCCGGTACTGGGCGATCCGGAATCGGCAGCTCGGCGCCTCAAGCTCGGGGACGAGGGCGGCAATATTCATCGTGGATCCCGAGAATGGCCCGCATGTTCCGGATGTAAGGAGCTTGTTCCGCCTGAGCCCGGGCCAGCATCCCCATCTGAAGCCGGCGGGGCGGATCGGACAGCTCGATCAGGCGCGCGGTCATTTCCTCGATGTCGTTGGGAGTCGCGACCACGAAACCCTCCCTCCCCTCGCTGATAATCTCGGAAGTGCCGCAGAACTTGGTGGTGATGACGGGCAGCCCGCTGGCCATGGCCTCGAGCACGACCAGGGCGGAAGGATCGTAGAAACTCGGGTGCACGCAGACATCCGCGGCGGCGTAAAAAGGATGCGTCTCCTTGCTCGACCCCAAAAAGAGCACCCGCTTTTCCACCCCGCATCTGCGGGCCAGCCGCCGGAACCCGGCAGTCTTCCCCTGGCCCAAAACCCCGAGCCGATAGGAAATCTCCGGGCGGCGGGCCGCCAGACGGCTCATGACTTCGAGCAGGGGCCTGAGTCCCTTGAGCCGGAAGTTGTGGGCGACAAAAAGGATCAGGATATCCTCCGGGGAAAGCCGCAGGCGGCGGCGAAGATCCTCCCGGAAGAGGTCCCGGTTGCCGGGGTGAAACTTGATCAAGTCCACCCCGTTGCGGACAATCCGGATTTCCCCATGCCCGAGCCGGGTGTATTTGACCAGGTCGTTTTTGACCATCTCCGAAATCGCCACCGTCACCGCCGCCTGCCGGAGCTGGATCCGCTCGATCAGGAAATACACCCAGCGCCGGAAACTGAAAATATAGCAGGCTACCTTGAAAAGCCTCTTGGCGGCGCTGTCGATGGAGCGCAGGTTGCCGACCAGACCGGCCATCTGGGAACCGCCCAGGGGCTGAAACACGTCCATGCCCAGGGTCCGGCCGAAGCTGTGAACCACGGAAAAGTCCTCGCGGAGCAGAACGTTCCGGCAACTGAAGGCGAACCAGAGGGCCCGGAGAAACTTAGGCCGCGCCGGAACCGGAATCAGGTGGATTTTCAGGTTCTCTTCCTCCTCCACCAGGCTGCGCATGGTGAAGATATGGACTTCGTGCCCCTCCCGGCAGAAAAGCAGGGAAAGATCCTTCACGTACTGCTCCGCCCCCCCGCGGGAAGGGACGAAGTTCTCCAGGCAGAAAGCTACCTTCATACAGGGTTCAGGGTTCAGGTTCGAGCATAGAGCATAGGGCAGAGAGCATAGAGTCAGGATACAGGAAACAGGAGTCAGGAGTCAGGAGGCGCAAGCTTTTGCACCTGATTAACTCTGATTTCTCTGATTATCACGTTCCGATTCACGATAACGATAGCGACCGATCCGTGAAATCCGTGCAATTTGTGAATAAGAAATAATCTGCGGCAATCTGCGTAATCTTAGTTTCGGTTGGCGGGGATTCGCGAGATTCGCGGTTTCGAATTTGCCAATCTACATGTTCTACATGTCTACATGTGAATAGCGCGGCTTTCCCTTCAGCCTTCAGTCTTCAGCCTTCAGCCTGTTTTAATCAGGATATCACGAAGAAGCGCCCGGGGACACGCCGGGGTCCGGGCGGGGCCGGGCGTATATCCTCAATCCCAGCCTCTTCCGGAGCCGCCAGGATAAAAGACGCAGACGCAAAAACAATCCCGACCCGGCGGCGGCCGCCGCCAGGGCCCGGGCTTCCCGGCGATCTCCCCCCGCGTAAAGCAGGAGAAAACGCCCACAGGAAACCCGGGGCAGCTCAGGGTTTTCCTGCTTGAGTTTGAACCAGGAACGCCGCAACCGCCCGAGATTGTCCGCCCGGGCCGCCCGGGAGCCGGGCGGGCACCTGTCCGCCCGGTCAAGATCGATAATCCAGGCCCGGAACTCCCCCCCCGTCTCTTCCAGAAGAATGTTCTTAAGGTGAAAATCCCGGTGGCGGATTCCGGCCCCGTGCAGGCCGGCGGCGGCCGAGGCCACCGCCTCCAGGACGCGGCGAAGCCGGCCGGGATCCGGCGAAGTCCCGGCCAGAAAAGCGGCCAGATCAGAGGCCCGGGCGATCCGGCCGGTTATCAATGCCCCCCGCCAGCAAAGCCGGGCTTTTTTCAAGAGAAGCCCCAGGGGTTCCGGAACTCGGGCTCCGCCGCGCACCGCGGCCAGGCTAACTTCCAGCTCGTCGAGAAAACGCCCGGGCCCGAGAAAGCGATCCCCGGTCAGGCCCCGGAAAATTCCCCCGTGGAGATAGCGCCGGAACACCATTTCCCTTCCCGCCGCCACGACCGCCCGGACGGTTCCCCTCCCGGTCCCCAGGGAAACTCCGGCTCCCGCCAGGTAGGCCCGGGACGCGGAGACCACTTCAGAGGCCGCGGATTCCGGACAGACGCAGAACCATTCCCCGGCTCGGGTCAGGACAAAGCCTCCCGGTATCGCCCGGGCCAGTTTTTCGGGTTTGCCGCCCATCCGCGAACGTCCGTTACCCGATCGGCCCCCTTCCTCCCCGGCGGCCGGACTCGGCCTCGGGGACGGCCGGGGGCCTTAATATCCTTTCCAGAGCGGACCAGACCAGATCGGGCGCCAGAGCGGCCATGCACTCGGCGCCCGGGCAGCGGCGGCGCCCGCAGCCGGCGCAGGCCAGCGGCGATCTCAGGACCAGGTCCAGATGACGGTACGGCCCGGTCCGGGCGGGATCGGCCGGGCCGAAAAGGGCCAAAACCGGGACGCCCAGGGCGGAAGCGATGTGCATCGGTCCGGTGTCGGCGCTCACCACCGCTCGCGCGGAAGCCAAGATCTCGGTCAGGACCTCGATGCCGCCGGAGCCGGTCAGGTCCAGGGACGCCGCGCCGAAGCGCTCCCGGACCT
>CAZIEA010000034.1:4651-11456 GCA_964538495.1 uncultured bacterium | reverse complement strand
GGGCCGCCCCGCCAAATTCTTCAGAAGTTCGTCCGCGCGGCGGCGGGCCCCCGGAAAACGGGAAAGGTTGAATTCCACCGGGGCGGGGGGGAGCCCCAGATAATCCGCAAACTCCAGGTACTGAGAAACCATGTGACGTCCGGGCGGGGCGGGCGGAATCTTCAAGTTGGTGAACAACCAGGACATCTCCTTGCAGCGGGCCCGGTCGAATCCCAGCCGGCGGCGGGAACCCGAAAAAAAGGTAAAAAAGGAACTGCGCAGGATCCTCTGGAGATCGATCACGAGATCGGGTTTGAACTTCCTGATCTCGGCGAGAGCCCGGAAGAAGGATAGCGCCCCCTCCCCCCGGCGATGGACGATGTAGCGGTCCACGGCAGAGTGAGCGGCCACGGCCGGGTAAGCCTTGGGTTCGATCAGCCAGGCGATCTCCCACCCGGGGAGACCGCGCCGCAGGCGGTTGACCAGCGGCAGAACCCCGACCGCGTCTCCGATCGAACCGAGCTTGACCAGGAGAAGCCGGCCCCGGATGCCGGGAACCCGATCGTCATTATCCCCGGGAACGCTCATCTCCGATCCGGCTCAGCCCGCCTCTCCGGAGGAAGCGGGCGGAGCAGGCGGCGGCCCCAGCAAGTAGAGGGGTAGGGACCGGGCCCTTTTTCCGTCGATATCCAGCTCGAATATGTATTCCCCCGGTTCGGCGAAGCGGAGGCCGTCCATGTTCAGGACCAGGTTGGCGGCCGCGCTGAAACGTCCGGGAGGGACTTGAAAGCGGAACTCCCCCCGCATCGGCGGCATCATTTCCTTCCCCTCCGGATCCCGGAGGCTGATGGAAACCGGGTGGCGGCCTTCTTCCATCATGGTAAACCGCAGGCGCAGGGCGATCGCGCAATGCGGCAGAACCATCGGAAACCCCGTGGTCCGGGTGGTGTCGAATGTCCCCAGGATATTGAGCTTGCCCCGGCAATCCGTAGCGGCGTCGCAGAGCACGAATACTTCGGTTTCCATGATCCTTTCCCTCGATTCCTATTTTTGGCGGTATGAGAATATCATAACCGCGATTTCGCGGATTAAGCAGGTTATTTCTTGTCCACAGATTTCACGGATTGAACAACAGGCTAAAGGCTGAAGGAACCACCGCGATTCACATGTAGACATGTAGAACCGAGTGGACGATATGGACGAAGTGGACTTAGTGGACCGACTCCTGAACCCTTACTCTATGCCCTATGCCGATTACGAGTACGAGTTCGAGTACGAGTACGGTAATCTGTGAAAGCTGTGGAGAAACAGCGAGAGAATCTGATTTTCTACATGCCTACATGTGAACAAAGCGGTTAAATTTGTGGAAGTCATTCCGGAAAAGGAAACAAAAACCGTGACGGAAGCGGTTAAAACTCAGGCGCGGTGCCGGCACTTCGGGCTCTGCGGGGGCTGCCGGTTCCAGGATATCCCCTACCCCCGGCAGCTCGAAGAGAAATACCTCTTCTGTCGGCGGCTCCTGGAGGGAATCGCCCCGCCGGGGATTCTCGCCCCCGTCTCCCCCTCCCCGGAAATTTTCTCCCACCGCAACAAGATGGAATTCTCTTTCGGGGAGGACAAGAGGGGAGCGCTCGTCTGCGGCTTGCACCGGCGGGACGCCGGGAGAGAGGTCTTCGACCTCGAGGAATGCCCGATCTTTTCTCCCGAGGCCGGGGCGCTGGTCCGGGCCATCCGCGACTTCGCCCGGGCCGCCGGGGGGGCGAGTTGGAGCTGGCGGAGAAAGGAGGGGGTCTGGCGAAACCTGGTGATCAGGGAAACCAAGTTCACGGGGCAGACCCTGGTCAACTTGGTGACCTCTTCCGGGGCAAGAGTGGACGGGGAATCCCTTCGGGCGGCGGTTTTCGGGGCAAGCCGGGGAGAAGGCGAAATCTCCCTCCTGCACACCGTCAACGACGCTCTCTCCGACGCCGTCGTCCCCGGGCGGACAAGGCTCCTGGCCGGAACCGGCCGGCTTGAGGAGAAAATCGCCGGCCTCGTCATCGGCTACGGGGCTTTTGCCTTTGCCCAGGTCAACCCGGGAGCCTTGAGCGTTTTTTACCGGGAACTGCGGGAAAACCCGCTCCTGGCCGGAGGGGGAAAGACCCTGGATATTTTCTGCGGGTCCGGAGGGCTGGGCATCGTCCTGGCCGGACCGGAGGGGGAAATCACCGGGATCGAGCTGGACCCGACGGCGGTGGAGTCAGCCCGGGAAAATTCCCTCCGCAACGGGATCCGCAACACCCTCTACCTGGCGGGAAAAGCCCGGCGGATCCTCCGGGAAAACCTCGGGGCCTGGCGGGGGAAATTCGACCTGGCCGCGGTCAATCCCCCCCGGAGCGGCCTCAGCCCCCGGGTGCTGGAGCGGATATTGGCGATCGCCCCGAAAACGATCGTTTACTCCTCCTGCAACCCCAAGACCTTCGCGGCGGAGGCCGGAGCGATTTTGCGGGATTACCGGCTCGTTCACGCCCTCACACCCCCCACCTCGAACTCCTGGCTCTCTTCGAACGCCGGAACCCGGGCGCGGCGGCCGAGAGCCGAAGCGAAAGAGAGGCCGGGGGATGAACCCGGACGCGGGAATGCCGGCCGGCGTCCTGGACCGGAATTATTATTCGCGCTCCACCGTCCGGGTGGCCCGGAGCCTGCTGGGGCAAATCCTGGTCCGGAAAATCCGGGGAAAAATCCTGTCCGGGCGCATCGTGGAAACCGAGGCTTACACCGGGCGCCGCGATGGAGCCTCGCACGCCTTCCGGGGGCCGACTCCGCGGAGTTCCATTATGTTCGGTCCCCCGGGAGTGGCTTATGTCTATCTCTGCTACGGCTTCCATTTCCTGCTTAACATCACCACCGAACCGGAAGGGGTTCCGGGAGCGGTCCTGATCCGGGCCCTCGATCCTCTCTCCGGCCGAGAAGCGATGAAGCTCAACCGGGGCAACCGAAGCCGTGATCTTGCCGATGGGCCCGGCAAGCTCACGGAGGCCATAAGGATAGACATCTCCTTCAACGGCCACGACCTCACCCTGGGCAAGGAACTCTACCTCCTCCGGGGAACCCGCCGAAACCGGGAAAGGATCGTAGCCGGTCCCCGGGTCGGGATCGCCCGGGGGGTCGAACATCTCTGGCGTTTCCGCCTGCTCTCCCCGAAGCGGGACGCTACGCTTGCTCGAGCAGGGGAATGATCTCGGTCAGCCGCGCGACCTGATAGTTGGGGATCTTGTCGAAGTCCTCAAACCGGCACTGGCGCTTGATCTCCTCGATCTCGCGCTCCAGCGAACCCACCAGGTCCTCGCCGTCTTCCTCCCGGCGCTTGACCAAGACCGTGGTCATCCCGGCCAGGTTCCCCATGACCACGTCGGTCAGACGGTCCCCGACCATGATCGCCGCGGAAGGTTCCACCCCAAGTTGGGCCAGAACCGTCCGGGCAATCCGAGAATCGGGCTTTTCGTAGCCAAGTTTGAGGGAATCGTCCCAACCGAAGAAACCGGCGGGGGGGGGCAGGCCGGGAACCATCTCGATCGCGGCCATCACCACGGGCTTCGAGGTGAAGGTCGCGACGCCGTACTTGATCCCCCGCTCATGAAGATACCTGATGAACTCGACCGCGTCGTCGAAGAGCCGGGAATTCCCCGCCCGGATATGCTTGAGCCGCAGTCTTTCATCCACCCTTCCCTTCCCGGCCTGAAACTCCTCGAAGGTGGTGCGGAGCCCGATCTCGGCAAGCTTGTCCTCGAACCCGTTGGCCGTATAGTAAGAGAGCATAAACTCGTCTTCCCGGCCCGGCGGCACCCGGCCCCCGCACTCCTTGACGATTTCCAGAAAGACTTCCCGCCAGTAGGTCCTGGGATCGGGGTAGATCTTGGCGATGGTGTTATCGTTGTCGAATATCGCTCCTCTGATCTTGAGTTTCATCTCTTATCTCCCGGTTTCAAGACGCATTCCACGGATTTCACGTTTTTTCCCCCACAGATTGCACAGATTTACCCAGATTCTTGCGCATTCTGGATTCTGAATCTTGAATCCTTCATTCGTTGTCGTGTCCGGGCATAGAGCATACAGTCAGGATACAGGAAACAGGAGTCAGGATTCACGTAACCCGTAATCAGTGATCCGTAATCCGGCGGAAACCAGGGTTCAGGGTTCAGGGTTCAGGAAAAACAGTAATCCGTGATCAGTAATCGGTCGGAACCCAGGATACAGGAAACAGGAAACAGGAGTCAGAAGGCGCAAGCTTTTGCACCTGATTAACTCTGATTTCTCTGATTATTTCTCGTTGTCGTTATCGTTGTCGTAATCGTAATCGGGGCGTGAAGACGGCTTTCCTTCCAGAATTCAGAATCCGGAATTCGCGGAATTTGTAGTTCAATCGTTGCGGCGGTTCCTTCAGCCTTCAGTCTTCAGCCTTCAGCCTGTAGTTAGAAATCTGTGGGAAAAATAATCTGGAAAAATAATCTGCGGTAATCTGCGGAATCTTAGTTTGAGTTGGCGGAGATTCGCGGTTAAAACCCGTAGGGAAAGTTTACGGTTCGCAAAAGGAGTTTGTCAAACCTCGCCTCCGACGGGAAGCACCGCCAGCCCCAGGGGCGGAACCGGAAAAACCCGGAGCCGGACCCCATAAAGCTGTTCCAGGGTATTGTCGTTCAGGAGCTCCGAGGGAGCGCCGGCGGCCAGGATGGAGCCTTCCCGCAGCAGGATCAGGCGCGTGCAGTAGCGGGAAGCCAAGTTGAGGTCGTGCAGAACCGCCACCACCCCGACTCCCTGGATTCGGTTGAGCTCCCGGAGCACCTGAAAAATCTCCACCTGATAACGGATGTCCAGGTTCTGAACCGGTTCGTCCAGGAGCAACGCCCGGGGGCCCCGGGCCAAGGCCATGGCCAGAAGCGCCCGCTGACGCTCCCCGCCGCTCAGGGAGGAAAAGGGACGGCCGGCCAGCGCCGTCATCCCCGTCCTCTCCAGGGCCTGCGAGATCAGTTCCCGGTCCCGCCGGGAAGGCCCCCATTGCAGGGGTTTGAAGTAAGGGAGCCGCCCCAAGGTGACGACCGAATCCACCGGGATGTCCAGCTTCTCCGCCCGTTCCTGGAAGAGAACGGCCAGGGAACGGGCCAAACCGCCTCGGAAATCACCCGGGGGCAGGAAAGGATAGCTTACCCGACCGGACCAGGGCCGCAGGATCCCCGCCAGCACCCGGATCAAGGTCGACTTTCCGGCCCCGTTAGGCCCGAGAATGCCGACGAATTCCCCGGGGTTGACTTCGAGACTCACGCCCCGAAGAACCTCGGACCGTCCGTAGCCGGCCCGGACTTCCGAAAGCACGATCAACTCGCCGCCGCCGGCCATCACTCCATCCTTCCCCGGACCAGGATGACCAGGAAAGCCGCGCCCCCGATCAGCCCGGTCATCGCCCCCACCGGGAACTGAATCCCCCGGGAAGAGAAGGCGACCCGGGCCAGGGTGTCGCAGAAGAGCAGGAAAAGCGCCCCGCCCGCCAAGGAAGCCGGAAGCAAGACCCGGTGATCCCGGCCCACCAACCTCCTGAGCAGGTGCGGGACCAGGAGTCCCACAAAACCAACCACCCCGGCCAGCGAGACCGCCATTCCGGCCAGGATGGAGCCGATCAGGACGATCAGGCGCTTTTCCCGCTCCAGGTCGAATCCCAACCCGGCGGCGGTTTCCTCCCCCAGGGCCAGGGCATTAAGGGGCCAGGCCCGGGTCAAGGCCAGCCCGAAAGCGGCCGCCACCACCACCGAAAGCAATTTCAGGGACCGGAGATCGGTCCCCGCCAGGGATCCCATGGTCCAGTAAAGCAGACTCCGGAAACGGTCGAGCCCGGCGCCCGCGACCAGACCGATCAAGAGGGCGGAACAGATGAAGGAAATCATCACTCCGATCAGAATCAGCCTCTCCACCCCGAGATTCCCGGCTCGGCCCGCCCAGGCGCAGGCCAGCGACACGGCCAGGAGCGCCCCGAGAAATCCGAGCAGGGGGGCGAACGCGAAAGCCCCGTCTCCGAACAAGAGCACGCCCAGCCCGATCAGGACGGTGGCCCCCCCGGAAACCCCGAGCGTATAGGGCTCTACCAGGGGATTCCGGAACAAGCCCTGAAAAAGGGTCCCGGCCGCCGCCAGCGCCCCCCCCACCAGGAGCGCCGCCAGCGCCCGGGGCAAGCGCAGGCGCAGAATGATGAATTCCTCCGGGGAAACCGGATCTTCCCCCAGCAAACCCCGCCACAGGATTCCGGGAATCTCGCCCGGGGAAATGCGGACGCTTCCCAGGGACAGGGCGGCCGCCAGAGAAAAGAACAGGGCCAGCCCCAGGGCCGTCCAGAAAATCCGGAGCCGTTCACGTCCGGAGAACGGGGCAATCCCGCTCATCTCGAACCTCCCGGAACAACTTCCCATTCCGGGTGCAGCCAGTCCGCCAGGGTTCTCGTCCCCCGGAGCAAGCCGGGACCGAGACGACAGGCCAAATCCGCCTCCAGCAGATGCAACCGGCCGGAGTCCACGGCGGGAATCCCCTGAAATTCCAGCCAGCGCCGGCGGACCTCCTCCCCTCTCTCGCCCATCAAGCAAACCACAATCACCTCGGGGGCGGCCGCGATCACTTCCTCTTCGGAAAGGGCCGGGTAACTGCGCCCGAATTTGGCGGCGATGTTGAGCCCCCCGGCGACGGCAATCATGTCTCCGATCATGGTGTTCTCGCCGGCCGTGTAAAGGGCGGGCCCCGGATCGAGCTGGATGAAAACCGGAACCTTTCGGGAAAGGCGGGCGCGGGCGCGCAGGACGGCGAATTC